>JAHEHE010000010.1:49723-51003 GCA_024644725.1 Flavobacteriaceae bacterium | reverse complement strand
AATACAAAGGGCTGAATCCGGGTCGAAGGATTCGAATGAAGAATGACAATTATGACTACATCAGCCAAAACTTCAAGGATCAGATTGAGTTTCGTTCCGGAATTTTTCGAGTAGCCT
Source organism: Flavobacteriaceae bacterium (assembly GCA_024644725.1). Taxonomy (GTDB): domain Bacteria; phylum Bacteroidota; class Bacteroidia; order Flavobacteriales; family Flavobacteriaceae; genus Lutimonas. Next base: position 50,886 of record JAHEHE010000010.1, on the reverse strand, counting down.
GGGGCACGACGATCAATTACAAAAAGGAATCGGTATCCTACAGCATCCAGGGGGTATATCCGAATTACCAGCAGATAGAGAATCAGTACATGACATCCGGCAGGTTTATTAATCAATCTGACCTTGACTCAAAAAACAAGGTCATTGTGATCAGTGGGAAAGTTGCCAAAGAACTGCTCAAAGAGGTTGAGGACCCGATGGAAGAATACGTGCAAATCAATGGAATCAACTTTAAGGTCATCGGTGTGTATTCCGATGCGGGAGGTGAAAGAGAGGAAGATGCGGTTTTTTTGCCTTTTACAACGGCCCAGAGTGTTTTCAACGGTCAGGACCGAGTTAACAATCTGACTTTTACCATCAAACCTGAGAAGACCTTTGACAAGTCTGTGGCGGTTTCAAATCAATTTGCGGCCGAGATAAAGGCATATCTCCAGGAGTCTCATATGGTGGCTCCGGATGACAACAGCGCCATAAACGTCTACAATTCTCAGGATGAAGCGAAAAGATTCTTCACCCTGACCGATAATATTGCCTTTTTTTTCTGGTTTGTCGGTGTCTGCACAATCATAGCAGGGGTCGTCGGAGTCAGCAACATCATGCTGATTATTGTAAAAGAGCGAACCCGCGAGATTGGAATAAGAAAGGCTTTGGGAGCAAAACCCTGGTCGATTGTGGGAATGATCCTTCAGGAATCAATCTTCGTGACGGCAGTATCCGGTTTTGCAGGACTGATTTTGAGTATGGGACTTCTCGAAATAGTAGGTCCCAACGTCGAAGTCGATTACGTTGTGAATCCTTCGGTCGATTTTTCGATTGCCATGACCATGGTCTTCGTTTTGATCACCGCTGGAGCGATTGCAGGCTTCTTTCCGGCCTGGAGAGCCGCGAATATACAACCCATAGAAGCATTAAGAGACGAATAAATAGACAGATATGTTTAACCGAGACAGATGGAATGAAATACTGGAGGTTTTGACCACAAATTGGATCAGAACGCTTCTGACTGCCTTTGGAGTCTTCTGGGGGATTTTTATTCTCATTCTCTTGCTGGCAGCGGGCAAAGGTCTCGAAAACGGAATCAAAAATGACTTTGGCGACATCGCCACCAATACCATGTTCATGTGGACGCAAACCGTGACGAAATCCTACCAGGGGATGGCAAA
>JAHEHE010000010.1:0-49623 GCA_024644725.1 Flavobacteriaceae bacterium | reverse complement strand
ATCACCGAGATTAAAAGTCAAATTTTTGACATCGTGAAAAAAAACCACAAGATACATCCTGAGGATAATAGGGCTGTCGGGCATTTTGACCTGTATGAGCAGTACAATCGAGTGGAAAGCCTGTTTATGGCTCTCAAGGTGATCGCTTATTTTGTCGGCACCCTGGTCTTGCTGTCAGGCGTGATTGGAGTGAGCAATATCATGCTGATCGTCGTCAAAGAAAGAACCAAGGAAATCGGCATCCGACGTGCTGTCGGAGCTACTCCTACAAAGATAAGGGCTCAGATTCTGACCGAATCCGTATTTCTTACCATTATAGCGGGTATGGCCGGAATAGCTTTTGGGGCCTTTTTGATCTACGGAATCAACTACGCGCTTGATATGGTAGATCCGATAGATATGTTTGCCAATCCGAGCGTGAATCTGGGAGTAGTCACTACAGCGCTTGTGATCTTGGTAGGTTCAGGCTTGCTGGCAGGAATGATCCCGGCTCAAACCGCAATTAAACTGAAACCCGTCGACGCCTTGAGATCCGAGTAAAAAGAAAGTAAAAAAAATCAAAATAGAAGAGCAGAGAACTAAATAAAGCACGAAATCAATAGAAAATGAAAAAATCAGTAACCATAATAACTTTGGTATTCATCACGGTGACCTTTGCAGGTGCCATGTACTATCTGTATTCCAAGAACCAGGAGGATCCGGTTGTTTACAACACGGAAAAACCTTCGAAGCAATCCATTGTGAACAAGACCGTGGCCACAGGAAGCATCCTTCCTATGGAGGAGGTGCTGATCAAACCGAATATCTCGGGTGTGATTGATGAGATTTACGTGGAAGCAGGCGACCTTGTTAAGGCCAACGACCTGATTGCCAAGATCAAGGTGATCCCAAATCTTTCAAGTTTGAACCAGGCCCGAAATGCGATTGATCAGGCGAAGATCACCCTGGATGATGAGAGACGAAAATACGATCGTCAGAAAAGCCTGTACGAAAAAGGCGTGATCTCGAAACAGGACCTGGAGCGTTTTGAAGTAACCTTCAAACAAGCCGAACAGGCCTACGAAGCGGCTCGCCAGAACTATGACATCGTTAAGACGGGCTCTACCAAAGGTTTGGGAAGCTCAGCCAACACACTGATTCGATCCACGGTTCCCGGTATGATCCTGGAACTGCCGGTGGAAGTCGGGAACCAGGTGATTCAAAGCAATAACTTCAATGAGGGTACGACCATTGCCGCTCTGGCAGACGTCAACCGCATGATTTTCGAAGGCAAGGTGGATGAGTCTGAAGTGGGCAAGATCAAAGAGGGCTATCCTCTGGAAATCACCGTAGGAGCCATTGAAAACGCAACTTTTGACGCTGTTCTCGATTATATCGCACCCAAGGGCAAACTCGAAAACGGAGCCATACAGTTCGAGATCAAGGGGACTTTGCAGAAGCAGGATAGCACCTTCATTCGCGCAGGCTTAAGTGCCAACGCTTCAATTATCCTGGCCCGGGCCGACAGCGTTCTTACGATTAAAGAGGCTTTGGTCCAGTTTGACGACGAGTCCAAATCACCCTATGTTGAAGTTAAAACGGGAGAAAAGGAGTTCGAAAGAAGGGATATCACCCTGGGCATCAGTGATGGGATTCAGGTAGAGGTGAAGGAAGGTCTCAGCGAGGACGATGAGATCAAAATCTGGAACAAAATTGAAGGCCTATAATTGAAGTGTCTGATCTTAAAAAGAAAAGAGGGACTTACACAATATGTGGAAGTCCCTCTTTTTTTTCGCTATTTTAATTTCAGTCGATTAGTTTCCGCTTAGAGCTGCATTGTATTCCCAGACCTCATCCCAGCTGTTCGACATGGAATCTGCCATACCCCGGATAAAGGGCTGCCAGGCATCTTCTCCATGAACTTTGATGAAGGTGTCTTTGAAGGTATTCGGCTCGTCGTATTCTGCATAGTTTTTCAGAAAGCTCACAGTTGCCAGGTGTCTGCCAATTCGATATCCCTGACGGAATTGATTGTCGTAAACGCCCCAGGGGTTGTCGCCGTCCATGGCTTTGATAGTCGAGCTGATTTGGTCCAGCAAGTGATCGACACTGTATCCGTGGCCTTTCGCAACTTCGTGAAAGCGAATGTGAAGGATCGGGGTGCTGCCAACATTTCCATCCATCATATCGGTGTTCGACAGTTCCATATCCTGCTCCCAGTATTCACCATGACTCAGTTTCTTGACATAAGGCATGACATTGTCTCTCCAGTCTTCGTCATGTCCTCCTCCTTTGGGTCTTGAATCGAGATGAGCAAACTTAAGTGGTCCCATCTGCCATACCATCTTGCCCATGTTGGGTCCGGATACCACGTTGTACACCACTGCCCGGTGCGGGCCTTCTTCGCTGTGATATTTTTTATTGTGCTTGGCCATTGCTTCCCCAAGTTCTTTTAATTTGGTATTGTCGGGAGTAATGTAAAAGCTCTCCCACATCGGGGTGAAAGAATCGTCCTGTGCCAGGAGTTCATTGGTGCTGCCTATCGAGATAACCACGATTAGCAAAAGTGTAAATAGTTGTTTCATGTAAATAAAGTTTGGTTAATTGATATCCCTACGGGGGAAAAGTTCTCCCACTCAGGGAGCCGCAAAGTAATAATGAGAGGCAAGCTTTAAAAATGGCTTAGGACGAATAGCCGGTTTGTTAGTTCGTAGATACGCTTTTTTTTACCGAAGGAAATTCAAAAAAGTACCAGATGAAGGATCAGAATTGCAATTTGGGGCAGTCTGAACAATTGCTCTTTCCTTTTTTCTTGTAGCGCTTGCAACATTTCGACTTCCTTGAACACCCATTGAAATCAATCATGTTGTAGTCAAAAACGTAGTAGTGGGAAGCCTGACTCATTGCGCAATCACTATTTTTATTTAAACTAATTCTAAATAATATTCAAATGTATGAAAAAAATCAAATCGAAAATATGATTTTTCGCATTTTTCCAACTCTTTTTTTATTGGGGTATTTAGAACTCCCGAAACTGCCTGAATCCCTGAGAATCATAGGCTGATCAGAGTTTTATTGAGACCATAATCAAAAGTGATATTTATCATTTTTTTTACAACAATTCGCGCAAAACCCCTTATTTTTGTCACTCATTTCTCATTTTTTGAACGAATAGTAAACATGGACAGGTTTTCCTTTTTGAATACGGTACATACGGGTTTTATTGAAGACTTATACCAGAAGTACCTGGAAAATCCCGATGAGGTCGAACCGAGCTGGAGAAGTTTCTTCCAGGGATACGACCTGGCGAACTCGGATTTCAGCCTGGAAGGAGAGGAAGATGATGAAGTTGAGATTCCCGAGCAGGTCTACAAGGAATTCAAGGTAATCGAGCTCATCAACGGTTACAGGACCCGGGGTCATTTGTTTACCAAGACCAATCCGGTGAGAAACAGGCGGACCTACCGCCCGACGCTTGAACTGGACAACTTTGGCCTGGGAAAAGAGGATCTGGACCGGGTTTTTAACGCAGGGAGCATTCTTGGCTTACCACCGAGCAGCCTCAAGGTCATTATCGGTCACTTAGAGAGAATTTATTGCGATTCAATCGGAATTGAGTACATGTTCATTCGCAAACCGGAGGAGATCGCATGGTGGCAAAACAAGCTCAATGAGAATGACAACCACCCGAATTACACCCCTGAAACCAAGAAATATGTCCTGGCAAAATTGAACCAGGCTGTGAGTTTCGAGCAGTTCCTTCAAACCAAATACGTAGGACAAAAAAGATTTTCCCTGGAAGGGGGAGAGACCTTGATTCCGGCCCTTGGAGGTCTTTTCAGAATTGCAGCGGAGCAGTTTGATGTGGATGAGTTTGTTTTAGGAATGGCACATCGCGGTCGTCTGAACACGTTGGTAAATATTTTCAGAAAACCGATTCGCGAGCTTTTCAATGAATTTGAGGGAAAAGATTTCGATGACGATGACTTTGATGGAGACGTGAAATATCATCTCGGGTCGACAATTTCGAAAACTCTCAAGAGCAACAAGCGGATCACTATGAACCTGGTGCCCAATCCATCTCATTTGGAAACAGTTGGAGCGGTGGCTGAGGGAATAGCCCGTGCAAAAATTGAAGACGATTACGACGGAAACTCATCCAAACTTCTGCCTGTGGTCGTGCACGGGGATGCGGCGGTGGCAGGACAGGGAATTGCGTACGAGCTCATTCAAATGAGCAAACTCAAAGGCTATACAACAGGAGGAACGATACACATTGTCGTCAACAATCAGATAGGTTTTACTACAAATTACCTGGATGCGCGCTCAAGTACCTATTGTACGGATGTGGCCAAGGTCACGTTGTCACCGGTGCTGCACGTAAATGCGGATGACGTTGAGGCGGTTACCCATGCCGTCCTGATGGCTCTTGATTTCAGGATGCAATTCAAAAGGGATGTATTCATTGATCTGTTAGGTTATCGCAAATACGGTCACAATGAAGGGGATGAGCCCCGGTTTACGCAGCCCATCCTTTACAAGGCCATATCCAAGCAGCCCAACCCCAGGGATATCTACAATAAAAAGCTCATTGAAGAGGGAGTAATCGATGAAGACTATTTGCCGGGCTTGATTTCGGAGTACAAGAATCTTTTGGAGACCGAATTCAACAAGGCCAAGAAAGACGATGCGGCGAAGGTCGTTCCCTTCATGGACAATGTGTGGCATGGTTTTATGAGTCAGGATCGCGATGCTATGCTGCTCAGTGTTGGCACAAAATACCCGAAGAGTCACCTGGAGAATATTGCGAGAGTTGTCTCGACCGTTCCCGAGGGGATCAAATTTTTGAGAAAAGCAGAACGAATTCTCAAAGAGCGGGCAAAAATGGTTTTTGAGACCGACAGGCTGGATTGGGGCATGGGTGAGACCTTGGCCTACGGCAGCTTGCTCGAGGAGGGGTACAATGTGAGAATCTCGGGCCAGGATGTGGAACGAGGCACATTTTCGCATCGACATGCCATATTAAGAGATGAGATTTCCTCAGAAAGATTCAATTTGCTGAACAGCAACCCGAAGAACAAGGGAACCATGACAATATACAACTCGCCCCTGTCGGAATATGGGGTGTTGGGTTTTGATTATGGCTATGCCATGGCGGCTCCAAATTCACTGACGATATGGGAGGCCCAGTTTGGGGATTTCAGCAACGGGGCCCAGATCATTTTCGACCAGTATATTTCTGCGGCGGAAGACAAGTGGAAGCAGCAGAACGGGATTGTGGTGCTTTTGCCCCATGGTTATGAGGGGCAGGGTTCAGAGCATTCCTCAGCACGAATCGAACGCTTTTTGCAGCTTTGTGGCGAAGACAACATGACCGTAGCGAATTGCACGACTCCCGCAAATTTCTTTCACCTGCTGAGGCGTCAGATGAAGCGGAATTTCAGAAAACCATTGATTGTTTTCACCCCCAAAAGCCTCTTGAGACATCCACTGGCCGTTTCTCCGATGAACGACCTGGTCAACGGAGAGTTCCAGGAAGTCATCGATGATGTGTTGGACCCTGAAAAGGTGACCAAACTCGTGTTTTGTTCCGGAAAGTTCTATTATGACCTTCTCGCAGAACGCACAAACAGGAAAAGTGAGAACATTGCCCTTATCCGGGTCGAGCAGCTTTTTCCGTTACATGAAGAAAAGTTGGAGCGGATCATCTCGCGCTACAAAAATGCTGACCGATTTATCTGGGCACAGGAAGAACCAAGGAACATGGGGGCATGGAGCTATATGCTACAGCGATTCAACCTGAGGAATCTTGAGGTCAGATCCAGGAAATATTACGCGGTCCCGGCCGCAGGTTCTTCAGCACGATTCAAATTGCGACAGAAAAAAGTGATCGAGAGTGTTTTCAATGACGATTGAAACACCTGAAAATATAGAACACAGGTTTTGGTGCCTGTAGAGTTTCAGATAGACATTTAAAGAAAACTAGAATTAGAAACAGAGATAAGAAATGGTATTAGAAATGAAAGTCCCTTCTCCGGGAGAATCGATAACCGAAGTTGAAATTGCTGCATGGTTGGTTGAAGACGGTGACTATGTCGAAAAAGACCAGGCAATCGCTGAGGTGGACTCAGACAAGGCAACCCTGGAGTTGCCCGCAGAAGAGAGTGGGGTGATCACCCTCAAGGCCGAGGAAGGAGATGCAGTGGACGTTGGGGCCGTAGTATGCCTGATTGATATGGATGCTGCCAAACCTGCTTCTTCCGGGGCAGAAAAAAAGACTCAGAAAAAAGAGTCATCTGATACGGAGAAGAAACCCGAACCGGAGAAAACGGAGGAAAAATCATATGCTTCAGGCACTCCCTCACCGGCAGCGCGTAAGATTTTGGATGAAAAGAACATAGAGCCTGCCCAGGTAAAAGGAACGGGCAAAGGTGGAAGAATCACCAAAGAGGACGCAATGAAGGCTACTCCCTCCATGGGCGAGGCCTTGAATGATGAAGACAGGAAGAGTGAGCGTAAGAAATTGTCGATGCTGCGACGCAAGGTTGCCGAGCGATTGGTTTCCGTAAAGAACGAAACCGCTATGCTGACGACTTTCAATGAAGTCGACATGCAACCGATATTTGATTTGAGAAAGAAGTACAAGGAGCAGTTCAAGGAAAAGCACGAGGTGAGTCTCGGCTTCATGAGTTTTTTCACGCTTGCTGTGGTACGTGCCCTGAAGCTGTTTCCTGAGGTAAATTCGATGATTGACGGGGATTTTAAGATTTCCTATGACTTCGCAGACATTTCAATAGCTGTTTCGGGCCCGAAAGGACTTATGGTTCCGGTGATTCGCAATGCGGAAAAGTTGACTTTTAGCGGCGTGGAGAAGGAGGTCAAGCGTTTGGCAATTCGAGCTCGGGAAGGAGAGATCACAGTGGAAGAAATGACCGGAGGAACTTTTACCATAACCAATGGTGGGGTGTTTGGCTCCATGCTCTCTACACCGATCATCAACCCTCCCCAGAGTGCCATCCTTGGGATGCACAACATTGTGGAACGTCCTGTTGCCTTAGACGGAAAGGTGGTTATCCGACCTGTCATGTATGTGGCCCTGTCTTATGATCATCGAATCATCGATGGTCGGGAATCCGTAGGGTTCCTTGTAGCTGTAAAAGAGGCACTTGAAAACCCGGTCGAGCATCTTATGGATGGGAAAGAAAAGAAAGCCCTGGAATTGTAGAACGGACTTAGCTTAAATCGGTTCATAATTCTTTTACCTTCAATTCATTGGAGGGTTTTTTTGTTACGTATATATTGCCAAATAGAAAGTAAAATGAAAATCAAAAGGATAGGGTAAATGATAAGCAGGTCCGCCCGAATTACAGGATCACTTGGGGGCAATTGGCGCATCCAGAGTCGGACGGCAAATTCCCAGATGATATAACCGATCAACAGAACGAAGGTTACTTTTTGTAAACGAGTCAATTTTCCACAAGGCTTTAATTCCGGTTAATTTACAAAAAAGGCTTGATACTGTTCCAATCTGAAATCGAGAGTCGTGTAGTTCTTGTCTGCAGCTCGTTTCGCTTTATAGAGAGGATGCCCGCCTATGGCCCTGTTTGCCGCACTCGACGGGGAGATCAGTGAGACGCACTTTATTTTCCTGTCAGAAATATCCAATTCATTGATTCTGGGACTTTCGGATCTCTTCAGGATCAGCTTCAAGTCATTTTCTCTGGCGTGTCTTTTGAACAGGTACTCCGGACCATTTTTAGAATTTCCGCCCATGAAAAGGAGCGTTTCAATATCATTGTATTTTTCGAGAATTCTTTTGAGATTGCGAAGCCTGATTTCTTTCATCCCCATGTCAGAGGCTTCCATCCGCTCACGGGTGCAGGATTGCACCATATCGCATATGCCGATTCGATTTTTGACCAACAGCTGTTTTCTCTGCTCAATCGCCTCAGCCGTGTTGTCGTAAGCGAGAGGGAAGTCGAAGATACGCTCGAGGATGGGCCAAAGGAGTCCAAATCGGCTTCCGTAGCAGAAATCCACATCTCTCTGGTCGATTTCTCCTTTCGAGAAACGGGGCGGTGGAATCGTTCCTACAATCAGTTTTGTGCATTTTTCCGGGATAAAGGGTGAATAGGGATGCTCGTGCCTGATGCTCATTTTTCCACTCTGCTTAGTGACCCATTGCCCTGGATCACATGAGCGATGGTCATGGCAATGATCTTCACATCCGTAATCAAAGAGAGATTGCTCAAATACAGAAGGTCAAAACGAGCTCTCTTGTGCATTTGCTTTAGATTGCTGGCATAACCGAATTTAATCTGACCCAGGGAAGTGATACCTGGTTTTACTCCATTCAAATCTGCGATCTGAGGGTTCAGATGCATAAGTTTCTCTCTGAAGTAGGCTCTTTCCGGTCTCGGACCAACGATAGACATTGAGCCCTCGAGCACATTGAAGAATTGAGGGGTTTCATCGAGTTTATAGCGTCTCATGAAGCGGCCCCACTTTGTGATTCTCGGGTCATTTGGAACGGCGAGTAGAGGAATCTTTCCCTCCGCCCCCGGCTGCATGCTTCTGAACTTGTACATGGTGAAGATTTGTCCGTTTCTTCCTACCCTTTGTTGTTTGTATATAGCCGGTCCACGGGAGCTGACATAGGTTGAAACTGCCAACAGGATATAAAAAGGCAGAAAGACCATGATAAAGGAAAAAGCGAGAATCAGGTCCAGGAAACGTTTGCTTATGAAAAACAAATGAATACCTTGAAAATCCGGAAAAGAAAAGTCCGCCCAACGGCTGATCCGGGGTATTGAAGTACTCGCTGCTAGTATATATGCCTTACTCACTTATTTCTCCTTAAAGCGTTTTTTTCCTTGATGCACTACTGACCTTTCGATACAATCATGGTATAAACCGTTTTGTAAATGATTCTAATGTCCAAAATGATGGATCTGTTCTTGAGATAATACAAGTCGTATTCCAACTTTTTGGCACTGTCTTCGACGTTTTCTCCATAGGGATATTTGACCTGGGCCCACCCAGTTATACCAGGTTTTATCAAATTCCTGGACTCAAACTGAGGAAGAAGGTCTTTCCACTGATCGATAAAATATTTTCTTTCGGGCCTGGGACCGATCAAATTCATCTCTCCCTTCAGTACACTCCAGAATTGTGGTAATTCATCCATTCTGGACCTTCTTAGAAGCTTACCAAGCGGTGTCACCCTTTGGTCATCTTTTGCCGACATCCTGGCTCCATTCTTCTCTGCATCCTCAACCATCGACCTGAATTTGATCAAATCGAATTCTTTTCCGTTTTTCCCTACTCTCTTTTGAACATAGAAAAGAGGTCCTTTGTTAAAAAAAGGATTGAGTAGCATCAGAAGGGGAGCTACCATAGCGAACAAAGCCATGCCGAAAAGAGATGAGATCACGTTGATGGACTGATGCCAAAACTCATAGGCGTGATTTGCCGTTATTCGTGCATCCGGCATAATGGAATAAAATCCGGGCTCAGAGAATCCAATGGCAAGGGCCTCTTTGATTTCCTCATACATTTGGGGGTAACTCTTCACTTTGACCCCTGAACTCATAAGGTGTATGAGCTCTCCATTGAGCTTTCGTGAAACCATTCCTCTTTCAGTTTCCACGATCACCAGATAATCGATTAACCCTTGTTCACAACCTCTTTTTAAAGTTTTGACCAAATGTTCCTCTTTCAAACCCTCCGACAAACGATACGATTGAAGAACTCGAAAACCGTGATCGTAGTCTCTTCCTTCAATTGAGGTCTGAATCTTTTTCATGTCTTTGCCGCTCATCGCATCTGACCCAATTAGAATCACATTTTGAGCGTAAATGAACGTATGGATCCAGGTTGCAAAAACAATTCTCCAGACTGCTAACGGGAACACGATTAGAGATCCCAACAGCAAAAAATACTGCACCGATATTTCGGATTCCGTGAGAATAGCTGCCAAAAGTGTCAGTATCCAGGTTAATCCACTGATGAAGGTCATCAAAGGGAGAACTTTACGGGTTTTATTGACGTATTCGAGCTCATAAATATTGAAGACCAATCCCAGTGAGAAGAACAGCGCCAGGCCGAAGACCAGTTCTCTTCCCATTCCACTGAAAAAATCCATCTCCTTCGAGACGCCTGAATTCAGGGCATAGGTTATATAAAAAGCCAATAGAAGAATGAGCAGATCGACTGAGGCGAGAAGTACTTTTCGTTCGAAAACGCGGTAATCCTTAAGGGCATCTTTTCGGCTCGCGTGAAATGAAACTACTTTCTCAGGCATTGGATTCTACATCAGATCTGAAATATGCCACAAATATAGGTTAATCAATTGACTTGACTGAGGTCATCTTGTACCAGAGATATGCACAAAGAAATCGCACGAAAAATAGGCTTGCGACCAGTGGGTTGTACCCCAGCACTTCTCTGTAGAAACGGTAATTCTCACGCATCAGATTCAATTTGTTACGGCTCAGGGAGTTTTGCGTTCTTCTGTAAGCAGCCAGCGGAATTTTCAGGCCCATAGACCGATCCGATTTACTCAGAATTTCGATCCACAGAGCCCAGTCCTGTCTTTTCCTCCTTTCAGGCATGTACATTTTACCCACAAGGGATGTGTCGTACATTGCGGTCAGACAGCCGATATAGTTATTTTTTATCATGGTCCTGTGATTCAAACTCGGCAGGCTCGAAACACGATGGGTGAATTTGGATTCTCCATCCATCAGGTAGTAATCGGTATAGGACAACGCAACGCCCGTCTCCAGCATCAACTCAATTTGAGCCGATAGCTTTTCTTCAAGCCAAATGTCATCGGCATCGAGAAAGGCAATGAACCTTCCTTTTGCCATTCGAATCCCTTCGTTCCTGGCCTTTCCTGCACCACTGTTTTTTTTGAGTCGAACGCATTTGAGCCGTTGATCCCGGATATTGCTTATTATTTTGAAGGAATCGTCCGTAGAGGCATCATCAACCGTGATGAGCTCGAAGTTTTGATGACTTTGATGCAGAACTGAGTTGATAGCTTCAACCACGTGCGACTCAGCATTGTAGACGGGCATTATGACTGAAACGAAATTATTTGCCATGGTTCATCGCTTTGAATTCTCGTATCCCTTTGTACAGGAGTTGGATGTTTTTCACTAGTGAATAGCCAGTTTCTCTTTGCTTTTTCAAGGCAAAAAGGACGCACACTCCATAGGCTTTCCATCCAAAAATTCGGAAGAACATTCCTCCTTTGGCCCTTATCAAAGCGGGATTTCGATAGAGGTCCCTGCCGGATGATGCATCCGGATGCTTCACGATAGGATAGGGCAGGTACAGAATTTTGAATCCTCGTCTCAAGGCATCGGTTAAAAAAACAGTCTCACCCCCTGTTGGAATTTGACTTCCAATTCCGAATCTCGAATCGAACTGCAGGGGGATCCGAACCAAAGACTCATGGCGCATGGCGACTTCAACCGAGGAGACCTGCATCAGGGTTCGAAGGTTGTGCCAAAAGGATGAATCTGAATAATCCTTTCTTTTTTCTCCGCGTTGGTTCAGACACTGAAAAGTGATGATGTCCGCCTCCGGGTTTGTTGCAAAGGCTTCGACTATTGTTTCTGCAAAACCATCAAGGAATTCGACATCATCATCTGTGATTAAAAGGAGGTCACCTTCTGCGTGTTGCAATGCCCTGTTTCTACTTCTGCAGATGCCGGATTCCGGATAGCTGTAAATTCTCAGGTATTGTGAAGGGCTTTTGAGTCTTGGGTCTTTAATGGATTGATTGATCAGAACAGCCTCACAACCTGCAGAAATCAGTTGTTCTGCTACTTCGGGCAGTTGATCTGTGCTGCTAATGTTTTGAGCAGCTATCAAAACTTCAAGCTTCACGGATTTCTTTGGCATTCTTTAGAATGTTAAGAGCAAACCGGGTCAGGTCCACCAACAATTTGTTTAAACCTATCACGACCAGGGGCAACAGGAGGACAATGCCGTTCATTCTGTGACGGTAGGATCCGTTTATATTGGTTTCGAAAAGAGCTGAAACAAACAAAAGGACAAAGGCAAAGACAATAACTTTTCGGTATGTTTTTTCCCGCATCAGGTAGAGCAGAGGTAAGAAGCACAAGAGAAGAAAGATCGAATCAATCAGCGGAATAGTCTTTTCCAACATGGCCTCGGGTCCAATAATCAAGGGAAGGGGGGCCAGGGAGTATTGAAAAAACAGCAGCGAGGAACTGTGAATTACATTGATCAAACCCTCCCAGGGCAAGTCTGTCCCATAGGCTTCAGACTGAAAAAGGTCGGCATGCGATGCGCGATAGCGACCCAACCAGTCAGGGGTGAACTGAAGGTTGTAGAATGTATCCGCGACTTTATTGATGAACCACAGACCGATAGCAGCAGGAAGAAGCGTTTTCAGAATCGCTTTTAACTTGTTTCGCTTCCAATTCTCGAGAAAATAAATGGTCAGAATAGCCAGGATATAGCTGACTCCGCCTATTGGACGTATCAGGGTCAGGATAAAAAGAGATACAAAAAAGAGAATGAATTTCAATTTGCGATACCTTCCATTTGGGAATCGGATAAGCATCAAAATATAAGTGGTCAAGCCCAAGAAAAAAAACATGCTTCCTTCGCGCAACAGACTGGGAATCACAATCAGGGCTGCCGGATAGATCGCGGCGAGAAGAAGAAGTTGACCTAAAAAGTCTTTGGGAAGGTTTCTCTGGTGCTTGGCCGAATAAATAGCAATGGCTTTTCCGAGGAAAACGATCCCGACCAAATAAAAGAACACGTGCAGGATCACCAGGACCACCGGGTAGCTGAAGCTCAATTGTATGGGCACAAAATTGAGAAGCGCGTATACCTTTACTCCTGGAGACCACGAATCGTAGTGTTTCCAGAAATCCCTTACAATATCGGCATAAAAGGAGGAGTCAGGCGGGAGAGATTTGAATTGAAAAAAGTGGTTCAACAGGAAAAAAGCAAGCAAGATCCCGAAGCTCAAAACCAGGGACACAAAATCATTTTTTCGGACGCTTGACCTCTTTGAAAGAAGAATTGTCAGTATGAACAGACAGGCCAGGACATAGCAACATGTCAGGGCAATCGACCAAATGTCATATTCAAATATTCCTTTCATTTTCTTTAAGACAATAAAAAAGAAGCATAAGACTTGCCAGTGACAGCCCCTGTTCGCGTAAAAGAAAACTCTCGGTCATCGATACCGCAATCAGGGCTATCCCAAAGCTCAGAATCTCTGGGGACCCATGGCGAAAAGCCTTGTAAAGGCCAAATATACTCGTAAACAATAAAAGAATCCCAATCAAAATCCCGTAACGTAGACCAAACTCTATAAAATTGTTATGGGCATTCATTGGCTTCTCCAAGGGAGTGTAAAAGAATTTTGCCTTCGTGTAGATGGCGTCCCTGGATTTGACGCCCCTAAAACTGGTTCCTGCTATTGGATGCCGGTCCATTTCAATAAGGGCCGATTTCCAAAGAGCCCTTCGTTCCGTCATGCGATTGGGCACTTCTGCCGGTAAAGCTTGCCTGGCATTAGAGAGTTCATGAGTAATCCTGTACCGAATCGAAGGAGATGCAAAAGGCAGGGCAAGAGCAATTGAAATGAGCACGCCGGATAGGATCGTCTGCCGTCTGGATGAGTGATTCACAGTGTAGATCCAGAAAATCAAAAGAATTAGCCCCAGGGCGATGAGGGCTATTTTCGAAGAAACGAGCCAAAGACTGATCAAGTAAAACAGCAAAAGGGTCCAACCACCCCGGCTCGCCCTGCTTTTAAAGGCTTTCAGATCGTTTCCGAAAAGAAGCATGACCCAACCTGCAAGAAGAAAAAGGCTGAGGTAGGTCGGATGCAGGGATAGGCCTTCAGTCAGACTCTTGTAATGCCAAAGGTTCCACCATTGCTCCTGTCGAAAATAGGTCGGAAAACCCGTTTGAAAAACCGTAGTTGTTTTTATGACTAGAAGCACCGTCATCACGGTGATGACTGCCATGTGAAAACCCTTTTTGAATTCTGTACGACTCGGTCGTACTATGAGCAATAAGAATCCCTGGGCTGGAATGCTCAAACCGAGCATGAGTTCCTTGGACAGCACTTTATTGGTCATCGCACTCAGAATCAAGAGGGTCACTGAAATGCCCGCAAAGAGTTTAAATCGGGAAATTCGAAGTGCGCTGGCCCCGTGCTCTGTGAAGAACCAGATCAACAATAGCCCGATCAATATCCTGTTGGGAAGATTGGACAAGGGCAGGGCCATAAGGCTCAATACCCAGAGAAATGTGATCAGAACCTTTCTTTTTTCCATAATTTGTTAAAAAACAGAGCGGTTGATATCATCAATAGGAACTCGTGCAGGTTTCGAACTGCCAAAACCCCGGTAACTCCATATTTGGGAAGGACCCAGAGGAGAAGGGACAAGGTGGTGATTCCAATGACCAGGGTGATGCCTGCCATTGTCCTCTCTTTCTCGATGACATAAAGCCCCTGCCAGCCATGTATATTGGTCATTCCCTTAAAGAAAGGAAGAAATGCCGTGTAAACCAAATAGGAGCCCACTTCTTTGTATTCCGGTCCGAAAAGAAGGAACACGATTTGGTTTCTCAACAAAAGAATTCCAAACCCCAAGACCACCAGAAAGCCCCCCAGGTAAAACCTGAATTTTTTCCACTGAGAGAAATACGCTTCCCGATTGTTTTTCAGAGTGAGTGCGAGGTTGGGAAAAAGGGATTTTGACAATGACTGAATGACCAGGTTGTGACTGATCACGACAATCTTCATGGCAGCCACATAGATGCCTAAATCTCGGGGAGTCAGGTATTCCTTGACCAACAATAGGTTCAATGCTGCGAAACCAATGACGGAGAATTCATTCAGGAAAACATAAACAGAAGATGCGATGAGGCTGAAAATGTCTTTTGCTACCAGGGCAATCGCCCTGAGTTTCTCCATTTTTATCAGAATCCACCAGGAGAGAAAATTTACCGTCAATTGAGAGGCCGCATATCCAAAAACAACCCATGGGTAGTCTTCCTGATCATTGACCATCACCAGGACCATCGACAGGAGTATCAATTTGGAAGCAAAGTTGCCCCAGGCTATCCATTTTATTTTCTCGAGTCCCTGATAGAACCACCAGGAGGAAAAGATTCTTGAAGCGATGAACAGGGAGCAGTACAACAGTATTTCAGCCGTGAATAATTCACTTAGAAAAAACATTCCCAAAATCAGGAAAGCAGGCAGCAGAACAGAGCTCATCAGGAGTCGCGAATAAAACACGTTCCAGAAAAGCCCATTTACCATTTGGACGTCATTCCGGTTTTGACTCAGTTTGCGGGACATCGTGAAATCGTAGCCAAACAGGAGCATGGCTCCAAAAAACAGGGCAATTTCCAATGAGAATTCGGTGATTCCATAACGCTCTATACCCACTGTCCTTGACACGTAAGGAACGAGGATAAGGGGCATGATGTAGGACAGGAGCTGAAGTGCTCCGTAATGAAAAGTGTTCTTGAAAACAGTTAAGCTCACCCGTGACTTATCTAAAAAAGAGATGCTGAAATCAGCTTTGGCGCGACTCCTCTACTTTTTGGAGAAAGCCATTGATCCGCACTATTTGAATCCAAACGAAAACCAGCGCGAACCCAGCGACAAATCCAAGAACCGCATAGTTTCTATACCAGCCTGTGGCATTCATCCCGACCGAATTGAAGCTGGACACGACATTGATGACTTCCCTTTCTTCGGTCAATCGGTTGTTGACTTCGAACAGATCTTCATTCAAAGACAGGTATTTGTCAAAGACCATGACTTCCTTGTTGCTGGCATTCAATTCAGCCAGGTAAATGTTGGTTCCCGAATTCTCCTTTTGACTTTCGGCGATCATCACTTTCTTGTAGATGCTCCGCAGGGAATCCAGTTCGAGCAACGAGCTCTCCAGCGCTTTTTTCTTGCTGAGAAGGTTCTCATTGGCGTTGGATTTCACCTTGTCGTAATATCTGTTGTTGATGATGGAGTTGATTATGGGATCCTCGAGTTTTTCGAAAACAAATCGATCAATGGCTCTGACCGTGACAACGTGATATTTGAAAGACTCCTCGGGTTGGGCTTTCGCGAACTCTTCGAAACCGACGAGATCAAAGGTCAGGGAATCGAGGTTTTGGACAAAATCCTTGTAGGCAAGAAGAACCTGGTTGTCGTTTTCATAAGGCTCGACTTCTATCTTATTCAAACTTCGGGCCTCCTCTTCAGAGATGCTCAGACTTTCCATCAATCTGTCGTAGTCCTCCTGTTCGATCAAACTTTGGTACAAGTCTATATTCTTGTAAAGTTGAACCGAGGACCCGAAATTCGGTTGAAGGGTCATCGAGCTTTCAAACTCCTTGGTTTTGATGCCGTATTGGTAAATGCCGCCCATTAGACCGCCCAGCAAAGCTGCTGCCGCCAAAGCTTTGAAATTAGCCCGGATTAGGAGCAATAAAGAAATGAAAAGGTCCCAGATTCGAGCGAGCAAATTAAAGATCCAGGCAAAAACCGAAGAGATGGCTTTGCCCAGGACGTAGAACAAATGCCCCAGATCGATTTCCTCGTCTGTGTCTTGTGCGCCTTGCTTTTTTGGTTTGGGATTCGGTTTCGTCATGAGTCATTTAAAAAGGCTGGGTAAATGTACTCATTTCTGAATTGAACGCAAATCCTAAAAGTTGATGACCAGGGAGGAGATGAACCGCGAGTTGGTCACATCAAGTTGAGCGGGTTCTACCCCGGCAATGTCCAGGAAGCGGTACTGTTCCTCGTTCGTGGACCTGTCATATGAAAAATCGAGCCCGAAGTTGGGTGTGAACCGGATACCCAGCCCAAAGGAATATCCGCTGAGATCAAAATCGCTTCCGGCGTCCCGGTAAGGACTCTGCACGTAACGATATCCTCCCCTGAAGCTGAAGATGTTGTATCTCCACTCGGTTCCCACCTTAAAGGTAGAGGTATTTCTCAAGCCTGAGCTAAGATCCTGATTTTCATCGATAAAAGCGCTCGAAGGCTGAAGGGTTGTGTTTTTGAAATTCTGATAGGTATAGTCAAAGCTGATCAAGCCGGCAGAACCGAAAACATAGGCAAGGCTTCCAATGAACTTGCTCGGAGTTTTGAGCTTATAGTCAAAATAGTTGGGGTCATAGCTTTCGACGTAAACGTCACTCGTATTCGATAGAATTATATCGAGGTATTCGTTGTATCTCTCCGAAAGATTGTACCAGATGGGCGACTGATAGGCGAGTCCTACGCGAAAGTTGTCCGTGGGCAGAAGGATGGCTCCAAGGCCAAAATTGAATCCGTTGCCATATGTGGATAAACTCTGGTTGTTATAAGCATCGAGGAAGTCCCCCTCTCCATCATTGTTGAACTCTTCATAAACCGTGTTCTGGTAGAAGTTGATATGGTGAAAGGCCATGGAGGCACCCAGGTAGAATTTTTCCTTGTAGAGCGTTCCAAAGCTGAAGGTGAACCGGTCATTGATACCGGAGGTGTAATTCACAAAGTACTGATCCTCCACATTGGTGTAGAAGACATCATTATTGGGATCGTCGTCGTAGTTCAAAAACGGATCATCCACGAATTCGGGGACTCCGCTGTTGCCATTCACTATGTAGTTGTTGTTGTAATCCTTGATGACTGAATAGTTGAATCCCATGGAGAATCTGTACACATCCGGATTCCCAAAGGTCTCCCAGGAAGCCACGCCTCCAATTTGAGAGAATCTGAAATAGTCGTCCTGGTTGCTGATCGTGGGGCCGTAAAACGTAGAATTGATTTGGCTGTCCCTGTAAGCAATGGAGGAAGAGAATTCACTGCGGTTGTAAACCGCCACTCCGGCAGGATTTATTTCAACGGCCGTGAGATCATTTCCGAGGGCGCCAAAGGCTCCACTCATACCCATGAATCGGGCAGTTCCCAGATGGTCCTCTGTCGAGAAAAGGACGGCTTGATCTGAATAGCTCATGACCTGAGAAAACAAGCTGAAATTAAAGGCCAAAAGCAGGACTAAAGGTATGTTTGACTTCATAGAAATTTTTTTGGACTATCTGTTTCGACTGGACGATCTTCCCGAACCACCGGATCTTGATGTTCCTGAAGAGCGCGAACCACCACCTGAGGATCTGAATGAACTACCCGAACTGCTTCTTGAACTCGACCTGGAGTAGGATCCCGATCGGGATGAGCTGTTTGATCTTCCGGATGACGAGCGAGCGGAGCTACTTCTGACATTTCCATATGTCCCTCCGCGATAGCTGCCGGAATTTCCTCTCGACACGGCCGGATTGGTACGTATGGTTCTCTGGTAATTCGGATTGCTCCTGGCCGCGCTATACGAGATTCGGTTGTTGTTGGTCGCAACACTTTTGACTCCCGTATTCCTTTTTACAAAGGTTCTGTTTGAACCGTAGGATGAGTTATCAAGGTCTATATAGGACATGTTTCGTCTTCCTGAGCTTCTGCTCATACCGCCCCGGCTCATGCCGCCTCTGCTCATGCCACCCCGGCTCATTCCTGAAGAGGATCTGGTACCCCGGTAAGAACGCGATCCCGGTGCGGATCGGTTGTACGATCGCGAATTGTATCCTCTGTTCGTTGAACGATTGTAATTTGAACCACTTCTATTTCTCGTGGATCTCTGATACGACCTGTCCAGATTCCGGGCTGAGTTCGGATATCTTCCCCGGCTGTAATTGTTTGAAGCCAATCGTCGATCGTAATTTGAAGACGAACGATTGTATCTCGAACTCAAAGTTCTTTCATTGTAGACACCTCTCGTGTTGAGCCTGCTCGTGTTGTGTGCATAGCGTTTCCCATACGTGTAGTGTCCGTAATAGGGTGGATAGTAACCCCAGCCTGGACCCCAACCCCAGCCCGGATATCCCCAACCATAGCCCGGATAGCCCCAGCCCCAGCCATAGCCCCAGCCTCCGCAAGGGTAGCCCCAGCCGTAGCCTGACCAACCCCATCCCCAGCCGTAGCAGGGATAGCCCCAGCCGTAGCCCCAGCCACCGCCAAAACCAACGCTGAAATTGACTGATACGTTGCTGTTTGAATATTCCCAGGGTGGATATCCACCTGCATACTGTTCATCCACATAAACTGTATCGGTATCCTGATACCCCTGGTATGAATCCACGTCGGTGAAAATCTCTTCGTGAATCTCTTTTTCTCCTGAAAAGTAGTTCTGATAATAGTCGCTTCTGGTATCCCTTACCATTACAACCTCCTCCTGAGGTTGACTCGGGGTGGTGCCGTAAATTCCATCGTCGGAATAATGCGTGTTCTTCGATGAGCTGCACGATGAAAACACGCCCAGAAGAATGACCATTGATAGGCCAGAGAATAGTAAATTTCTTGTCTGAGTAATGTTTTTCATAGTGTCTGATCTTTATGGTTAGAAGCCAAAAAAAAGCTAGATTTGCAACCTGATTTCGACTTTCAGTATTGAATATTACAATATTTATGCCAAAATTAGTTTTTCATGGGTAGTAAACTGACGAAAAGAGCGGAGGATTATTCCAAATGGTACAACGAATTGGTCGTTAAAGCTGACCTGGCTGAAAACTCGGGTGTCCGGGGAATGATGGTGATCAAACCCTATGGTTACGCCATATGGGAAAAGATGCAGGCAGAGCTCGATCGCATGTTCAAGGAGACGGGTCATGAGAATGCTTATTTCCCGTTGTTGATACCCAAGTCCTATTTCTCCAGGGAGGCGAGTCACGTTGACGGATTTGCCAAAGAGTGCGCTGTTGTCACCCATTATCGCCTTAAGAATGATGAGGATGGGAAAGGCATCGTAGTCGATGAAAAGGCCAAACTCGAAGAGGAGCTTATTATAAGACCCACATCCGAGACGATTATCTGGGATTCATACAGAAAATGGATACAATCCTATCGGGATTTGCCTCTTTTGATCAACCAATGGGCCAACGTGATGCGATGGGAAATGAGAACAAGACTGTTCCTGAGAACGGCGGAGTTTTTATGGCAGGAAGGTCACACGGCTCACGCGACTCGAGAGGAGGCCTTGGAAGAAGCCGAGAAAATGCAGGAGGTATACGCTGAGTTCGCAGAAAAATTCATGGCTATGCCGGTCATCAAAGGGACCAAAACAGAGAGCGAAAGATTTGCTGGAGCTCTCGAGACCTATACCATTGAGGCGATTATGCAGGATGGCAAGGCGCTCCAGGCGGGTACATCCCACTTTTTAGGGCAAAATTTTGCCAAGGCTTTCGATGTTAAGTTTACCACCAGAGAAGGAAAACAAGATTACGTTTGGGCCACTTCCTGGGGGGTGTCAACCCGACTGATGGGTGCCCTCGTCATGTCTCATAGCGATGATCATGGACTGGTTCTTCCGCCGAGACTGGCCCCGATTCAATTGGTCGTTGTGCCTATTTATAAGTCGGAGGAGCAACTTCAAAGGATTGACGAAAGAGTTCAGGAGCTGATCAAGCCCCTCAGAGAAATGGGCGTCACCGTGAAATACGACAATCGGACCACGCATAAGCCGGGGTGGAAGTTTGCTGAATACGAATTGAAAGGAGTTCCTCTTCGACTCGGATTGGGACCAAGAGACCTCGAGAACGGAACAGCTGAGCTTGCCCGAAGAGATACCCTGGAGAAGCAGGTGATTTCGCAGGACGACCTGGTAATCAAAGTAAAAGAGTTGCTGGATGAGATCCAGGAGAATCTCTTCAAAAAAGCGATTTCTTACCGGGATTCCATGATCACCGAGGTCGATACTTTCGAGGAGTTTAAAGAAGTTTTGGAAACCAAGGGAGGATTTGTATCAGCGCACTGGGACGGTACCGGGGAAACCGAGGAGGAGATCAAAACGAAAACAAAAGCGACAATCCGATGTATTCCGCTCAACGCGGCTGAAAAAGAGGGCAAATGCGTACTGACAGGCAGGCCTTCATCAAGAAGAGTGATCTTTGCCAAGGCGTACTAAAAAAATCAAAAAAAAAATAAAAGTACTTGCAGAGTTTAATTTTTGTATTATTTTTGCACTCGCTTTGGTCAATAAAAGCAACCATGGCCCGTTCGTCTATCGGCTAGGACGCCAGGTTTTCATCCTGGTAAGAGGGGTTCGATTCCCCTACGGGCTACAAATTAAGTAATTAAGACATAAATTATGGCAAATCACAAATCGGCCCTGAAAAGAATTAGAAGCAATGAGGCCAAGCATTTGAGGAACAAGTATCAGCACAAGACAACCCGAAATGCGATCAAGAAGCTCAAGTCTCTTGAAGGCAAGAAGGAAGCTGAAGAAATGTTTCCAGGTGTCGTTTCAATGATCGACAAACTTGCCAAGAAAAATGTGATCCACAGCAACAAAGCGGCCCATTTGAAATCTCAATTGGCGCAGCATGTGGCAGCATTGTAAACAGAAACTTACTTCAACAGAGATAAGAGCAATCCTTTTGGGTTGCTTTTTTTTTGCTCCCTACCACTCGTAGATTCGATCCGCGTCCAGGCGAATCATAATGAAAAGCAAGACGGTGAACCCCCAAAGCGAGGAACCCCCATAGCTGAAGAAGGGCAAGGGTATTCCAATAGTTGGTAAAATCCCGATGACCATACCTATGTTGATCGTGAAATGAAAGAAAAATATGGCTACCGTGGCATAGGCAAAGACCTGGCTGAACACCGATTTCTGACGATCTGCAATGTAGAGCAGTCGTATCAGGAAAGCCACAAACAAGAAAATGACAAAACTGCTCCCAAGGAAGCCCCATTCTTCTCCCACAGTGCTGAAGATGTAGTCTGTTTGTTGCTCGGGTACGAAATCCCCCTGGGTCCTGTCACCCTGAAGAAAGCCTTTGCCGGCAAGGCCGCCTGATCCAATTGTGATCACTGATTGCGCCGTATTGTACCCGATTCCCTGATCATCTACATCCTTGCCCAGAAGAATGTTGAAGCGATCCCGGTGGCGTTGCTCGAATACATTGTTGAAGACGTAATCGACGCTGACTATAAAAAGCCCCGCGAAAAGATAAATCAAGGCAAAACGCATCCAGTTGTGCCTGAAATAATTACGGCTCTTGTAAGACAGATATCCGAAGAGCAGAGAAATTGTCAACGTCGCAATTCCAAGCGTGACAAGGATTCCGAAATACAAGGTAATTACAAAGAGAAGAAGGGCCAGAAAACCGATGACGAGGTAGTACAAAGGGAGCCCGAACCTGTAAAGTACCAGGATCAATGACAGGTAAACCAATGCGGATCCCGGGTCGGGTTGCAAAGTGATCAGGAAGGCCGGTAAAAATATGATAGTGAATGCCTTGAGCTGATTGGATAGTTTTCTAAGATCCTGGTTTCGCTCATTGAGATAGTTGGCCAGAGCAAGGGCAGTAGCTGCCTTGGCGAATTCTGAGGGTTGAATCCCGAAGGAACCAAAGGTATACCAGGAAGTGGCCCCGTTGATGTTATTGCCAAAAACGAATAATCCTATCAGGGACGCCAGGGAAACCAGATAGAAAATTCCTGAAAATTGCTCATAGAACTTTTTGTCTATGGCCAGGATGACGATGATCAGAATAAAGCTCAGCAGGATCCAGATCATTTGCTTTCCATATTTGGTGGTCAGGTCAAACACCTCGTATTCGGTATCCGAATAGGTAGCGGCGTATATACTGAGCCAACCGAGAAAGACAAAAAGGAGATACATGCCGATCAGCAGCCAATCGACTCCCTTGAATATATTACTCTTCCTTTTGCGCAACGTAAGTCTCTATTTCCAGTTGTTTTTCGTATTCCTCCTCTAGGCTACCCTCGAGCATGCGTTTTTCCAGCCAGTCCCTGGAAATCGATCCATTGATGTATTTTTCAATCATCAAACTGGCTATCGGAGCTGCCCATCGTGAACCCCAGTAACCGTTTTCGACGAATACGGCAATGGCGATCTTCGGATCGTCTTTGGGCGCAAAGGCGATGAAGATTGAGTGGTCAGTAAACTGCACTTTCTCTCCGTTTATCCGGGCGAAATTCTCAGCGGTTCCTGTCTTTCCGCAAATTTCGATATCCTCGATCTTGGAACCTCTGGCTGTTCCTATCTCAAACACGTTGAACATCCCGTCGATCACGGGTTCAAAATGTCTTGCATTGATGCTCGTGTATTTCGGACTCGTGTAGTTCTTGTTCTGAATCGTGCTGTCCCCTACTTTTTTGAGAATGTGAGGCGTGTAATAGTATCCCCTGTTGGCAATTGCCGCCGTCATGTTGGCCAATTGTATCGGGGTGGTCAGTACCTCGCCCTGCCCAATGGCGTTGGAGATGGTAGTGATGGCCTTCCACTTGTGGTTGGGATAGTAGCGATTGTAGAGATTTGAATCCGGGATCAATCCCTTTTGGCCCGACGGAAGATCATAGCCGAGGTAGTTTCCAAGGCCAAAGCTTTTCACGTGATTGCTCCATACATCCATTCCTTCTTTGGGATCTTCGTATTTCTCAATGGTCCTCTTGTAAATATTAGCAAAATAGGCGTTGCACGATCGGTAGATACCCGTATTCATGCTGATGGGTGCCCCCACAATGCCGCAGTGGCACTTCATGAACCCGCCGCGTCCGTATTTGTAGCCGTGGTAGCAGTAAAAAGCGGTTTTTGGATCGATGACTTCCTCCTGAAGGGCCACCAGGGCATTGATGAGCTTAAAAGGTGAGCCGGGCGGATACTGAGCCTGCAGCCCCCTGTCGAGCATAGGTTTGCTTATGGTGTCATTGAAGAGCATGAAGGAGTTTCTGGACCTCTTTCTGCCTACCAGCATGTTCGGATCGTAACTCGGCGTAGAAACCAGGGAAAGAATCTCACCTGATGCGGGCTCCAGAGCCACGATACCACCCCGTTTGTTCGCCATGAGACTTTCGGCATACATCTGAAGGTCCCTGTCCAGGGTCAGGGAGATATCCTGTCCCGGTACGGGCAGCGTGTCATAAATCCCGTCCTTGTAAGGTCCGATTTCTTTGTTGAACCGGTTCTTCTGTATGAAATTCACCCCTTTTTTCCCTTTGAGCAGGGGTTCGTATTGTTTTTCTATTCCGTGATAGCCTACGAGCTCTCCCAGCTGATAGTTCGGATTGTTTTTGAGCATCCGTTCATTGACCTCGCTGATATAGCCCAACACGTTGGCGCTTGTGCTGTTCGGGTATTGCCTGAGAAAACGCTTTTGGATGTAAAAGCCCTTGTATCGATACATCTTTTCCTGGAGAAAGGCGAAATCCTCCTTGGAAACCTGCCCCAGGAAAATCGAAGGGATTCTTGGCGAATAGTTGTTGGTCCGTTCGAATCGCTTCAGGAAGTCTTCTTTGGTGATCTTGAGCAGGGAGCAAAATTCCAGGGTGTCGAGGGGTTCCACATCCTTGGGGATGATCATGATGTCATAGGAAACCTCGTTGGCCACGAGCAGCTTTCCATTCCTGTCGTAGATGAATCCGCGGTCAGGATAGGCGTATTTGATTGTGACTGCTGAGTTGTTGAGCGGATTCTGTTGGTGGGTTTTGTCAATCACCTGCAGGAAGAAGAGTCTTCCCACAAAGATCGTTCCCACGCTCAGTATCAAAAAGTATAACAAGGATTTTCTCGGCATCTTCTATCTTTTTCTCATTACAAAAGTAAAACTTATCAGGGTCAGAATTATTGTGAAAATACTGGTTAAAACCGTATTGAGCAAAATGGTTCCAAACTTGCTCCATTTGAAGTATTCCATGCCAAATACTGCGAAATGGTGGATTGTGGTCAGAATGACCACATAGGCGAGAAGCTTGGAAAACGGAAGCTTGAATATGTTCATGGTCGCATAATCGAGCTCCCGTTTGCCCAGTACGCTTTGGAGCACCGGTATGCGAATGAAGGCGATGAGCAGCGTGGCAGCAGCATTGATCCCACCCGAATCCGCGAACATGTCAATGATCAAACCGAGGAGGAAGCCCAACACCAGGATGGATGCGTCGTCTTTCCTTACGGGGTACAGAAAAACGAACCAGATGTAATACAAGGGATTGATGTACCCCAAAAAGTTGATGTTGTTCAGTACAATGACCTGTAGTAGGATCAGACCGATGAAAAGGAGCGCTGTGCTGATATTCTCTCTATTCATTTGTCGATTTTTCTTCGAGATTCTGGATCTCGAGTTTGTCAAAATTCTTTATCACCTGCACGTATCCAATCGAGCTCATATCGTTGAAAAGCCCTATGTTGATGTATTCGTAACGATTGTTCAGTGTTTTGAAATCCCGAATTGTCCCAATGGGGATTCCCTCAGGGAATATGGTTGATTTTCCTCCGGTCACAATGGTGTCACCCACATAAATCGATGCCTGCACCGGAAGATCCTGCAACTGGACCACATTGTAGTCTTCATTGTCCCAACTCAGACTTCCAAAATAATCGCTGTTCAGAAGCTTGGCATTGATCCGTGAGTTCACGTTCAGAATTGAGAGCACGGTGGCGTAGTTGTTGCTAACGCTTTTCGTGATTCCCACGATCCCCTTGCTGTTGATCACGCCCAGGTCAGGCTCAACCCCACTGTTGCTCCCTCTGTCTATGGTCAGATAGTTGTTGTTTTTCCGGTAGTTGTTATTGATCACTTTGGCCGCTGTATAACTGTATTTCTGATTGTATTTCAGGCTGTCAAGGACCAAAACATCAGTTGACACAGAATCCTTGTTCTCAATGGCGAGCAAGTTCCTGAGGTAGGCGTTTTCTTCTGACAATCTCTGGTTCTCCTTCTTGAGCAGGAAGAACTCCTTGAAATTGTTAACGCGGTCATAGATGCCACCACTTATGAAATTCGCAGAATTGACAAATTTGCTCTTGTGAAAGGAGTGGCTTTGAATGGTAAAGAGGACGGCGAGAACTTCGAGCAACAAAAAGAGAATGAACAATTTATTCTTATAAAGAAATGAAATGATTTGCTGCATGGTATTTCCCTAGGCTCTATTTCATTAAGACACTTTTGTATTTTTCGATATCTTTCAAAGCTGTTCCGGTTCCTCGGACCACCGCTCGTAGCGGATCCTCAGCCACATAGACCGGCAAATCGGTTTTTCGGGAGAGTCTTCGATCAAGACCTCTCAGCATGGAACCCCCTCCGGCCAGGTAAATCCCGGTGTTGTAAATGTCAGCTGCCAGTTCCGGTGGGGTCTGTGAAAGGGTTTCCATCACGGCATCCTCGATCCTGAGAATCGATTTCTCGAGGGCCTTGGCGATTTCCCTGTACGAGAGTTCAATCTGCTTGGGCTTGCCGCTGAGCAGGTCCCGACCCTGGATTGACATGTCATCAGGCGGGGTGTCGAGTTCCTCGGTCGCCGCACCAATCTGGATTTTTATCTTTTCAGCCGTTGTTTCTCCAATATACAAGTTGTGCTGGGTACGCATGTACATGGAGATGTCACTGGTAAAGACGTCACCGGCCACTTTCACGGACTTGTCACAAACGATCCCGCTTAGGGCGATGACCGCGATCTCGGTGGTACCTCCACCGATATCTATTATCATGTTTCCTTTGGGTTGCATGATGTCAATCCCAATACCGATGGCGGCCGCCATGGGCTCATAAATCAGGTAGATGTCCTTGGCATTCATCTGTTCGGCCGAATCCCGAACAGCTCTCTTTTCGACCTCCGTTATCCCAGAAGGTATGCAAATGACCATCCGTAAGGAAGGTCTGAAAAACCGCTTCTTGATTGTTGGGATGCTCCTAATGAACTCCCTTATCATTTGCTCCGAGGCCTCGAAATCTGCAATTACCCCATCCTTCAGAGGACGTATCGTCTTGATGTTCTCATGGGTTTTTCCCTGCATCATATTGGCCTTCTTTCCGATGGCGATGATCTTATTGCTGCTCCGATCCATGGCCACGATGGAAGGACTGTCGATGACAACCTTTCCTTTGTGTATGATTAAAGTATTTGCAGTCCCCAAATCGATTGCAATATCTTCGGTCATAAAGTCAAAAAACCCCATAAAAGCTCCCTTGTTAGTTTGTATGCGATGCGAATTTCACAAATGTAATAAAATTAGCCAATTGAAAAAGCCGTGAAACAAATTTGTTTCCATGACTTTTCAATGGTTTCTGCCTGTCGTGAGGGAGGGTGTCGGCAAGGTAAAAATCAGTGTTTGAAATGCCGCGTTCCGGTGAAGACCATCGACATTTTGTGTTCATTGCAATAATCGATCGAAAGCTGGTCCTTGATTGAACCTCCAGGCTGTATCACGGCTTTGATTCCCGCTTTGTCGGCAATCTCCACGCAGTCCGGAAACGGGAAGAAGGCGTCGCTGGCCATGACCGCTCCGTTCAGGTCGAATTCAAAGTGC
Organism: Flavobacteriaceae bacterium; assembly: GCA_024644725.1. Lineage (GTDB taxonomy): Bacteria > Bacteroidota > Bacteroidia > Flavobacteriales > Flavobacteriaceae > Lutimonas. The sequence goes on along the minus strand of JAHEHE010000010.1, from coordinate 22,264 downwards.
CCGGCTTTTTCAATAGCCTGATTGAGAGCATCCACCCTTGAGGTCTGACCGGTGCCACTGGCACATAATTGCCTGTTGCGAGCCAACACTATAGTATTCGACTTGGTGTGCTTGCAGATCTTGGATGCAAATAGCAAGTCTTCCACCTCAGAATCTGATGGTTGATGACTTGTTGCCTGTTTCAGGTCCTCTTTTTTGTCTGTCACGTTGTCTTTGTCCTGAAAAAGCACCCCGTTCAATGCCGTTCTGAAATTCGACTCGGGCAACGCGATATCCTTTTGAACGAGTATGATCCTGTTCTTTTTACCCTTTAAGATCTGAAGCGCATCATCTTCATAAGAGGGTGCGATCACAACTTCACAAAAGAGCTTGTGAATTTCTTCGGCTGTTCGGGCATCTATTCGTCCATTGGCGATGAGTATGCCACCAAACGCTGATATAGGATCTCCGGCAAGGGCGTCCACATAGGCCTGATGCATCGTGTCCCTTTGAGCCAGGCCGCAGGCGTTGTTGTGTTTCAGGATGGCAAATGTCGGTTTTTCACCTTTGAACTCGTTCATCAGGTTCACTGCCGCATCTACATCGAGCAGATTGTTGTAAGATAGCTCTTTGCCGTGCAACTTGTCAAACAATTGCTCCAGGTTTCCGTAGAAATAGCCTTTCTGATGTGGGTTCTCTCCATAGCGAAGGGTTTTGGCCAGATCGAAACTCTCCCTGAACTGGAGCTCTCCGGCATCGCGGTTCAAGTATTTGAAGATCGCCGTATCGTAATGGCTTGATACGCCAAAAGCCTTGGCCGCAAATCGCTTTCTATCCTCTATGCTCAATTCTCCATTCTGTTTTGAAATCAGGTCCAGGAATTCGGGGTACTGATCCATGTGCGATACGCAAATAACGTCTTTGAAGTTTTTGGCGGCCGCCCGGATCAGGGAAATTCCGCCTATATCGATTTTTTCGATGATGTCCTGCTCGGAGGCACCGCTGGCTACCGTTTTTTCGAAAGGATAAAGGTCGACAATCACAATGTCAATCTCAGGTATTTCATAGGTTTCAAGCTGTTCCAGGTCGCCTGTGTTCTCCCTTCTTCCCAAAATGCCTCCAAACACCTTCGGATGCAGGGTTTTAACGCGCCCTCCCAAAATAGAAGGGTAGGAGGTGAGGTCCTCAACAGGAACTACGTCCACGCCAAGTTCGCGAATGAATTTTTCGGTTCCCCCGGTTGAAAACAGGGTTACTCCCAGGTCGTTCAGCTGTCTTACAATAGGTTCGAGTCCGTCTTTGTGAAATACAGAAATTAGGGCTGATTTTACTCTTTTGATGTCGCTCATGATTATCTTGTGAAGTGTACGGCAAAAATAGGAAATCAAGTCATGTCTGACAACAGAAAAATGGATTAAACGCGACCCGTCCGGCAAAGACTTAATTCCTACCTTTGACCCGAAGGATCAGGATACCATTTCCCAATGAACAAAGAGATCAGACTGGGGCTCAGAAACAATTGGAAGCAATTCACCCTGCTTGTCATCGTCAACAGCTTTGTCGGCGGCATGGTGGGCCTTGAAAGGAGTATTTTACCCGAACTTGCCGAGATCCGGTTCGGCCTGGAAGCCAAGACAGCCATTTTTTCATTTATCATCATATTTGGTGTTAGCAAGGCTGTCACCAATTATTTCATGGGAGCTTTTGCAGATCGATACGGACGAAGGCGACTGCTTATAATGGGTTGGCTGATCGCTCTTCCCATACCGTTTATTTTGATCTATGCACCCTCCTGGAGCTGGATCGTTTTTGCCAATCTCCTGCTGGGGATAAACCAGGGACTGACCTGGTCGAGCACGGTCGTAATGAAAATTGACCTGGTGGGTAAGAAGGATCGGGGTTTGGCCATGGGACTCAATGAGTCGGCCGGTTATCTGGCGGTCGGAGCAACTGCCTTTCTCACAGGCTGGATCGCTTCGGAGTGGGGATTGATTCCCTATCCGTTTTACCTGGGCATTGTCCTCGCATTATTGGGTTTGTTCTTCTCTGTTTTTCTGATTCGGGACACGGTACACCATGTCGCTGTGGAGTCGGCCGGCCATTCCGGCAGAAAACTTAAGAATGTCTTTTGGGAAACCACCTGGAAGGATCGAAATCTCGGCTCGATCACACAGGCAGGACTTGTAAATAACCTGAATGACGGTATGATCTGGGGACTTTTACCCCTGATTTTATCCGGAACCGGATTTTCGATAAGTGAGATAGGGCTTGTCGCCGCCATCTATCCTTCCGTATGGGGATTAGGTCAGCTCATAACAGGCAAACTCGCTGATCTGCTTCCCAAGAAAGGCCTGCTCTTTTGGGGCATGCTTCTGCAGGGGATTTGCCTGCTTTTGATGATCCCTGCCAAAGATTTCACTTCCTATGTGATTCTTTGTGCCGGACTCGGTATAGGCACAGCACTGGTCTATCCTACCTTTCTCGCCGGGATAGCAGAATACTCAGCTCCCGATCAGCGAGCCAAAAGCATAGGAGTTTTTAGGCTCTGGAGAGATTTAGGTTATGCAATCGGAGCACTATTGACGGGAATTCTAGCGGACTTCTTTGGGATGGGTGTTTCTCTGGGCGCCATTGCTGGTCTGACCCTTCTTTCCTCATTGATCATCAAACTTCGGATGCAGACGACTCAAGAATCGATTTGAGATCGAGTTGGGATACCCTTTGGCAAACATATTCAAGCAGCATTTCATCTTCTTTGGTGAAAGGGGCCACATCGTGGGAGTCGATATCAATCTGCCCGATGTTCCGTCCGTTCACGAAAATGGGGACGACGATCTCTGATTTCACATCGATGCCACAGGAGATGTAATTATCCTGTTCGCTGACGTCCTGCACCACAAAGTTCTCATTGCTGACAGCTACTTGTCCACAGATTCCCTTACCGAAAGGAATAATTGTATGTTCGGTCGGCTTTCCTGCAAACTCGGAGAGTTTGAGTTCTTTCCGGTTTCCATGCACAAAATAGAATCCTACCCAATGAAAATGGGGAATGCTATTTTTGAGCAGATTACACAGACTTTTCAGCTTGTTCGTCACCGGGTCGGTACTTTCCAGAATTTGATCGATTTTATTTCGGGTTTCCATTTTTTCCTCTACTTTCGTAATCAGATCCTTGTCAACTGTGTTGTCATGGGTCGTAAAAATATTCAATTCTTTGCACAAGAATAAAACCATAGTCGTTTTTTTAGCAAAATTCTTTGCGACCTATTTCATTCTTTTTGGAATCTATTCCTTTTACCTCAGCAGAACGCAACAGAAGGGAGATGTTTTTCAGTGTGCCCCTGTGACAAGAACCGTTGCAAGTCATGTAAACAAGATCTCCAATATGTTGGGTTACGACACCGTCATTGAGCAAAGCCCTTATGAATTGTCGATTCTGGTTACGATCAACGACTCCTACACCTCGAGGATTATCGAAGGTTGCAATTCTGTCAGCGTGATCATACTGTTTTTGTCGTTTATCGTCGCTTTTTCGGGGGATCTGAAAGAAACTATTCTATTCGGACTTTTTGGAGCCCTGTTGATCTATGCAGTCAATATTCTCAGGATCATTGCCTTGACTATAATGTATCACCGATTCCCGGAGTATCAGGACATTCTTCACGACCTGTTTTTTCCGGCGATCATCTACGGGTTAACCTTTATGCTTTGGGTCACCTGGGTCAAGTTTTTCTCTCACCTGAACAAAAAGGCTGAGAATGGATAAGAAATACCGCATAGCGATAATCCTCCTGCTTTTCCTGGCTCTGATCCTGGTGAGAGCCTTTGAATCGGTGCTTTTTTATGACCCGTTCATCCTGTATTTTGAAGATGATTTCCTTCATTCGCCAATACCGGTATTCAGTGGTCGAAAACTGTTGTTGAGTATGACTTTCCGGTATATACTCAATGCCCTTATCTCGCTTGTCATTATTCATGTTGCGTTTCAAAACTGGAGTTTTACCCGATTTTCGGTGAAATTCTATCTTTTGGCCTATGTGGTGCTTGCAGTGACCTTTTTTATCATCCTCAAAGGAGAATTGGCCAACGGATACCTCTTTGCGTTTTACATTCGCCGGTTTTTGATCCACCCACTTTTTGTCCTCCTGTTGCTTCCTGCTTTCTATTACAAGCAGCTGACTTCTAATCGAATTATTTAACAAGAATTTAAAATAGGCGAAACGGTTTTGTGTGTACATTTGAGGTATGATACAAATCCTCGATAAGATTCTCGTACTGATACTTGTGCTGGCCGTTCTTCTGAGTACGTTGTAGCACAGTTTTTATCTCACCAAGGTTCAATCAGGAACCTTCGAATCCACCTAATTTGCTAAATTTGCGGGTCAGGAACAAAGATATCCATGGATCAAAAATTCGCAATTGCAGGTATGTCTTGCAACGGTTGCAAGATGAATGTTGAGAAGGCTTTGACGGCTCTTCCGGAGGTAGAGGAGGTCCATGCCGACCTGAACAAGGCTGAAGTGTCCCTTCGAGTGGGTGAGGAACTTTCCATTGAAACATTGCAGGGACAATTGAAGGAGTCAGGTTTGCATTATACCCTTCACCCGGAGGGATCAGAACCCGAGAGGGTTTCGGCAACCAAGAATCACCATACTCACAAACCAAATCATAAAGTCTTCAAACACCAAAGCGGGAAACCGGTTTTTTACTGCCCGATGCAATGCGAAGGAGACAAGATTTATGAAAAACCGGGAGATTGCCCTGTTTGCGGCATGGACCTGGTGAGTAGTGAGCCCGATAACCATCTCGAGAGCCAGACTTACACCGATTTGTTGAGAAAATTCAAAGTGGCTCTCCTCTTTACCGTTCCTGTATTTATCATTTCCATGAGCGAAATGATACCCGGTAATCCACTTTACAGCTGGGCTCCCGCAAGCCTTTGGAACTGGGTTCAATTCGCCCTTTCACTGCCTGTGGTGTTCTATGCAGCATGGATGTTCTTTCAAAGGGCCTATCGATCGATAGTCTCACGGAACCTCAATATGTTCACCCTAATTGGTATTGGAGCCGGTGCTGCTTTTGTTTTCAGCCTCCTGGCCCTGATTGCCCCCGGTATGTTTCCGAAGGAATTCCTGTCATCCAGCGGAAGTGTCCATGTTTATTTCGAGGCGGTTACCGTGATCCTTACTCTGGTTCTACTGGGTCAGGTACTTGAGGCCCGAGCGCACAGTCGCACAAAAAGTGCCATCAGGAGTCTGCTCGACCTGGCTCCGGCCGAGGCATTCAGAATCCAATCGGATGGTACGGAATTGAAAATACAAGTAAGCTCCATCAAAAAAGGAGACAAGCTTCGGGTGAAACCAGGAGGTAAAATACCGGTGGATGGTAGAATTGCTTTCGGTATGAGTGATGTGGATGAATCCATGATCACTGGCGAGCCCATACCGGCTGATAAGGTAGTTGGCGACGAAGTTCGCGCCGGCACCCTAAATGGTTCGGGCTCCTTTGTGATGGTAGCAGAGAAGGTAGGGGAGGAGACCCTCCTGTCGCAAATTGTCGAAATGGTCAATTCGGCAAGCCGATCCCGATCTCCGATGCAGAATCTTGCTGACCGTGTATCCCGTTATTTTGTGCCGATAGTGATTGCGATAGCTCTGGTGACTTTTATTGTGTGGAAGGCTTTTGGTCCGGAACCATCTCTTCTTTATGCTTTTGCCAATGCGATCGCTGTTCTGATTATTGCCTGTCCGTGTGCCCTCGGGCTCGCTACCCCCATGTCGGTCATGGTCGGAGTTGGGAAAGGAGCGCAAAACGGGATTCTCGTGCGAGACGCAGAGATGTTGGAGAAGATGAGCAGAATCGATGTACTCATCACCGACAAAACAGGTACACTGACCGAGGGAAGACCTACTTTGGACAATCTAAAAGTATTGGAAGATTTCGGCGAGGAGGACATTTTAAGAGCCCTGTGTTCCCTGAACCAATTGAGCGAGCATCCCATAGCGCAGGCCATTGTGCGTTACGGCATGTCAAAAGGAGTCAGCCTTGAACCCGTTCAGAATTTTAAGAACCTTGTGGGTCTTGGTGTTTCCGGGGAGATCAACTCAAAAAGAGTTCTTGTGGGAAATGAGAGTCTGATGCTTCGTGAGGGAATAGCCATGGATGATATTCAGGCGGAGCAAGTACTGGAGGAACAGAGTAAAGGGAAGACCATTTCTTATGTTGCCCTCGAAGGCGAGTTGGCTGCATATTTGAGCATCTCCGATCCGATAAAGCCTTCTACGCCTGCCGCAGTGCAAGAGTTGAGGTCCATGGGGATCAAACTGATCGTGGCGACGGGGGACAACCCTTTTACGACTCAGTCTGTGGCAGAGGAACTTGGAATTGACGAATTCAGGGCTCAGTGCAGTCCGGAGGATAAATTGGAATTGATCAAGGGATTGCAGAAAGAGGGCAAAATTGTGGGCATGGCCGGAGATGGCATCAATGATGCACCGGCACTTGCACAAGCGGACATCGGCATCGCGATGGGAACAGGTTCTGATGTCGCAATAGAGACAGCAGGAATCACCCTGGTAAAAGGGGATTTAAAGGGCATAGTCAAGGCTGAGAATCTCAGCAGGGCCATGTTGCGAAATATCAGGGAAAATCTCTTTTTCGCTTTTGTTTACAATTCAATCGGTGTGCCTGTGGCTGCAGGAATTCTTTTTCCTTTCTTTGGCATTTTGCTATCTCCTATGATCGCAGCTGCTGCCATGAGCTTCAGTTCGGTTTCTGTGATCTCAAATTCACTCCGATTGAGAAAAGCTCGAATTTAAACCGGAAAAGACTGCATTTCGCTTGAGATTGACAAGGTCACTGCTCCTTATGAAGAGAAGCGGCCTTTACAAAGGCCATGAACAAGGGGTGCGGGTTTAGCACCGTACTCTTGTATTCCGGATGATACTGCACACCCACAAACCAGGGGTGATCCTCGATCTCAACAATTTCCACCAGCCCCGTTTTGGGATTGAATCCTGTGGCCTTCAGCCCAGCATCTTCCAACAGCTTTAGATAGTCATTGTTGAATTCGTAGCGGTGCCGGTGACGTTCGCTGATGATTTCCTGACCATAGATGGCATAGGCCTTTGACCCTTTCTCCAGTCGGCAATCCCATGCTCCAAGCCTCATTGTACCTCCTTTTTCGGTGACCATTTTTTGATCTTCCATGATGTCAATCACAGGATGTTTGGTGCCTCGACTCATTTCGGTTGAATTGGCATTCTCCAGATTCAGAACATTCCGGGCGTATTCGATCACAGCCATTTGCATACCCAGGCATATCCCGAGAAACGGAATGCCTTTTTCTCGGACGTAGCGCACTGCAATAATCTTTCCTTCGATTCCCCGGTCTCCGAATCCAGGGGCTACTACGAGTCCATGAAGACCTTTTAATTTCTCATCGACATTCTTTCTGTTCAGATCCTCAGAGTGAATTGGGTGTATGTTAACTCTCAGCTGGTTGTGGGCACCTGCATGCTCCAGCGCCTCCAGTATGGATTTGTAAGCGTCCTGCAGTTCGATGTATTTTCCAACGAGTCCGATTTCGACGGTTTCTTTTGGGTTTTTATAATTGTACAGGAACTTGTTCCAGGCGGTAAGGATCGGTTTCTCTTCCGTTTTCAGGCCCAGTTTCTTCATAACAACGGTATGCAACCCTTCTTTCATCATCAGGTTCGGCACATCGTAGATGGTTTCGGCGTCGATGGACTCTATGATGGCCTCTTTGTCGACATTGCAAAAAAGAGCGAGCTTCCGTTTGATGTCTTCACCGATGTGATGCTCGGTGCGACAAACCAGTATATCCGGACTCACCCCGCTTTCCATCAGTTCCTTCACCGAATGCTGGGTCGGTTTGGTCTTGAGTTCCTTGGCTGCTGCCAGGTAAGGGATAAGGGTAAGGTGAACCACAATAGCGTTTTCCCTGCCCAGGTCCCATTTTAGTTGCCTGACCGATTCAACATAGGGAAGGGACTCGATGTCGCCTACGGTTCCGCCTATTTCTGTGATCACGATGTCGTAATCTCCTGTTTCTCCCAGGATCTGAATCCGTCTTTTTATCTCATTCGTGATATGAGGAATGATCTGCACGGTTTTACCGAGGTAATCCCCACGTCTTTCCTTATTGATCACCGTTTGGTAGATGCGACCCGTGGTCACGTTGTTCGCCTGTGAGGTGGGTATGTTCAGAAACCGTTCATAGTGGCCCAGGTCAAGGTCGGTTTCGGCTCCGTCATTGGTTACGAAACACTCTCCATGCTCATAGGGGTTCAAAGTCCCGGGATCCACGTTGATATAAGGGTCGAGCTTTTGAATGGTTACGGAAAAACCGCTGGATTGCAGAAGTTTGGCGAGTGAGGCAGCAATGATTCCCTTTCCGAGAGAAGAACTAACCCCTCCCGTAACGAAAATATACTTTGTATTAGGCATGGTGATCAGGTTTGTGCAAAATTACAAAGTCTAGGGTCTCATGCAAGAATTTTCATTTTTTAATTTGGACAAAAAAAAGACCGCTGTCATAGCACAGCGATCTTTCCTTATACAAGGATTTCCAACCGGTCTTAGTTGATAATCTCGTCGTCAGCTTTAAATTCTTCAGAAAGTACCATCTCCTGGTTCTCAAACTTCATATTCTTGATGATGTACTTGTCGGATGTCGCGCAACTTGTGCTTGATCCCCCGCAGGAAGCCATGCTGGCTGAAGCGATTACAATTACGAGTAAATAGACTATCTTTTTCATAGGTCAATAATTTTGGTTAATAACATAGCAAGCAGGGAGAACGTATTATTAACGAAAAAAAAGGAGATTTAGTATATTAGAAGACCGATTGTTTTAAAATCCTTTATGTCAAACCGTTAAGTGTGTATTCAATGAGGCGGTCCACAGCTCGATACGGGTCCTGGCTGAAGGTCAGGTCAGCCCGGTTGGCGATAATGGCATTCATGGACACCGCTTTGTGCCCCAGGAGTTTGGATAGGCCGTAGATGGCAGATGTCTCCATTTCGAGGTTGCTTATTCTCAGCTCCTTGAATCGAAAACTTTCTATTTTTTGATTCATGTCGGCCCGATCGAGCTCCAGTCGCAGCACACGTCCCTGTGGCCCGTAAAACCCACCTGCAGTGGCTGTGATTCCCGAGAAAACCTCTTCAGACAGTAGCTTCGATTCGAGTTTGTTGTCGTTCTTCACGAAATAGGGAAGTGACCTGTTTTTGGGGTAGTTTGTGTGTTTGACAAAGGCTTCCTGGAGTTCTTTCTCGAAGATATGGTCGGCCTTGTAAAAATGGAGGAGGCCCTCGAAGCCGAGACCGTATTTTCCGAGGACCATGGAATCTACCGGTATATCGCGTTGCAGGGAGCCTGAAGTGCCAATTCGAACCAGGTTCAGACTCGTGTGTTTCTCCTTTTTGATCCGTTTTTTCAGGTCGATGTTCACCAGGGCATCCAGCTCGTTGATGACAATGTCAATGTTGTCGGGCCCGATCCCTGTTGAGATTACTGTGAAGCGCTGACCTTTCAACTGTCCGACAACCGTTCTGAACTCTCGCTTTTCGGTTGAGAATTCAATTTTCTGGAAATGTTTGGAGACCCGATCGACCCGGGCCGGATCCCCGACAAAAATCACGTTGGGGCTTACGTGCTCAGGTTTGAGATTTATGTGATAGACGCTGCCATCCGGATTGAGAATGAGTTCTGAAGAGCCAATATGTTCCATGTGCATTTTTGTGCTTCAAGGTTCTCAGCCCCCGACTCTTTTGACCGAATATCCCTCTGATTTCAGAATTTCGATGATTTTGTCCCTGAATTTCCCTTGGATGACAATATCTCCGTCCTTGACACTTCCTCCGACGCTGCATTTGGTCTTCAACAATTTGGCGAGCGCTTTGCGTTCATCATCCGAACCGATGAATCCTTTGATGACCGTTACGGTCTTCCCGCCCCGTCCCTTGTTCGAGAAGTGGGCCTCCAGGTTTTGATCACCGGGAGAAAGATTTTCGGCTTCCTGGTCCTGGAACTGTGAAAAGTCTTCTCTTTCATTCGTGGAGTAAACGAATCCGCCGAGGTCGGACAAACTGTTTAATTTCTTTTTAGCCATTTCTTCAGGGCATAAAGCTTTCAGATCAAATATAGATAAAAATACGCTGCTATTCGGCCTAACGATTCTTGATCTTGTTCCATGCGAAAAGGATGAGGGCCAAAGATTCCATGGTAAGACCCAGCCCTATAAACAGCGTTGACTGGGACCAGTCAAAGAAAGATCCCACAGCTCCGATGAGGATCAGAAGGATCCCGAAGCTGAAGAAAGAAATCACACGCATGCTCATCATCTGCTCATTTTCGGTAAAAAGGAATCAGATAGGAAATCGTATAGTTGAAACTGAAACCATAGTCATTGACATATACCCTCTCGAATCCGGGAACATACAGGTTTCTGAAATTCTCGGGTTCTGAGCTACTGATCTTTACGTTTCCCCGGAAAGAAAACCCGAGAAAGACGTTTTGCAGGACCTCGACCTTGAGTCCCAGGACGAGTTCGGCCCAGCTCGCATTGAGATTGTCGTAATCGACGGGGTCGGTTTCTGTTCTTTCCGGCAGGAACGGGTCAGAATTGATGGTAGACTCGTTCAATGTCGTGTTGAACGTGCTGAAGCCATATCGAAGTCCGGTTATGATCATATTCTCCATCCCCAGCCAGTTTTTATAGGCATTGTAGTCGACCCCTGCCTTGATGTACTGTCCCTTTGTTGTGAAGTTGTAGAAGTCTTCTTGTCTCGTGTGATCGCGATATCCCAGTTCGGCCGCTAAATAGAACCTTTTGGTGAGTCGATAATCGCCCACCAGTTCAAAACCCTTGTCATTTTCGTCAAAAAAGGAATAAATCGGTCGTACAATGTCGAGTCCCACGCGAATTCCGTACCGATCTTTGTATTCTGTCGTGTCCTTTTCCTTGCCCAGTCTCTGCGCCGTACTTGTGACACAAAGCAGCAGAAACAGCAGGCTAATGATAGATCTTGACATGGGCAGAGCTTTCATTGTTTATATCCAGAGGGTCCTTCAGGGGAACGATGTCGTCGATCCAGTTGTCTTCATCTTTCTCGACGTCGGGCACCACCTCATTGAAAATCGCTTTGTAACCACAAGGTCTTGAGACGAATACGTCCTCCTGGGTATAGGTGATCTCCAGGATGTCGGCATTCTCTTCTTGCTCGAGCACTTCGTTTTCCTGCAGGGTGAGCGTAAAACGCGTTTGGTTTTCGACAACATTGATGGGTAGGGCAATCGAGTCGGTAAGGGTTGTTATGGTCTCGTTTATATAGTCTCCATCTGCGCCTTCAATGTTGACCTTTAAATTTGCCACATCTTTGAATAATTCAGGATTTTCAAAGTCGTAGAAACGGATGATCAATTTTGGGGTTGTCTCGTCGATGCAGATGTCATCTCGTTCGCAGGACAGCGATAACAAGACTGCCAGCATCAAAAATACGGATCGCATCGAGGGTTTCATTCGTCTTCTTTTCTTGTTAGCAGAACCACATTTTCAACGTGGTGCGTCTGGGGGAACATATCGACCGCCTGACTTTTTACCACCTCGTAGTGATCCTTCAGCAAAGACAAATCTCGGGCCTGTGTGGCTGAATTGCAACTGATATAGACAATTTTTTTTGGCCGGATCGCGGCTATTTGGGCCACTACCTTTTTGTGCATGCCATCTCTCGGGGGATCCGTTATTATTACGTCGGGTTTGCCGTGCTGTTGGATAAAATCATCCGTGAAGACCCCGGCCATATCCCCTGCAAAAAACTCAACATTGTCTATTTCATTGATTCGGGCATTTTCCCGGGCATCTTCAATGGCCTCCGGAACGGCTTCTATGCCGATTACCTTGCTGGCTTTTTTGGATACGAACTGGGCTATTGTCCCGGTTCCAGTGTAGAGGTCATATACAATCTCCTCGCCGGTCAGACCTGCAAAATCACGCCCAATTTTATAAAGAACATGTGCCTGATCTGAATTGGTTTGATAAAAAGACTTGGCGTTGATTTTGAATCGCAAACCTTCCATTTCCTCAAAAATGTGGTCCCTTCCCCGAAAGAGCACTACCTGCTGATCATAGATGGAGTCATTGCCTTTTTGATTGACCACATATTGCAGAGACGTAATTTCAGGGAATTCATCTGCCACGTATTCAAGTAATTCCACTCTTTCCAGCGGTTCATCGTCAAAAAACTGCACCACAACCATGATCTCTCCCGTTGAACTGGTGCGGATCATCAGATTTCGAAGAAGGCCTTTTCCCTCGCGCGGACTAAAAAAACTCAGTCCCTTTTCAATGGCAAAGCTTTTCACGCTGTTTCTAATGGCGTTTGACGGATCCTCTTGCAAATGACATTTTTTAATGTCTAGAATTTTGTCCCACATCCCCGGAATGTGAAATCCGCAGGCATCTCTGTCCTGGATGGTTTCGTCGCTGTTCAACTCGTCCTGGGTCAGCCAGCGGGAATTTGAAAACGAGAATTCCATTTTATTTCGGTACCAGTAGATCTTCTCGCTGCCTGCAATCGGGAGGATTTCAGGAATCTCCAGGTGACCGATTCTCACCAGGTTGTTGGTCACCTCCTTCTCTTTGTAGTGCAACTGGTCCTCGTATTTCATATGCTGCCATTTGCAGCCTCCGCAAGTCCCGAAATGTTCACATACCGGTTCTGTCCGTTTGTCGGAATGCTTGTGGAACTTTACGGCCTTTCCTTCAAAATAGGATTTTCTTTTCCGACCCGTTCGTATGTCTACAACATCACCGGGAATCGCATTGTCAAGGAAAATCACGCGACCATCCGGGGACTTCGCAACGGATTTTCCACGGGCCCCGGCGTCTATGACCTCGATATTTTCAAACAGGTACGATTTTTTCTTTCTTGACATGCAGCAAAAGTAGTTTATTTTTGTGATTTCAAACCCGATCCCTGCCCCATGAATTCAAAGCCAGCCAAGGATGTCAAAGAGCCTTTGAGCACGCAAAAGATCATACACGTGGACATGGATGCATTTTATGCCTCAGTGGAGCAACTCGACAACCCGGAACTGAGGGGCAAACCCCTGGCTGTTGGAGGAGGGGGTGAGCGAGGTGTTGTCGCTGCAGCCAGTTATGAGGCCCGTCATTACGGGGTTCGATCAGCTATGAGCGGTGTTCAGGCCCGGAGACTATGTCCGGGTCTCACATTTGTCAAACCCAGGTTCTCACGCTACAAGGAGGTCTCTCAGAAAATAAGGGCAATTTTTTTTGAATACACCGACCTGGTGGAGCCCCTCTCGCTCGACGAGGCCTATCTGGATGTGACGTCCAATAAGAAGAATCACCCATCAGCCACTCTTATCGCCAGGGAAATCAGACAGAGAATCTTTGACGAACTTCAATTAACCGCCTCTGCGGGGATTTCGAACAGCAAGTTTGTGGCGAAGATCGCATCCGATATCAATAAGCCCAACGGACAGAAGACGATTCCCCCGGAAGAGGTTCTCGGGTTTTTGGAGAAGTTGCCCGTCGAGAAGTTCTTTGGCATAGGCAAAGTCACGGCCTCGAAGATGTATCGACTCGGAATCTTCACGGGGCTCGACCTGAAAGGGAAATCACTTGAATTCCTCAAGGAGCACTTCAAGAGCTCCGGGGAGAATTATTACAAGATGGTTCGGGGACTAAACAGGAGTGAAGTCAAACCTAACAGGATTCAAAAGTCAGTGGCGGCAGAGCACACTTTTTCCAAAAATCTGACTTCGGAAGTCTTTATGATGCAGCGCCTCGAATCCATCGCTGAAGAACTTGAAAGCCGTTTGAAGCGTTCGAAAGTTTCCGGGAGGACGATAACCTTGAAGATCAAATACAGTGATTTTACGCAGCAGACACGCAGCAAAACCCTAGAAGAGTTTGTCAAAGACAAAGACACATTGCTCAAAACAGTCGAGGCTCTTCTCTATCAGGATAAGTTGAAGGAATCGGTTCGGCTGCTGGGCATCTCGGTGTCAAACCTGGACAATGATCCGCATTCAGAGCACAAAGTGATGGATATTCAGCTTAAACTCGAATTTTGAGCAAAAAAAAGTGCGCATTCATCGAATGCGCACTTAAACAATTAAAGCAAATAATTAATCCAACTGAGGTCCTGCAGCAACTAGCGCTTTTCCTTCTTCATTGTCAGTGTATTTCTCGAAGTTTTTGATGAACAAACCTGCGAGCTTGTGGGCTCGACGATTCCATTCCTCTCTGTCTTCGTATGTATCTCTTGGGTCGAGAATCTCATCGTGAACTTCGGTAAGTGAAGTTGGTACTTCCAGGTTGAAAACCGGTATCACTTTGGTCTCAGCACGGTCTATTGATCCATCGAGAATTCTGTGGATGATACCCCGTGTATCCTGAATCGAGATTCGTTTGCCCGTACCGTTCCATCCGGTATTCACCAGGTAAGCCGTGGCATTGTGCTCTTCCATTTTCTTGACAAGTTCCTCACCGTACTTGGTTGGGTGCAAGGTCAGGAAGGCTTCACCGAAACAAGCTGAGAATGTTGGAGTTGGCTCGTTCACACCTCTTTCAGTACCTGCGAGCTTCGCGGTAAATCCAGAAAGGAAGTGGTACTTGGTTTGTTCAGGGGTCAGTTTCGCAACTGGAGGCATCACTCCAAATGCGTCAGCTGTCAGGAAGATCACTTTGTTGGCATGTCCTGCCTTTGAAACCGGCTTCACGATATTCTCAATGTGGTAAATCGGATAGGAAACTCTTGTATTCTGAGTAACGGAACCGTCTGTGAAGTCAATTTTGCCATTTTCGTCCACGGTCACATTCTCAAGAAGCGCATCTCTTTTGATCGCATCATAAATGTCCGGTTCAGCCTCATGGTCAAGATCGATCGTCTTGGCATAGCAGCCCCCTTCAAAGTTGAAAATACCTTCGTCGTCCCAACCATGCTCGTCATCTCCGATCAGTTTTCTCGCTGGATCTGTTGATAGCGTAGTTTTACCGGTTCCGGAAAGTCCGAAGAAAATTGCAGTGTCGCCTTCTTCACCTACGTTAGCTGAACAGTGCATCGCAGCCATGCCTCTTTTGGGAAGGTAGTAGTTCATCATGGCGAACATTCCTTTTTTCATCTCACCTCCGTACCAGGTTCCGCCGATGACCTGCATTTTTTCAGTCAGGTTGAAAACAGTGAACACTTCAGAGTTCAGACCGTGTTCTTTCCACTTGTCATTAACTGTTTCAGAGCCGTTGAGTACAACAAAATCAGGATCTCCATAGGTTTCAAGCTCTTCAGCCGTGGGTCGGATGAACATGTTTTTTACAAAATGAGCTTGCCAGGGTACCTCAACCACGAAGCGCACTTTCAAGCGGGTATCTTCGTTCGCACCGCAAAACGTGTCAACCACATAGAGTTTCTTGCCTGAAAGCTCCTCCAGGACGAGTTCCTTTAGATCATTCCATACCTCTTGTGTGATCGGCTTGTTATCGTTTTTGGCTTTTTCGGAAGTCCACCAAATCGTATCTCTTGTCACATCGTCCTTGACTATGTATTTGTCCTTTGGAGAGCGCCCTGTGAATTTTCCAGTCATCACATTTACAGCTCCCAATTCAGTCTCGTATCCTTTTTCAAAACCTTCCAATTCGGGAGAGAGTTCAAATTTGAATAATTCATCATAGGATGGATTGTATATGATCTCCTTGGGATTTTTGATTCCTAATTCATCTAGTGAATTGATAACTGATTTTGTTAGAACTTCCATAAGTCAAAAATTTAAGTGTTAATTGTTTTTGATTTCACCAACAAATTTACGGATTAAACCTTCCTCGGTTTTATGATATATGTCAGTGTTAGCAGCCTTTTTACGAATACGATTTCGTTGGAAAAGACCCTCCGTGGAGGCACCTAAAAGTAGTTAATTTTAGAGCCATGACAAAACTCAGGCACAAAATTTTATACAGCTAATTCGACCGCGATTTTCTGAAAAAAGCCAGCATCATTCCAAACCAGCCCGATATCAGGAGAAGCCCACCCAGGGGAGTGATGAACCAGATGGATGACGCGCCAACGAGTTTTAGTTGGATGGCAAAAATCGAACCTGAGAACAAAATAATGCCGGATATGAACAAATAACTCAGGGTGTTTTTGGTCTTCTGATCCAAGGCAGACGAATTGTTGAGAAAAAGCAGAACCAGGGCGTGGACCATCATGTACCTCACGCCGGTTTCGTAACTTTGGAGTGCCTCGGGTTCCAGGATATCCTTAAGTGCATGAGCCCCGAAGGCGCCCATGGCGACGGCAACAAGCCCGAAAACAGATGCGAATATGAGGTTTTTCAAGGGATTGAAATTTGAGTTCATAAACAAAGATAAGATTTTGATTTATGCGAGAGTTTTATAATGGCGTTTGATTAAATTTGAGCAACTGTACACACATTTCTATGAGAAGAATTTTGATTGTAGGAGCGGGCAGATCATCCTCCGCTCTGGTCAGGTATCTGTTGGAGAAATCGGGCGAAGAACAGCTCGAGGTGATCATCGCCGATATCAATACCGAAAATGCCGCAAAGCTTGTAGGAGGGCATCCGAATGGCAAGGTGATTGAACTGGACATCTTCGATGTGGAATCGAGAAAGAAAGCTGTTGCCGAATCGGATATCGTCATTTCCATGCTTCCTGCACGATTCCATCTTGAGATCGCCAGGGATTGCATCGAGTTCGGAAAGAACCTGGTGACGGCGTCCTATGTGTCCAAAGAGCTAAAGGAGCTGGATTCCAAGGTAAAAGAGAGAGGCCTGGTCTTCATGAACGAGGTGGGGCTCGACCCGGGGATCGATCACATGAGTGCGATGCAGGTCATCGACAGGATCAAGGGAAGCGGAGCCCGAATGCTCCTGTTTGAGTCGTTCACAGGAGGGCTCATTGCCCCGGAAAGTGATGATAATTTGTGGAATTACAAGTTCACATGGAACCCGAGAAACGTTGTGGTAGCCGGTCAGGGAGGGATTGCAAAGTTCATCCAGGAAGGCAAGTACAAGTACATCCCATACCACAAGCTTTTCAGAAGGACCGAGTTTCTGTCCATCGAAGGATACGGCAAATTCGAGGCCTATGCCAACCGGGATTCTTTGAATTACAGAGAGGTTTACGGCCTGGAAGACGCCTTGACGCTCTTCAGGGGCACTATCCGGAGGGTAGGATTTTCTCGTGCCTGGAACATATTCGTGCAATTGGGAATGACCGATGACAGTTATGTCATGCAAGGCTCAGAAGACATGACCTACAGGGATTTCACCAATTCCTTTCTGACCTATAAGCCCCATGACTCCGTGGAGCTAAAGCTTCGTCACTACCTGAAGATCGATCAGGATGACGTGATCTGGGACAAGCTTCTCGAACTGGATCTGTTCAACGACAAGAAAAAGGTCGGTCTCAAAGATGCGACCCCTGCGCAAATTCTTCAAAAGATTCTCATGGACAGCTGGTCGCTCAAGAAAGATGACAAGGATATGATCGTCATGTATCACAAGTTTGGCTTTGAAAAGGAGGGTAAGAAGAGACAGATTGAATCGAGCATGGTTGTTGTCGGAGAGGACCAGACTTACACCGCCATGGCGAAGACCGTTGGGCTACCGGTAGCCATGGCCTGTTTGCAGATCCTCAATGGTCGCGTGCACACTCCGGGCGTTCAGTTGCCTTTGAAGAAAGAGATGTACCAGGACGTTCTCACGGAGCTCGAAAAACACGGGGTTCGTTTTGTAGAGAAGGAAGTGGAATACCTGGGCTACAACCCTTATAATTTGGGAGCCTGAGACTCACATCTTCAGATAGAAGTCTTTCACCAGATCCACATATTCCTGGGTGTAGACGTGCCTGGATGTTTCAACGACAAGTTCTGAGAGATCGAGGCTGGCTTTTTCCCGCTCGAATTGTATGAGACTCCTTTTGACCGGACTTGACGGGCTCCCCTTGACACGGGTTATGCGGTTCGGATAGAGGCTGTTTTTCTTACCTGCTGCAGTGAATATCTCTTCCTGATCCATGGGAATGATGAAGGCGCAGGAACCCTCCGGGTTCAATAGTCGTGATGTGCATTTGAGCAAAGTCTCAAAATCGAGTTGCTCAGCCTGCCTGGCGAGGTTTCGCTTTTCACCCTTAGCCTGATAACTGTTATTGAAAAACGGGGGATTGCAGACGATCAGGTCATATCCTTCGTCCATTTCCAAAGCAAATTCCTGAAGGGACGCGTGATAGCAGAAAAGGCGATCCGACCACGGGCTATTCTCGAAATTTTCCACGGCTTGCTCAAAGGCCCCTGATTCTATTTCAAGGGCATCAATAATCTCACCGTCACATCGCTGAGCGATTTGCAGGGCGATCAGCCCCGTGCCGGTACCGATATCAAGTACCGAATCGACCTCGTCCGGAATCCGAACCCAGGCCCCCAGCAGAACCCCGTCTGTTCCCACTTTCATGGCACTCTTGCTCTGGGCTACATTGAATTGTTTGAAGCGAAACGGGGATTCGGGCATTGGAATGGATTCTTTCTATTTGTTCATTTCGATGAGTCCATCAGGAGTTTCCACGAGTACCTCGCGCCTTTTTCTGTCTACCTTTTTTACAAAATCATCCACCATGGGAACCAGTATCTCATCTTCTCCGGCAGAAACAATGAACAGGGCCTGTGCCGTACTGTCGTTTATCGACTCGATGGTTCCGATCCTTCCGTGGTTAACATCCACCAGCGAAAACCCGATGACTTCGTGAAAATAGAATTTTTCACCGCTCAGCTTCGGCAGAAGCTCCAGTGGGAGATAGACCTCCTTTTTCAAAATGGCATCTGCGTCCTGCTCCGTTTTCACATCCTCAAACCGGACGCGAAGCTCGCTACCTCTCTGAAAGGAGCTCTTTTCGATAAAAAACGGAAGCAAATCCTTGCCTATTTCGATAAAAACCGCATCGAGGTTTTGGTAGATTTGGGGCTCATCCGTATCGAGTTTGATGATCACCTCCCCTTTAAAGCTGTACTTTTTGGTTACCCTGCCGAGATAGAAACATTCCGATTTTTTCATGGCCCTGTTTATAATGCCTCAAATTGGTTGCTGATGCCTCAAATATAAAATGAAAAAACCTGATATGAAGATATCAGGTTTTCAAAATGTGTGAATTCGTAAGAATTATTTTTCCTCTTTCTTGGCTTCTTCAGCCGCTTCATCTATGGTTTGAGGAGTATCGTCTTCAACAGGCTCTTCTGCTTTCGCTTCTGCCTCAGCAGCTGCTTTGGCATCCGCTTCAGCGCGAATTGCCTCATTTTCGGCTTCATCTGCTGCAGCCTGGCGTTTCTCACTGATTTCTTTTTCAGCCTCCAGCTGTTTTGCAATCTCCTCTTCTTTTGCTTTCGCAATTGAATTTGCCTTGGCTTCGATCTTTGAATTCTTCTCATCCATCCAAGCCTGGAACTTCGCTTCAGCCTGCTCCTCCGTCAGGGCGCCTTTTTTAACACCTCCGAGGAGATGATTTTTCAACAAGGCTCCTTTGTATGAAAGGATGGCTCTTGCCGTGTCGGTAGGCTGGGCTCCATTTTGCAACCACTGCACTGCAGCGTCGATGTCGAGCTCAATGCTCGCCGGGTTGACGTTCGGGTTGTAGGTTCCCAATTTCTCCAAAGATCTTCCGTCTCGCTTTGATCTTGAGTCTGCGGCTACCACCCAATAGAACGGCTTGCCTTTTTTACCATGTCTTTGTAATCTGATTTTTACTGGCATCTCTTTAATTTTTAAGGTACTCGACCTAGGTTATTAATATTAAACTACTTTCTCGAAGTAGGCCGCAAAAGTAATCATAATTTTTGAATTTTGACACATGGAGGATTCACTAAATTGTTGTTGATAAAAATTGACCCGCAAGACTGGGGCAATTCGATGAAATCTCTATTTTTAACCTTCAATATTCTTTCCGAAAACAGGACCTCATGTATTTGATCTTCGATACCGAAACTACGGGATTGCCCAAGAATTGGAACGCTCCAATCACCGATACCGACAATTGGCCCCGATGTGTTCAGATCGCCTGGCAATTGCACGACAGCATGGGAGAGCTGGTGGAGCATCAGGATTACCTGATTCAGCCTGACGGATTCAACATCCCCTACGACGCGGAGCAGGTTCATGGGATTTCAACCGAACTTGCGCAGCAGGAAGGGGAGAAGCTCGAAAGCGTTCTCAATAGTTTCAATGAGGCTTTATCGAAAGCAACTCATTTGGTGGGGCAAAATCTGGGTTTTGATCTCAAGATCATGGGCTCCGAGTTCTATCGGGCGGGAATCGAAACGGTATTGGACGCAAAACCGGTTCTCGATACGTGCACGGAAAAGACGGCAGAACTGTGTCAGATTCCCGGGGGCAGATACGGGAAGTTCAAACTTCCCACCCTTACGGAATTGCACCAGGAGCTTTTTGGGGAGGCTTTTGTAGAGGCGCACAATGCCACTGCAGACGTGGAGGCAACCACCCGATGTTTTTTGGAATTGATCCGGCGCGGAAACTATTCAGCAGAAGAACTGTTGGCGGAACCCGGATATATCGAAGATTTCAAACAGAGCAATACAAAGCCGATCGGCCTTGTCGGACTCGATCATCAGAACCTGAAGGCAGAGAGCAAAAAGCTCAAAAAAAAGCAACAGAAAAAAGAGGCTCCACAGCCCGGGGCAGGAGTCGGCAGTTCGCCTGAACTGGAAAAAGCATCATTTTCCCATTTGCACAATCACAGCCAGTATTCCATTTTGCAGTCGACCACGAGTGCTTCTGACCTGGTAAGGGCCGCGGCTGAACGAAAAATGCCGGCTGTCGCATTGACCGACACGGGGAATATGATGGGGGCATTTGTTTTTGTCAGTGAAGCCCTGGCTCACAACAAGAAGGGGGACCATCAGATAAAACCTATTTTGGGTTGCGAGTTTTATGTGTGCGAAAATATGAGGGACCGTTCGGTCAAGGACAACGGTCGGCAGGTTGTTTTGTTGGCCAAGAACAAAAACGGGTACCACAACCTGGCCAAAATGGCCTCTCTCGCCTACATTGAAGGCTTCTATTACGTTCCGCGAGTCGACAAGAATTTGATCAGGGAATACAAAGAGGACGTTATCGTGCTCAGTGGAGGCATTTACGGAGAGATCGCTCACCTAATTCTCAATGTGGGGGAGAGGCAGGCTGAGGAGGCGCTTCTTTGGTGGAAAGAGGAATTCGGATCCGATTTCTACCTCGAGCTCAATGACCATAAACAGGAAAATGAGGCACACGTCAACGAGGTTCTGATTCGATTTTCAAAGAAGCATGGAGTGAAGCTTGTGGCAACCAATAACAGCTTCTACCTGAATAAAGAAGACTCACTCGCTCATGACATCTTACTATGCGTGAAGGACGGAGAGAAGCTGGCAACCCCAAAGGGGCGAGGCCGGGGATTCCGATACGGACTTCCCAATGAGGAATACTATTTCAAGGATCAGGACGAAATGAAGGCTCTTTTCAGTCGAACCCCGGAAGCCATTCTCAATATTCAGGAGATTGAAGACAAAGTAGAGATTTATGACCTGGCCAGGGATGTGCTGCTTCCCAAATTTGAAATGCCGGAAGCTTTCTATGATGCCCGGGACGAGGAGGATGGAGGAAAAAGAGGCGAGAACAAATACCTGCGTCATCTTACCTATGAAGGAGCAAAAACGCGTTATCCGGATCTGACTGATGATATCAGGGAAAGGCTCGACTTTGAACTGTCGATTATTGAGAACACGGGTTATCCGGGGTATTTTTTGATCGTTGAAGACTTTATAAAAGAAGCGAAGCGCATGGGAGTGTCGGTAGGACCGGGCCGTGGTTCGGCAGCCGGTTCAGCAGTCGCCTACTGTCTGGGCATAACCAACATTGACCCGATCAAGTACGATCTCCTTTTTGAGCGTTTCCTGAATCCGGACCGGGTTTCTTTGCCGGATATAGACATCGATTTTGACGACGAGGGGCGGCAGAAGGTGATTGATTATGTGATTGACAAGTACGGCTCCAACCAGGTCGCACAGATTATCACCTATGGAACCATGGCAGCCAAATCTTCGATTCGGGACACGGCGCGGGTGCTTGACCTGCCCCTGTCGGAGGCGGATCGCATCGCCAAGCTGATTCCGGGGCTTAAACTGGGCCATATCTTTGGAACAGATGAAAAGAGCCTTTCCAAGGTCAAGGGATTGAGGAGC
>JAHEHE010000057.1 GCA_024644725.1 Flavobacteriaceae bacterium | reverse complement strand
AAATCAAAAACCTATTTGATCCATCGGGAAAAAAAATCTCATATTACCAGGTAAATGCCACGTTTTTCAGCGCACTCGGTGAAGATCCTCGAAAACTTATCATGGCCAGGGCTATTCAGCTCTTCATGCCAGGCACTCCCCAGATATGGTATTTGGATCTGTTCGCAGGAAAAAATGACCAAGCGGCAATTGAAAAACATGGCCCCGGGGGACACAAAGAGATCAATAGAACAAACTTGAGCCTTGAGAAGGTTGAATCAGCTCTGCACTTGGATGTTGTTCAGAAACAACTCGAAATGATTAAACTTAGAAACACGTCCAAAGCTTTTAACGGGAAGGTGCTATTCGAAGAATCCGGCAACGAGGAGATCCGTATCCATTGGACTCACGAGGACGAAAGAATTATTTTGCTGGCGAATCTGAATACCTTGAATGTTGTGATCCGCAGAGTTTCACCGGAAGAAAATTTCCAGAAAACATTCTAGGCCGAGTAGTTAAACAAATCGCGGTCCGTCCAACATTTTCAAACTTTTAACAAATAATTGTCTAACTTTATTTTTTTAAAGTTGAACATTTCGTATTTTTGTACAAAATCATAATTATGGCACCCAAGAAAAAAATCAAGGCTGAAGACATTATAAGTCTCTACATGGATTATTACCTGGAAAATGGTGAAGCTCCAAAATCGGTTTATCATTTTGCGAAAGTGAACAATTTCGAAGAAAAGGATTTCTACCAGTTTTTCGGATCCTTCGAAGCTATTGACAACCACGTATTCAAAGCTTTCTTTGATCAAACTGTAAAACTTTTGGAAAAGAGTGAGGAATACGGAACCTTCGATCCGAGGAACAAGCTCCTCAGCTTCTATTTCACCTATTTTGAATTGCTTACGGCAAACAGAAGTTTTGTTCTTTCAATTCTGGGCAACGGAGATCCATCGATGAAGTCGCTCAAGGTTTTGAAAGAACTGAGAAGTGCTTTCACCGAGTATATTACTGAACTTGAAATAGAAACCCTGGATTTGAAGGAGGAAAAACTGGAGAAGCTGAAAGACAAGTCCATCAAGGAATCTTCATGGACGCAATTCCTGGTTACCCTCAAATTCTGGATGGAGGATTCCTCTGCAGGTTTTGAAAAAACGGATATGTTCATTGAAAAATCGGTGAATACCGGATTTGACCTTCTGGACGTGAAACCTTTGAAGAGTGTAATTGATTTTGGCAAATTCCTGTTCAAGGAAAAAATACAAATGAAATAATGAAATCCATCGATAAAATTCCAATTTCAAAAATCAACAGGGCTTCTAACCTGGTACAGACAGGTGCAAAAGTTGGTGTGAATTACATCAAGTATTACGGTGACAAAATTATCAACAACGAGGAACAGGCCCGAGAAAGATTAAATGAGAGTAACGCAGAGGATATCTATGACGGTCTCAAAAAATTGAAGGGAAGTGCTTTGAAGGTGGCTCAGATGCTGAGCATGGAAAAAAGTATTCTGCCCAGGGCCTATGTGGATAAATTTTCCCTGTCCCAGTTCTCGGTTCCCCCGCTCTCCCCTGCCTTGGTCAACAGAACATTCAAGAAATACTTCGGAAAACAACCCTCAGAGGTCTACGACTATTTCGATTCTGCCTCCCGAAATGCGGCCAGCATCGGTCAGGTGCATTATGCAAAAAAGGATGGTAAGGAATTGGCCGTCAAAATTCAGTATCCCGGTGTAGCGCAAACTGTAGCTTCCGATCTGGCTCTCGTCAAACCGGTAGCCATAAAAATGTTCAATATTAATGGTAAGGGTTCAGACAAGTATTTTAAAGAAGTGGAAGAAAAACTTACTGAAGAAACAAATTACATATTGGAGCTTCAACAAAGTAAAGAGATTGCAGAAAGCTGCAGCCATATCGATAACCTGAGATTCCCAGGTTATTACGAGGACCTCTCTTCAGAACGCATAATTACCATGGACTGGATGGAGGGTAAGCATCTTTCAGAATACATCCAATTTGACAATTCTCAGGAGAATCTCGAAAGAATTGGGCAGGCACTTTGGGACTTTTACATGTACCAGATTCATACCTTGAAAAAGGTACATGCGGATCCGCACCCGGGAAATTTCCTCGTTTCAGCGGACCATGAATTGATCGTTCTCGATTTTGGTTGCATGAAGGAGATTCCCGAGGAATTTTATGTTCCCTATTTTGAGCTGGCCAATAGAGAGAACCTCAGAAACAAAGAATTCTTCACTGAGAAAATGTACGAGTTGGAAATCCTGCGACCGGATGACACCCCGGAAGAAGTAGCCTTCTTCTCCAAAATGTTCCACGAGTTGCTCACGGTTTTCACCCGTCCATTTCAACAAGAATACTTCGATTTTTCGGACGAGACTTTCTTTGGAGAAATCACGGCGCTCGGTGAAAAGTACAGTAAGGATACAGCACTTCGAAAAATGAATGGCAACAGGGGCTCAAAGCATTTTATTTACATGAACCGAACCTTTTTCGGTTTGTACAACCTGATGTTTGACCTGAAAGCAAAACGGGTTTCCATTGGAAAATTGGCGAAAGCAGCATGATACATTACCAACGCAGCTCCATCGATGACCTGGATAAAATTTTCAGGATCAATCTGATCAATTCGGCATCAGGGTATAAATCGGCAAATCTGATTGGTACGAGGGATGATCTAGGCGTTGCGAATCTGGCTGTATTCAGCTCAATTATTCATATGGGATCCAATCCACCTTTGTTAGGTTTTATTCTGAGACCGACCAAAGTAGCAAGACACACGTATTCCAACATAAAAGATAACAGCTATTATACAATCAATCACATTGCCTACCACTTTGCAAAGCAGGCGCATCATACCTCAGCCAAGTATGAATCGGATGTATCTGAATTCGAAGTAACGGGCCTTACAGAAGAGCATTTGCATGATTTTCATGCCCCTTTTGTAAAGGAATCCCCCGTAAAAATGGGAATGCGATTTGTCGAGGAGCACAAAATCGAATCAAATGGGACGATCTTGGTCATCGGAGAAATCCTCGATTTATATGTCAAAGATGAACTTATGGAAGACGATGGTTTTGTAAACCTATCGAAAGGTAAAGTTGTCAGTATAAATGGTTTGGATGGGTATTCGCTGCCAAATCAACCTAAGCGCTTCGGGTATCAGCGCCCCCTCGATACTCCTTCTGAATCGACCCGGGAGAAACAAGGGTCGAGTTTGAATTTAACCTGATGCTTTGTTCCTCTTGGGAGACAGCACATTAAAAAGACGATTATGAATACGAATCACACAACAACTCTAAACGGCAACGGATCACCCCTTAATGGATTCACTTTTGATGAGATCGGAGACGACCACCTTCTGACAGGCCTGGAAACTCCGATGAAGGAAGATGCCTTTGAACTTAGTGACTCCGAGAAAAAGGAGCACATAGCTTTCCTCTTTCGGGAAATCATGGAAACTCTTGGCCTCGACCTGAAGGATGACTCGTTGCGAGGAACCCCGATGCGTGTAGCCAAGATGTATATCGAGGAAATTTTCTCGGGTTTAGATCCCAAAAACAAGCCGAAAATAGCCCTGTTCGACAATAAGTATCAGTATGATCAGATGCTTGTTGAAAAGAATATCACGTTTTACTCGAATTGTGAGCACCACTTTGTACCCATCATTGGAAAAGCGCATGTCGCTTATATCAGCTCGGGGAAAGTAATCGGACTTTCAAAGCTGAACCGCATTGTGCAGTATTATGCCAAACGACCGCAGGTCCAGGAAAGATTGACGAATCAGATCGCCAAAGAGCTTCAGACCGCATTGGAAACTGATGATGTAGCCGTAATCATTGATGCCAAGCACCTTTGTGTCTCGTCAAGAGGCATCAAAGATGACACCTCGAGCACAACGACCTCTTTCTATGGAGGAGCATTCAACGATCCGCATAAGATCGCTGAACTCCAAAATTACATATCAAATAACAGCTGATAATGAGAACGATTCTAGTTGTAGGAGGAAGCCGGGGAATCGGTAAGGAAGTCGTAAAAAAGCTTTTGCCAGAGAACAAGGTAGTGAGCATCTCGAGAGAAGCCTCAGATCTGGAACACGTAAATTTGACTCAGATCGAAATGGATGCTGTCAAAGGTGAATTACCTGAATTGGAAGAAGTCGATGGACTTGTCTACTGCCCGGGAACGATAAATCTCAAACCGTTTTCACGATTGAGTGAAGAAGATTTCCTAAATGATTTTGAGATTAACGTTTTGGGAGCCGTTCGAGTTCTGAAGGCTTATGAAAAAAATCTCAAAAAAAGTGCTCAGGCTTCCGTGGTTCTTTTCAGCACAGTTGCTTCTGACATGGGAATGACATTTCATTCCAGTGTTGCGATATCCAAATCAGGGGTTGAAGGATTGGCAAAATCGCTGGCTGCCGAGTGGGCGCCCAAAATCAGGGTGAACGCAATAGCTCCGACGATAACCGATACGACGTTGGCTTCAAAAATTCTGCGAAATGATGCGATCCGTGAAAAGATGAAGGAGAGACACCCTCTGAAGAAAATACTGGACCCCACAGAGGTGGCCGAACTCGCCGTTTATCTCTTGTCGAATGGCTCCCGTTCGATTACAGGGCAGGTTCTCAAGATGGATGCCGGGATGCTCAGCATCAAGGTTTAATTCGATTATAACGGTTTCCAGGGGCGATTTTCTCGGTAGTTTTCACAATATTTTATTAAATATTTCGATGAAGTTTTAGTATCATTGCCCCATGCGAAAAGTCTTATGCTTATTTGCTTCTATGCTGTTCTTCTTTGCGGGATACTCTCAGGAGTTCCCCGAAATGAAAACAGACACAATCGGATCTGACTCGCTTGCAGCTTCAGAAGACATGCAAGTGAGGTACTTGAAGGGACGCATTGTAAGCATTAATGATGGCAAACCTCTCTTGAGCGCCCATGTGGTCAACATGAACTCTGTCGATGGTACGATTACCGACTTTGACGGTAAGTTTGAAATTCCTGCCCAGGTCAATGACACGATATTCATCTCGTATATCGGATATCAGTCGATCAAGCTGAAAATCACCAATGACTTGCTGAAAGGAAATGAGCTGGAGATCGCCATCCATGAAAAAGTGGTCAATATCGATGAGGTGACTGTAAAGTCCCACAGGCTTATCGGAGTTCTCGTGGTGGATGCTAAGAATGTCCCGGACGACTCTTACAGCCGAATTCATATCAACGGACTTCCTCAGGCCTATGAAATAGGAAGATCTTATAACCGCAATTACAGTTCGGGACTGGCGGCTGTCTTCAATCCGGTCGACTTTTGGTACAACAAATTCGGGAAGAAGCCCAAGGAATTGAATAAGCTTCGAAAGCTAAAGCAGGGTGACCAGATGCGTTCCATGATGGAGCAGAAATACAGTCGAGAAATCATGATGGATTATCTCGACATGAGCCGCAAGGAACTCAATGATCTACTGACGGAATGTAATTATTCCAACCGCTTTATAAACAAAGCGAGTGACCTTCAGATCATAGAAGCCGTTCTCGAATGCTACGAGAATTACAGGGCCTTACAAAAAGGTCAGGTGAAAAAAGACATCATCCGAGTGCAACAGCAGGACACCCTATAGTCCTTAGTTGTTTCCCAAAATTATAGGAAGACCGTCACTGCCGCTACCGATCACGATTACCTTTGAATTAGGTGACTGAGATAGTTGCATGGTCGCTTCGATACCTTTGTCCTGGAGAATTTTGTCGGTAAGAGATGCACTTAAGATTCGGTTGGCATCGGCTTTACCCTGTGCCTCGATTCGCTGCTTCTCGGCCTCTTTCTGTGCTTTTTCCAATCGGAACTCATATTCCAAAGATTCCTGCTCCTGCCCCAGTTTACGCTCGATGGCGTCTTTTATGGCCACAGGCAAGGTTACATCGCGAACCAAAACATCGTTCAACTGGATGTATTGATCGTCGACGATTTTTTTGGTCTCATCAAAGATCTCTTTTTGGATAGCATCCCTTTTCGAAGAGTAAATCTGTTCGGGCGTATAGCGTCCGACCACACTTCGAGTTGCGGATCGCATGGCAGGTTTCAAAACACGATCGAGATAGTTGGTTCCTTTAGTTTGGTGCAGGGAACCGAGCTGATCAGACTTGGGCTGGTACCAGGCGGTTGCCTCGAGCTGAATGTCTAGTCCGTTCGAAGAAAGCACCTTCATCTTCTCTGTCAGCTCCTGTTGGCGAACTTCGTAGACGATGACGTTGTTCCAGGGTGCCACCAGGTGAAAACCTTCTCCCAAAGGTGGTTCATCGGTAACGACTCCGCCTCCGAAACGCTTCCAGAGAACTCCGGCTTCACCGGCATCTATGGTAACCGTTGATTTTGATATGAAAATAAGTGCCAATATCCCAAGAAATACTATGGGTAATATGCCTTTTGGAAACTGAACTTGCGCTTGTTGTGCCATGTTGTTATGTTTTTGTGATTAAATTAAAAGGGCCTGTAATCTTATACCAAACCCCTGTATTTTCTGATGATCCATTCAATACTCAAAGATAGGACAATTAAAGCTAACAGCCACTTTTGGTCAATCCCTGAAATCAGCTTTTTTTCAATTTTCTCCACGGGTTTGAATTCGGGTTGATCGATCAGATAAGCAAAGGCCTCTTCCATTTGCGAAGGGTAGAATACCTTGCCCGCGGTCTTCTCTGCAAGATATGTCAGTGACGAAACATCTGAGGTAAGACTCAATTGTTCTGCTGAATAGGACACAACTTCAAAATTACCCGATCTCATAGCCTCAGTTGACGGATCTGTAATACTGAAGGTATAAAGGCCAGGGTCGAGATCATCGAGCTGTATTTCGTAATACCCATTATTGACATACATGGGATATGCCCTATCCTCCCCATTCAGACGCAATTCCAGAGGGGCAGACAAGTCCAGATTCAAATTGCTGTCGTATTTTCTGGCCTGAATCTCAATCCTCTGATCGTCGAAATTCGTTTTGTCATAGAACAATTCCAGGGTTTGTTTTCTCTCTGTTAAATACAGGTATTGGATCAAGGCGTCAAAAAATCGGTCAAAACGATCGAATTTCTGATCGCGTTGAAACACAAATGCACGCCATTTCCAAAGACCTTCTCCGAAAAGAGCGACACGTCGCGCTCCTTCTTCCTGATACACAGTCAGCATGGGCTGACCGGATTCGATTCCATTGATGGATTGCCACAAAAGAGGCGCATGAGAAACTCTGAAATCCACCTCTCCCAAGTTCACCCTGAGAGATGGGAAGTCCTGAAACCCTGGATCTTCCTGATAAAACGATTGAAATTCCTCGGCAAATACCGGATAGGCCTCTTCTGACAGCATCATTTCCCGTTTCCGAAATGATTCCTGCACGCTGTTTAAGAAATTCCAGTCTGAAGAAGCTCCTGCAATCAGGAAGTAGTTTTTGCCGGCATCTTTCAGGTAAGAGAACAACTCTCTAAATCGATCATCAGGCTGATATAGTATGTGTACTGAGGATTCATTGTCTTCAGGGCTCCATTCTGAAATGGGTATCAGTTTCACTTCCTTTTTCTTCTCACGCTCCAGGCTTTGTTTGATCATGCCCAGGTCAGGGTGTGCAAAAGCATATATCACAGCGATTTCCATCTGTGAGTTAACCACTTCTACTTCAAAATATTTCTGATTGTTCAACGTCTCAAGCTCATCTGGAAAAGGGGTCAAATGGATTCGGTACATGTGCTGACCGGGTTCATCGGATGGGATTTCAAATTTAACTCGTTGACTTCTGTCATTTTCACTGAAATTCAGTGATTTACGATCGATTAACTGACCTTCTTTTTCGAGCCGAACCTCAGATTTGACTGATCCTTCTCCTGAAAAAGTCACAAAGGCTTCAACTTCAAAAAGATTGCCCATTGTCACATAGGCATTCGCATTGACTTGGCTGATTTCAAGATCATTCTTTTGAACCGTGTCACCCACAACTATAGGAAAGACCATTTGATCTATACCCGAATAAGCGTAGTTTCGGCCAACGGTTTGTATGCCATCACTGACAAGGACAATAGAAGATGCTCCGGAAGAGGATAGTTGATTGAGTTGTTTAAGTGCCCTGTCTATGTCGGTTTGACCGGATGTAAAAGAAAGCGAATCTCCCAGTCTCAGAGACTCGCCAAAACCAAAATATTGAATCTCGAATTGATCATTCAATTCCCGGTTGTCATGGAACTTGTCAATCACCTCTTTCACTTGAGCTTCGGCTCCAGAGAAACTCATTGATCTGGATGCGTCCCACGCAACCAGAAGTTCGGGTTTCACAATGACGGATTGGCGTGATTGGTACCGGGGGTTGATCAATAGGAGCAGCAGGCAAAAAATAGCGATAAAACGAAAGAATGCCGGAAGCAACAACGACCGTTCAAACTCTTTCTTAAAAAAATATTGGTAAAAGCTCAACAGGCCGCTTGCCAGTGCAGACAGGACAAGTAAAAACACCAAATTGAGATTCATTGGATTCAGGGGTTCGGTCAGGTCAGCATGCCGCCGTCAACATTCAGGGTTTGGCCCGTGATGTAGGCAGACATATCCGATCCGAGAAATACGCAGGCGTTGGCGACATCTTCTGGGGTCCCACCTCGTTTCAAAGGAATTGAGTCTCTCCAGCTGTCGACTGTTTTCGGGTCTAGCTTGGCTGTCATCTCGGTTTCGATGAAGCCCGGCGCGATTGCATTGCAGCGCACATTTCTCGATCCCAGTTCCAGGGCCACGGATTTTGTAAAACCCAAAATGCCCGCTTTTGAGGCCGCATAGTTGGTCTGTCCGGCATTTCCTTTCACTCCAACCACTGAACTCATATTGATAATGGACCCCGAACGCTGCTTCAACATGGGTCGTAGCACAGCTTTGGTCAGGTTGAAGACCGATTTGAGGTTTACTTCAATGACTTTGTCAAAATCCTCCTCTGAAATTCGCATGAGCAGATTGTCCTTGGTGATCCCGGCGTTGTTGATCAGGATGTCCAATCCGCCAAAGTCCTCGATGACATCTTTGACCAGCTGTTGTGCCGCGTCAAAATCAGCGGCATTGGATTGATATCCTCTGGCCTTTACCCCAAAGCCTTCCAGTTCGGCTTCTAGTGCCTTGGCGGCCTCTGCTGAGGCATTATATGTGAAGGCCACATGAGCGCCGTGCCTGGCAAACTCCATGGCTATGCCCTTTCCGATGCCCCGGGAGGCACCAGTTATCAATGCTGTTTTATTCTCAAGTAATTTCATGAAGAATCTTTTGGTTATCGCATCAAAGATAGTAAAATTCAAATGTCAAATTTGTACAAAGAAGAATCCCATCAAATCTAATTTTGATGGGATTTTAATTCACAGGAAGACTATTGCTTTACTTCCATGTCTGAATAGTTGAACAGGTAATCAATGTCCATTTCTTTGACGTCTCCCATTTTTTTAAGGGCATTCAGGTCAAGGTCAGATTTTTTTCCAATGACTAAAGCAGTGTATTCACCCCCTTTGACGTTTTGGTCAAAAAATGCACTCATATCCTCGAGGGTCATATTCTGTATGGATTCATACATGTCCTTTCGAATGTCATAGTCAATTCCCCTTCTTTTCAACCTTTCATAGTTCCAAAATATACTGGATTTGGTAATCCTCTGTGCAGCGATCTTTTTCAGGGCGCTTTTTTTGGAAGAATCGAACTTTTCTGCAACCGCCGGCATATCTTTCATGAGTACCATTAATCCATCAACTGCATCCGGCAGTTTATCTGCCTGCGTTCCTATATAAGCCCAAACGACGTCTGAATTCTCTTTTTTACTGGCATTCACATACTCCGCGAAAACGGCATATGCCAATGATTTCGATTCCCGCAATTCCTGCATCAAAATGGATGACATGCTGTAGCCAAAATAGTCGTTGAAGACCAGAGCATAGGCCATTTTTTCTGCGTCAAACTGATCGGCTTTGGCCACTAAGATAATCTCAGCCTGAACCATATCGAAATCGACAAAATTCACCTGGTTCCCTGTAGCTATTTGTTCGTATTTCTTTGGTTCTGGATAATTTTTCAGTTCAGATGGAACTTGATGAGAATTATTTAGTGAACTCATCGTTGATTCAATGTCATTGCCGTAATAGAAAATTCTTTGTTTATATCCTTTCAGGTCTTTTACCATTTGAATCAACTCATTAGGATCCATACGCTGCAACTCATTTGTGTCATATATGTCCCTTAGACGTGAATTTTCACCATAAATGCCATAAGTCAACATGCCTGACCATAAAATATTATCCTTTTTCGCTTTCCCGTCGATCCTCGCTTTTAATATCTTTTCGACAAATTTGTCATAGCTTTCCTGGTCCGCCTTAGCATTGTCCCATAAACTCTCCAATAATACGAGGCCTTTGTCCAAATTTTCCTGTAGCCCAGACAACCCTACATAGGACCTTTCCGATCCGGTATTCACGCCGTAGTTGATTCCAAGTTTGAAAAACTCTTTCTTTACTTCATCGGGTGACAATTGATCCGTTCCCACATAATCCAGGTAGGCCACAGCCAAAGCTAGTTTTTTATCGTGATCACTCCCCATGTCAAAAATGATATTCAAAGAGAACAGATCATTGGTCTTATTTTCAATGTAAGATACTTCCAAGCCGTTTTTCAATTCAGATTCTTTAATTTCCTCCTTATAATTGACAAACAAGGGTTGAATTTCACCTGAACTGATGGTCGAAAACTTCTCATAATAAGGGCTTTGCTTTCCCCGGTTCAAATTAACAGGAGTGATCTGGGGCTTTTCAACTTTCGCAATACTAGGATCCTCCCCTTGTCTTTTGTACATCAGCACATAATTTTCTCCGTAGTTTTCTGAAGCATAGGCCATCAGATCTTCTTTGGTAATATCTTTCAGTTCATCTAAAAAACTGAGTTCATCGGCCCAGGCTCTCTGTGAAATAAAATTATTATAGTAAGCAGAGGCTAAAGACGTGCCGTTTTCATATTGTCTGAGTTTCGATAATTTCAAATCGTTGATCACGGCATCGATTAGCCAATCGTCAAATTCTCCCTTCTTAATCTTGTCAAGCTCAGCCAGCATGAGATCCTTTACCTCGTCCAGGCTCTGTCCTGCTTTCGGCGTTCCATCCAGGTAATGAAGACCGTACTCGTTTAAAAAAGAATGGTAAGACCCCGCTCTTTGTACTTTTTGACCCTGATTCAGATTCAAATCAATCAGGCCCGCCTTGCCATTCGAAAGCATCATGTCAATCAGCATCGCCTTTTTGTGGTCTTCACTTCCAAGTCCACCATCGACTCTGTAAGCTACTCGAACCGATTCTGCTGTTGGCCCATAGACCTCAATCTCAGTGATAGAAGCTATTGGATCTTCCTCGAGAAGTACAGGGTGCTCAACTTCTTTGTTCTCCAACTGTCCAAATGTGTCATTGATCAATTCAATAGTTGGTTCGAATTCAAAATCTCCAACCAAAACAACTGCCATGTTATTGGGTACATAATACTTGTTAAAGTAGTTGTGAATAGCTACCATGGAAGGATTCTTCAAGTGTTCCGAAGTGCCAATTGTGGTTTGTTGACCGTAGGGATGATTGGGAAACAAAGCCTTGTACATGGCATAAGATTTCTTTCTTCCGTCATCGTCGAGACCTCGGTTGAATTCTTCATATACGGCCTCCAACTCCGTATGGAACAATCTCAAAACCAATTCGGAAAAACGATCCTTCTCAAGCCTGGCCCATTTTTCCAACTCATTGGCAGGAATCTTATTGTGATAAACAGTTTCTTCATTAGAAGTGTGGGCATTGGTTCCCTGAGCGCCCAATGATCCAACCATTTTGTCATATTCACTCGCAATTGAATAATTTGAAGCTTCTAGCGAAACCCGATCAATTTCTTGATATATTTCCTTCTTCCTATCTGGGTCTGTTTCATTTTTGTGTTTTTCAAACAAATCCGAAATTGAATCGAGGTAAATTTTTTCAGTTTCCCAGTCTTGCGTTCCAAACTCACTAGTCCCCTTGAACAGCATGTGTTCTAAATAATGGGCCAATCCCGTATTGTCTGCTGGATCATAGGTAGATCCAGCTCTGACCGCTACATAGGTCTGTATTTTGGGTTCGTCGTGATTTTGACTCAGGTATACCTTGAGTCCGTTGTCCAGCGTATACAGTCTCAGGCCTGTGGGATCATTGCTGACGGTCTCATATGAATACCCCTGGGCATCGGTGAGCTTTTCGGTAACAAAATCTTTTCCTGAACCAGATTGCTTACATCCTGAGATTAACAAAAAGGAAAGTGCGAAAGTGTAGTAAAGGAGGTTTTTCATTTTGAAAGTAGGTGAAAGGTTAAGAAATAAATATGAGGTTAAAAATAGCGAACGTGACTCCGCAAAGAAACCGGTTAAGATAAATTATGAATTATTTAACATTAGACTTATGTAAATAAATTAACTTCAATGTTTCTAACCATTTAAAAGTTTTATAATGAAAAAAGTTCTTGCGATTTTGGCGTTTTTAATCATCGCATCATGTCAGTCTCCCAAAGATGATAAGATAACTTCTGTTGAACCACCACCTGTTATACCTGTAGAGGATCTTTTCAAGAATTCGGAGAAAAGGACGTTTCGAATTTCCCCAAATGGGAAGTACATATCCTACTTGGCACCCTGGAAAACGAGGATGAATATTTACGTAAAAGAAATAGGATCAGATTCGGCGAAGGTAGTGACCAATCTGGAAGATCGAAGCATTTATGGCTATTATTGGGCGAACGATAACCGTTTGGTTTATGTGCGGGATCAGGGAGGAGATGAAAATTTACATATATATGCGGTTGATAAAGACGGATCAAATTTAAAGGACCTCACTCCGTTTGAGGGGGTAAGAGCTCAAATCATAGATGATTTAGAAGATAATGAGGACGAGATGATTATCAGTCTGAATAATCGAATCCCACAGATCTTTGATCCCTACAGACTGAATATTAAAACAGGAGAAATGAATATGATCTACAAAAACCCCGGTAATATAACCGGATGGCAAACAGATCATTCTGGAGCTCTTCGAATGGCCTATGTAACGAATGGAGTTGATCAAACGATTCTTTACAGAGATAATGAAAATGAGCCCTTTAAAGAGGTTATTACGACAAATTTCAAAGAAACACTGGATCCTCAATTCTTCGATTTTGAAAATGAGCATATCGTTTTTGCCATCTCCAACCTGGGACGGGACAAATCTGCTGCCATTAAATTTGATCTGAAAACGGGGAAAGAAGTTGAGGAGGTTTTCAAATCAGAAGACGTTGACGTAGAAGGAATTTCTTATTCAAGACTTCAAAAGGCACCTACATTTATCAATTACACAACATCACGACTTGAACGAAAAATACTAGATTCAAAATATGAAGAGATTTTCGGGATGCTTGAAGATAAGCTGGGTGCCGATAATGAGTATTACATCACGGCAAGGAACAAAGAGGAAAATGTGTTTTTAATCTATTCAGGCAATGACAGGCATCGAGGAGCCTATTATTATCTCGACTATTCCAAGAAGGAAGTAGAACATCTCGCCGACTTAAGCCCCTGGTTGAATTCAGATCACATGGCTCAAATGAAACCTATTACGTATGAAACCCGCGATGGGTTGACCATTCATGGATATTTAACCTTACCCATTGGCGTAGAAGCCAAGAACCTCCCTCTAGTTGTCAATCCTCATGGAGGGCCTTGGGCAAGAGATAGATGGGGTTTTAACCCAGAAGTTCAATTGCTTGCAAATCGGGGCTATGCTGTTTTGCAAATGAATTTTAGAGGATCCACGGGATATGGCAAGGAGTTCTGGCAAAGCTCATTCAAGCAATGGGGTCAGAATATGCAGAATGATATTACTGATGGGGTAGAATGGTTAATTGACCAAGGAATTGCAGACCGAGAGAGAATCGCTATCTACGGTGGAAGTTACGGGGGATATGCTACCCTCTCGGGCATCACTAAGACACCTGATTTATATGCAGCTGCCATTGATTATGTGGGAGTGTCCAATCTCTTTACCTGGATGGAAACGATCCCTCCTTACTGGGAGCCTTATAAGGATATGCTTCATGAAATGGTCGGTAATCCCAATACGATAGATAGTGTCATGATGAAAGAAAACAGCCCCGTTTTTCATATAGACAAAATCAAAGCCTCCTTATTTATTGCCCAGGGAGCTAATGATCCCAGAGTTAAACAGGCTGAATCAGATCAGATGGTTGAAGCTTTAAAAAAGAACGGCGTGAATGTTCAATATATGTTGAAAGACAATGAAGGACATGGCTTTTACAACGAAGAAAACCGATTTGACTTCTACAATGCAATGACAGAGTTTCTCGATGAGAACCTTAAGGAGAAAGAAGAGGACATCAAGACTTGATGCGGACGAAAAGAAATGAAAAAAGGTTGCTCATCTGAGCAACCTTTTTTTGTCTGATATGAACTCCCCTAGTGTTTTAACCCAACACTTCAAGGACCTTTTGCCCGATTTCAGCTGGGGAGTCAACAACGTGAATCCCATTGGCAGCCATGATTTCCATTTTAGCCTGAGCAGTGTCGTCTTTTCCGCCTACGATTGCACCGGCATGCCCCATGGTTCTACCTGCGGGAGCCGTTTGTCCGGCAATGAAGCCGACAACAGGCTTGCGATTTCCATCTGCCTTGATCCATTTCGCTGCATCGGCTTCCAATTGTCCGCCGATCTCACCAATCATCACGATGGCATCGGTGTCGGGATCTTCCATCAGGAGCTGAACCGCTTCTTTCGTAGTGGTGCCAATGATCGGATCCCCGCCTATTCCAATTGCGGTTGTGATTCCCAGGCCTTTTCTGACCACCTGATCGGCGGCCTCATAAGTCAAGGTTCCCGATTTGGAGACAATGCCCACTCGCCCTTTTTTGAAAACGAAGCCGGGCATGATGCCCACCTTGGCTTCTTCAGGAGTAATGACCCCCGGACAGTTCGGCCCAACCAATCGGCAATCCCTCGCGTCGATGTACGATTTCACTCGGACCATATCGGCTGTAGGAATTCCTTCCGTGATGCAGATGATCACCTTGATGCCGGCTTCTGCCGCCTCCATGATCGCGTCTGCCGCAAAAGCGGGTGGGACAAATATGATTGAGGTGTTGGCACCCACTTCGCGAACCGCATCAGCAACCGTATTGAAGACAGGCTTGTCCAGGTGCGTTTGACCGCCTTTCCCAGGCGTCACCCCACCGACGACATTGGTGCCGTAATCGATCATCTGTCCGGCGTGAAATGTTCCTTCACTTCCGGTGAATCCCTGCACGATCACCTTTGAATCTTTATTGACTAGTACACTCATTTTTTTATTCTGGTTTTACTTTTAAAATCCTTTATTACCAAACAAAATTAGGTCAATTCGAAGAGAATGAAACCCTATTTCTTTATTTTTTCATACAGACTGGGGAGGTTTTTAATCATTCCCAATTCCCTGTATTTTTCGCGAGCCTCACCCGCGGGTGACCCAAAATACGTCTTGCCTGCTTCGAGATCTTTTGACACCCCGGATTGAGCATAGACCACAGCTCCTTTTCCTATGGTGATGTCACTGATGACACCCACCTGACCCCAAAGCGTGACTTCATCTTCGAGCCTCGTACAACCGGCGATTCCAACCTGGGACGCGATAAGACACCTCTTGCCTATGATCGTGTCATGTGCAATTTGAACCTGATTGTCCAGTTTCGTTCCTTCGCCGATGATCGTATCACCCGTGACTCCTTTGTCAATGGTGCAGGCAGCCCCTATTTCGACGTTGTCTTCAATGATGACTCGTCCGCATGATTTCAATTTGTCAAAGCCGTGTGCCCGCTTTTGAAAATAGAAGGCATCACCACCCAAAACCGTTCCCGAATGAATCACCACTCCGTCTCCAATTACGGTATTGTCGTAGATGCTGACGTTCGGATGAATGAGGCAATCCTTGCCTATTGTGACATTGTTGCCGATAAAGACCTGAGGCTGAATAATGGTGTTGGGGCCAATGACCGATGAATCCGAAATGCTTTTGGAAGCAGGTTTGAAGGGTCTGAAGTGCTGTGTAATCTTGTTGAAATCGGAAAACGGATCTTCAGATAGCAGTAACGCCTTTCCTTCTGGACATTCGACCTTTCTATTGATCAGAATGACCGTCGCAGCAGAATTCAAAGCCTTGTCATAATACTTGGGGTGATCCACAAAGACTATGTCACCGGGTTCTACTACATGTATCTCATTGATGCCGGTAACCGGAAAATCCTTTTCTCCTACAAATTCGTTTCCAGCTATTTCTGCGATTTCTTGAAGCGTGTGGGTGCGGAAGAATTTCATAGGGTTCAGTCTTTCACGCGTTCCATGTAGGTTCCCTTTTCCGTATCGATCTTGATTTTGTCCCCCTCGTTGATAAACAATGGCACATTGACTTGTGCACCTGTTTCAACTGTTGCGGGTTTCGTCGCATTTGTAGCTGTGTTTCCTTTTACACCCGGTTCCGTGTGGGTGACCTCGAGGTATACGTGTGCCGGCATCTCCACCGCAAGAGGCAATTCATCTGAAGTTCGGATGATGATGGTTACGATTTCACCCTCCTTCAACAGATCGGGTGAATCAAGCGCCTCCTTCTGTAGCGAAATCTGGTTGTAATCGTCTGTGTTCATGAAGTGATAGGTGTCCCCTTCGGGATAGAGATATTGATATTTTCGGGTCTCTACGCGCACCTCTTCTATCTTGTGACCGGCTGAAAAGGTATTGTCAATGACCTTCCCCGTGGTCAGGCTCTTGAGCTTTGTACGAACGAAAGCAGGGCCTTTACCGGGCTTCACGTGAAGAAATTCTGTGATTTTATAGGTGTCGTTGTTGTATACGATGCACAAACCTTTTTTGATGTCTGATGTTGTTGCCATTCTGTTCTAATAATTACTTGTGTATCCTTTCATGATCCCCCTTTGAGAATTGTTGATGAAAGTCAAAACTTCATCCCGCTCAGGGCTTGCGTCGAGCTCAGCTTCGAGAATTCTCGAGGCCTGGGACACGTTATTGTTCTTTTGAAAAAGGATTCTGTAAATGTTTTGAATCTCGTTGATCTTTTCAGAGGAAAACCCCCTCCTGCGCAAACCAATGGAGTTGATGCCGATGTATGACAAAGGTTCCTTGGCCGCCTTGACAAAAGGTGGAACGTCCTTTCTAACGAGCGACCCCCCGGATATCATGGCGTGCTTTCCAATATGAATGAACTGGTGAACTCCAGCGAGACCACCGATGATAGCGTATTCCCCGATTTGGACATGTCCGGCCAGGGTAACTCCGTTGACAATGATCACATCGTTTCCGATGATGCAATCATGAGCAACGTGAGCCGTAGCCATAATGAGGCAATTGTCTCCGATTACCGTTTTCCCGTAGGCCTTGGTGCCGCGATTGATCGTGGCGCATTCCCGGATGGTCACATTGTCTCCAATGACTGCCAGCGAATCCTCCCCTTCAAATTTGAGATCTTGAGGAATGGCCGAGATCACTGCGCCGGGAAAGATTCGGCAATTCTTGCCGATTCTCGCACCTTCCATGATCGTCACATTGGATCCGATCCAGGTACCCGACCCTATGGTCACATTGTTGTGAATCGTTGTAAATGGCTCGATCACAACATTTGTGGCGATTTTTGCACCGGGATGTATATAGGCTAAGGGTTGATTCATCTGTTATTTTCTACTTTGGATTATTAATTCAGGTTTTCTTGACGATCTGCGCCATGAGCTCTGCTTCTACTACAAGTTTGTTGTTGGCGTATCCGTAAGCCTGCATGTGACAGATTCCCCTTCGTATCGGCATCATCAATTCAGCTTTGAAGATCAGGGTGTCACCCGGCAGAACTTTCTGTTTGAATTTGACATTGTTCATTTTCATGAAATAGG
>JAHEHE010000056.1 GCA_024644725.1 Flavobacteriaceae bacterium | reverse complement strand
TGTAATTGAAATTGATATTGTTATTGGTAGTACCTCCATTCCCATAACCCGCGGATAATGAATATGATCCGTTCAGGCCCTGGTCGGTTCGCTCCTTCAAAACTATATTGATATAACCTGCATTCCCCTCGGCGTCGAGATTCGCAGGAGGAGTTGTGATCAGTTCGATCGTCTCAATATTGTCTGAACTCGTCCCTTCGAGCAATTGAACAATGCTCTCCTGTGGCAGGTA
This sequence comes from Flavobacteriaceae bacterium, assembly GCA_024644725.1. Lineage (GTDB taxonomy): Bacteria > Bacteroidota > Bacteroidia > Flavobacteriales > Flavobacteriaceae > Lutimonas. The sequence goes on along the minus strand of JAHEHE010000056.1, from coordinate 18,009 downwards.
GCTGATCTTTCCATTGATCATTACCGTCACCCCGTTTTTTCCAACTAAAGATATTGTGTTGCTCTGCCGGTCAACTACGATACCGGGAGATCGTTCCAGTACCTCCAAGGCCGTAGATCCAGCTGAAAGAATACTGCTTTCTACGTTGATCACCATTCGATCAACCTTTTGTTCATACAGCGGTTTCTCCACATTTACAACAACTTCATCCAAAATAATTTGTTCCGAAAGAACCAGATCTTTTAATTGATATAACTTTTTGTTGTTCAATGTGAAGTCTTCAGATCGGACATTGACGTAACCCATCATACTTGCCTCTACGAAAAACCTGCCGTTTGGAAGATTATTGATTTCGAAATTACCCTTCTCATCAGATATAGATCCTTTCACCAAACTCGAATCAATCGAGTTAAAGACGATCACATTGGCATAAGAAATAGGTTCATCTTGGCTTCGCACTGAACCATTGATGCTATTTTGAGATCTGCCTTGTTGAACAAAAAATAGCAGTGAAATAACAAACCAGAGACAATTGCCAGTAAGAAATCTTTGATTTTCCTGTTTTTTCAAATTTGCATTTCTATTGATTTAAACCAAAATCAGTTAATTTCAACTTTTCTACAACTGATTTTGGACGAAAGCAAGGTAAGAGCATGTGAGGGTATCATTTTTCTTTCCGCACCTAATAGGGGTGATCATTCAGAATTTGAGTCTGCAAAAAAATAATTAATATCTTCGGACGAATTAATCCCGAAAACATATCTTACTATGATCAGACGATTCAATGATTTAATCCTTTTCCGAAAACTTCTATTGTTCAATTTGCTCCTTCTGGTTTCCTCATTCGCTTTTGCACAGGGAAAATCGGAATTGCAACTCACAGACATCTTCAGCCTGGAATACGTTTCAGATCCTCAGATCTCTCCTGACGGAACCCGCGTGATCTACGTACGCAACTTCAAGGATATCATGACAGATAAAAACCTGTCAAACCTCTGGATCGTCAACTTTGACGGCAGCGACAATCGTCCTCTTACCACGGGGAATCAAAATGATTCCTACCCCAGGTGGTCACACAAGGGAGATCGGATCATTTTCAAATCCAACAAGGAAGATGATAAGATGAAATTGTACATGATGTGGATGGACACGCGTGAAACCGTACCCCTTACAAACACGGCAGAAACTCCTCAGAGCATTGCCTGGTCACACGACGACAGGCACCTGGCTTTTACCATGTTTGTGCCCAGTCCTCGTGAGAGCCTGATTAAAATGCCTACCATGCCAGAGGGCGCAGATTGGAACGTCCCTCCGACATATATCGACCGGCTCAACTACAGGGGCGATGGTGCAGGTTATCTCAGACAGGGAAACCAACAGATTTTTGTTCTTTCCACACAAGGAGGAACCCCACGACAGCTCACTTTCTCAGAATTCAATCACGGGGCCCCCATCTGGTCCTCAAAAGGGGACTTGCTCTATTTCTCGGCCAACTTTCACAAGGATGAAGACCTGGAACCCCAGGACAGTGAGATCCACCAGATCAGGATTTCCGATGGAGAGATCAAAGCCCTTACGTCACGCTACGGACCCGATCAGAACCCGGCGCCATCCCCTGACGGGTCAAAAATAGCCTACACAGGATTTGACGATCGGCTCCAGGGCTATCAGCTGACACAACTCTACATCATGAATGCAGATGGAAGCAATTCAAAGCTCATCTCCGGAGATTTGGATCGCAGCGTCGGTAACATTCAATGGGCCAATAATGGAAAAGGACTCTATTTCCAATACAATGATCAGGGCGACACTAAAATCGGATATATTTCTACTTCGGGTAAAGTCATCGAAAAAGTGGAGCATTTGGGTGGTCTTTCCCTGGGAAGACCCTATAACGGAGCTCAATTCACGGTTTCTGACAATGACCGAATGGCCTATACGCTGGGTAGCACAAAGCATCCGGCCGACCTGGGCGTCAGTGACGGAAAAAGCACAAAACGCCTGACCTCTCTGAACGACGATTTGTTCTCCTTCAGAAAACTCGGAGAAGTCGAGGAGATCTGGTGGGAGTCTTCCTTTGATCAGCGGAAAATCCAGGGGTGGCTGATCACGCCTCCTGATTTTGACCCGTCAAAAAAATACCCTCTGATTTTGGAAATTCACGGTGGTCCGTTTCTCAGCTATGGCTCCGTGTTCGCTGCAGAGTTACAAGCCTATGCGGCGGCAGGTTATGTGGTCCTTTACGCCAATCCACGGGGAAGCACGAGCTATGGGGAGGAATTTGGAAACCTCATCCATCACGACTACCCGAATCATGATTATGACGACCTGATATCAGGGGTGGATGCCGTCATCAAAAAAGGTTTTGTCGACGAGGAGAACTTGTTTGTTACCGGGGGTAGTGGCGGTGGCGTTCTCACCGCCTGGATCGTAGGCAAGACGGATCGTTTCAAAGCCGCGGTGGTCGCAAAACCCGTGATCAACTGGTACAGTTTTGTGCTTTATGCCGACAATCCCTCCTTCTTCTCTAAATACTGGTTTCCAAACAAGCCGTGGGAAGACCCCGAGAACTACCTGAAGCGTTCTCCTTTGTCTTACGTGGGCAACGTGAACACGCCGACCATGCTGTTGACGGGTGAAGAAGACTACAGGACTCCCATCGCGGAATCCGAGCAATTCTATGCGGCACTTAAACTGGAAAATGTAGAGACAGCTTTGGTCAGAATTCCTGGCGCCTCACACGGCATAGCGAACCGGCCGAGCAACCTTGTGGCAAAAATTGCGAGTATTCTGGCCTGGTTCGAAAAGTACAGGGAACCCAAAGAATAAGAAAATATCGTATCTTTTTGAGCCAATTAACTTCTAAATCAAAATATTAGCCATGTCCAAACCTATTAAAATCTTCTTAGTGATCATCAGTCTTGCTCTATGGGTTGGTTGTAAGGAACAGAAACCTGATCCAGCCTATCTCGGCGTGGTCAACATTGAGATTACGGGTCAAAAAGAAGCCCTGCCCCATTTTGAAAAAGGATTGTTGCTTCTGCACAGCTTCGAATATGCTGACTCCCGGGAAGCCTTTGAAAAAGCGAGTCAGATTGATCCCGATATGCCTATGGTGCATTGGGGCGTGGCCATGACATACAATCACAGTCTTTGGCACGAGCAGGACTACGAGCAAGGTATTGAAGCTCTAAAAAATATCAAGGATAAAAATTTGGAAAAAGTCACCGAGCTTGAAAAGGATTTCATCGGAGCCGTGCGGATACTGTATGAATCGGATACCCTTAAGAGCGTCCGGGACAAGAACTATGCCCTCGAAATGCAACGGCTAAGCGCGAAATACCCTGACAATCATGAAGTCTCGGCGTTTTATGCCTTGTCTTTGTTGGGCTCTGTGGAGGAAGGTAGAGACGAGCAAATCTATGGGCAGGGAGCAGTCATCGCCAAGGGGATCCTGGAAGAAAACCCCAATCATCCGGGGGCACTGCACTACCTGATCCATTCCTATGACGATCCGGGCCATGCTCAGTACGCTTTGAGCGCCGCGGATTCCTATGCGGTTGTGGCTCCAGATGCGAGTCATGCCCTGCACATGCCTTCACACATTTATGTTGCGCTCGGGATGTGGGACGAAGTAGTGAGCAGCAACGAGAACAGCTACCAGGCCAGCCTGAACCGAATGGATAGAAAAGGCCTTGGAAATGATGCCCGGGGGTATCACGCCTATCACTGGCTCGAATACGGGTACTTGCAGCAGGGGCGTGTCGAAGATGCGCAAAAACTGGTCGAAGACATGGTTGTCTATTCGCGGGAAACCCCATCCGTCAGGGCCCGAACCCATCTAGTTTATCTCAAGGGGACTTACCTGGTAGAGACCGAAGACTGGACAGGAGAGATTGCCGATATCCCGGTGGAGATCGATGATCTCAATGTTTCGACACGGTCCCAATACAGGTTCATTGAAGGAATGAAAGCTTACGCAAAAGGAAATATTCAGGCTCTGGATCAACAGATCGCTGACCTGGAGAAGGATCACCAGAAAGAATCCTATCTGGTCACCTATGACAGTGCCACTTTCTGCTCAGGAGCCAATCGCGATGACACCACGCCTTCCATGCTGACGGAAACCGAAATAACCATGGAACAGCTCAAAGCTCTCAAGGCCTGGTTGCAGGACGACCCTGAAAATGCAGAACTCCACCTCAAAAGATCAATCGAGTTGGAGGAAGGGCTCAGCTACAGCTATGGCCCACCTGTGATCCAAAAACCCACCCATGAGCTCTATGCAGATTGGCTCATGACGAGGGGAAGAGAGGATGAGGCCAGGGTTCAATATGAAAACACCCTGAAACGGGCTCCAAAAAGAAAGATAGCCTCTGAAAGGATTCCAACCCAAGAACAAGCTTAAAATTATGAATTCGGGGTTGAGCAAAGTACTTCTTATTGCGGGCCTTCTTCTTTTCGCGGGAGAGATAAAACCCCAAAGCCAGGAGTCAGACAAACTGCCCAACATTCTTTTGCTGGTAGCTGACGATTTGGGCTATGCCGACCTGGGATGCTATGGAGGAGACATCGAAACACCGAACCTCGATCGCCTGGCAGGGCAAGGAGTCAGGTTCAGTCGGTTCCACACCTCGCCGCTTTGCGCTCCCACGCGCGCCATGCTGCTTTCAGGAAATGACAACCACATCGCAGGCATGGGAGTCCAGGGAGCGCCTTTCGAAGCATTCGGCTACGAGGGCCATTTGTCTGATCGCATTGTGACCATTCCGCAGGTTTTAAGAGGTGCGGGTTATCACACCTATATGGCCGGTAAATGGCACCTCGGGATGGAACCCGAGAACAATCCCCACAGAAAGGGGTTCGATCGTTCCTATGTTCTGCTCAGAGGTGCAGGAAATCATTATGATGACCAGGGACTCTTCAAGGAAACACCCATATCTCTTTACACCGAAAACGGGAACCCCGCAAAATGGCCCAAAGGCAAGTATTCTACAGATTATTACACATCGAAACTCATTCAGTACATCGAAGAAGATCGTCAAGACGATCGCCCCTTTTTCGCCTTTGCTGCGTTCACCTCTCCTCACTGGCCGCTCCAGGTAGACAAGAGTTTTTGGAAGAAGTATGAAGGCAAATATGACAACGGGTACGAGGAGCTTCGAAAGAAACGAATGAAAAGCCTCAAAAAAGCGGGTATGATTCCAGAGAATGCGGTCATGCCGCCCTGGCATCCCAGAGTCAAGCCCTGGGATTCCCTCAGCTTGGAAGAGCAAAAGCAAGAATCGCGAAAAATGGAGCTCTATGCCGGAATGGTAGACAATCTTGACTACAACATCGGGCGCCTTATTGACTATCTAAAGGATATTGGAGAATACGAAAATACCCTGATCGTTTTCATGTCAGACAATGGCGCAGCTGCTGAGGATTTCTATCACGATTCACATTACGGACCCTTTATCCGTGCCCATTTCAACGAGGATTTCGATCGCATGGGTGAGGCCGATTCTTTCATTTCGTATGGTCCCCAATGGGCAGAAGCAGGGTCGGCGCCTTTTTCTTATTTCAAAGGCTATACCACAGAAGGAGGAATGGTTGCACCCATGATCATGAGCGGGCCCGGAGTGCGACGTACCAATAAAATTCACCAGGGCTTTCTGACCCTTGTGGACCTCGCTCCTACTTTCTATGAGATTGCCGGGGCGAGATACCCGGATCGATTTCTCGGACGTAAAACATATCCCCTGAAGGGAAAATCCCTGGTTTCATTTTTAAAGGGATCGACAGGACGCATACATGACGATAACTATGTCTTTGCTCTGGAGCATTATAATGCAGCCATGCTAATCAAAGGAAACTGGAAGATCACCAATACTGAATATCCCCTTGAGATACAAAATTTTAAACTTTATGACCTGTCTAAAGACCTCGGGGAGCAATACGATCTCAAGGAACAGGAACCTGATATCTATGCGGAGCTCCAGGAAAAATGGGAGGCCTATGCTCGCGAAGTCAAGGTTCTGGTTCCTCCACCGGGTTTCGAATAGGGCAGGTCCTTATCTTCTGACATCCTTTTCTTATCTTTACGCGAACTTCCAACCGGTTCACAAAATCTCAATATTCTCATGGACAGAAGAAAAGCCTTAAAGAACCTGGGGCTGCTATCAGGCAGCGTAATCCTGTTTCCTACATGTGACTTTTCGAAAGAAAATGTAAGCAAGGTCATGAACAATCTGCAGGTGACCGAAACCCAGGAATCCCTTTTGAAGAGCCTGGTGGAAATCTATATCCCTGAGACGGAACACCCCGGGGGTCTGAGCATGAACCTGGACGAGTTCATATGGGTCATGGTGGACGACTGTCTGCCCAAAGATCAGCAGGACGCCTTTATGAAGGGAATGTCTCTATTTGAACCCACCTTTGAGGAGCTAGGTGGTGAGTCCTTTCAAAAATCGAATCAGGAGCAAAGAACTGCTTCGCTTAGCCAAATGATGGATGAAAACCCAGTTAAAGAAATACCTGAAGAAGTCATTCGCTTCATCGAAATATCAAAATCATACGCTGTTTTGGGCTTTATGAGATCCGAATACATCATGACCGAGGTCATGCCCTATTCGCTGGTTCCCGGCAAGCCACCGGTATGCAGGTCAATAGATCCAAATGGAAAAATAAATATCTATGCCTAATTTCAACATTGACAGCCAGAAGGACCGAACCTTTGATGCGATCGTGATCGGCTCTGGAATGAGCGGGGGTTGGGCAGCCAAGGAATTCTGCGACAAGGGCCTGAAGACTCTGGTATTGGAAAGAGGGCGAGAAGTGAAACACAATGTCAATTATCCGACTACCAATATGAATCCCTGGGAGTTCGGGCATCGGGGAGCCCTCACCGAAAAGATGAAGCAGGAGAACCCCATCGCCAGCCGTTGCTATGTTTTCCGCGAAGACGCGACGCATTTCGTAGTAAAAGACAAGGAGCATCCCTATGTTCAGGAAAAGCCCTTCGACTGGATCAAGGGATATCAGACCGGCGGCAAGTCGCTTCTCTGGGCCAGGAGAACCCAGCGCTGGAGCAACCTCGATTTTGAAGGACCCGCCCGCGATGGCTTCGCGGTTGACTGGCCCATACGATACCCGGATCTGGACAAATGGTATGGCTATGTGGAGCGCTTCGTCGGAATCTCAGGCAACAAAGACGGGCTTCCTCACCTTCCGGATGGAGACTTCCTCCCTCCCATTGTGCTGAACTGCATGGAAGAGCATTTCAAAGAAGCCGTGGAGCGAAACTTTCCAGGTCGCCACGTGATCAGTGGCCGGAGCGCTCATATCACCGAGGCCCGCGAAATTTTTGCCAAACAAGGCAGGGCAACCTGCCAATCCAGGAATCTCTGTCAACGAGGCTGTCCTTTTGGAGGCTACTTCAGCAGCAATTCCAGCACCCTGCCCTGGGCGGAAAAAACTGGGAATCTGACAATCAAGCACCATGCCGTGGTAGAGTCTGTGATCTATGATGAGGAGAAGCAAAGAGCAACAGGGGTCAGGGTGATCGATGCAAATACCAAAGAAAACATAGAATACTTCGCGAAAGTGATCTTCGTCAACGCAAGCACGATGAATACCAACCTCATCCTGTTAAATTCAAAGTCCTCACGGTTCCCTGAAGGGCTGGGCAACGACAACGGACTGCTCGGCAAGTACGTTGCATTTCACAACTATCGGGGAGTGATTTCAGCAGAATATGAAGGAATGAAAGATCAGGCGATGAGTTTCAGGCAGCCTATAAGCTCGTACATGCCGCGATTCAGGAATCTGTATGAACAGGAAACCGATTTTCTCAGGGGTTATGCCACAGAGGTATCAGCCGGTAGAATGATCGACATGAATTCAAAAGGTTTTGGCACCGAGCTCAAAAGCAACCTATTGAATCCAAAATATGGCAACTGGCTGATTCGGGCTCAAATGATGGGTGAAACTATCCCCAAGGAGAACAACAAGGTATCGCTGGACCCTGTGAAAAAAGACGAATGGGGCATCCCACTGCTTTCGGCACATGTCGAATACGACGACAATGACGAAAGGATGATAAAGGACTTCGAAGAGCAGTTTACAGAAATGTATGAAAAGGCGGGTTTCACCAATATCCGGATGAATGACAGCAAGCAAGCCCCCGGATTGGACATTCATGAGATGGGAGGGGTGCGAATGGGGAGAGATCCGAAGACCTCGCTGCTGAACGAATGGAACCAGATGCACGCTTGCAAAAATGTGTATGTGACCGATGGAGCCTGCATGACTTCCACAGCGACACAGAACCCATCCCTGACTTATATGGCTCTCACGGCCCGTGCCTGTGACCATGCCATCCGAGAATCGAAAAAATCATAAATCAAACCCTATGAAAACCATGAGACTATTTTTATTGACTTTTTGTTTGTTGAGTTTAAATTTGCTTTGGGCACAAACCCCGGAGGAACAACTTGAAAAACTCGGAATCGAACTTCCCGCATTCAGCGAACCCTCTGCCAATTATGTAAAATGGAGACAGGTAGGGAACCTGCTGTATCTCGCTGGTGACGGATCCGACATGAAGGGAAAACTGGGCAAGGATCTCACTGTTGAAGAGGGCTACCAGGCAGCCCGAATGACGGGAGTAGACATTCTTTCCACCCTGAAAGCGGCCTGCGGTGAGCTAAGCAGGATCAAGCAGTTTGTGAAAGTGAAAGGCATGGTAAACTCAACACCCGACTTTTACGATCAACCCAAAGTGATCAACGGTTTCTCCGATTTGATGGTCCAGGTTTTTGGCGAAAAAGGAAAGCACGCCCGAGCAGCAGTTGGAATGGTTTCATTGCCCTCAAATATTGCCGTTGAGATCGAGGTTATCGTTGAACTGGAGCAAGAATAAAAATCTGGAAACCCTGAGATTATATGAATTATGGGAATCCCCTAAACTTTGTACATTAGCCCAAAACCAAAATATGAAATTCTTCAGTACACTCCTTCTTCTCCTTATTGTAACGCTGGCGCAGAGCCAGAACACCGAATTGAAGTTAACCACCGACGTTTGGCCGCCTTTCACCGATGTAGCCGGCAACAAATCCATACTTACAACTCTTGTGCAGGAGGCCCTGTATCGACGAGACATCAATTCAAGTATTGAATTCGAAAAACCGGGAATAACCATCGAGCGTATTGACAAAGGGGATTTTGATGGGTCACCAACCCTTTGGAAGAGTCCTGAAAGAGAGGCGAAATATGTTTATTCTGAACCCTACCTGTATAATCAATTGATTTTGGTGGGTCGAAAAGGAAGTGACGTCAGTATCGGCTCATTCTCGGAACTCAAAGGCAAGCGTTTAGGGGTTGTAGATCATTATGCCTATGGAAATTTTGAGAAGGAGAATGAAATTGAACTTGTCAAAGGGGCGAGTAACCAAAAGAATTTGGAGAAATTGCTTTCAGAGGAAATCGACTACATGCTGGTGGACGCTCTGCTCATACAATACATGCTGAAGTATCAATTGAACGACGTGACGGCGCATCTGGCCATTGGTCAAAATCCACTTCTTGTGAAATCCCTGCACATGGCGATTCGAAAGGACATTCCGAATGCCGAAGAAATTATGAAGGGTTTCAATGAAGAAATCGACGAAATGATTGAAGATGGCACCTTCAATGAGATCCTGGAACTCAATTGGGTTCAAGCTGATATTGACGGTGATGGTAAGACTGAACTCATTTTAGGTGGAGATTTGGCAGGAACCTCTGCACCCCAGAACATTTACGGACTCATGATGGATGAGTCCTACAAGGAGAAAAATGAACCCAAACAATACTACGTGGACGGTAAATTGTACGAGAGTTGGGATGACATTCCAAAGAGCTACAAACTTGATTTGCCAAAGGACGACATCCCCACTGAAGAGGACGCCAAAGTTAAACTCAAATTCTGATTCAATTCCATTAATCAATGCGAAAAATCTTTGTACAGATCGCCTTCCTGCTTGCCCTGTTCCTAGGTTTTGGAAGTCAGAATGCGCAGGCCCAGATCGATGAAGATCAGACAGGGGCCTGGTACATGTATTTTTGGAGTGCCCAGATCAAAGAAGGATCCTGGGGATTCCAGGGAGACCTCCAGTATAGGAACTGGAACCTCATGGGCGACCTCGAGCAACTGCTGCTTCGGGGAGGTGTCACGTACAAACCCAAAAAGGCCATGATCCTGTTCACTTTGGGATACGGACATATCACAACCGGAGAATACGATTCTTCGGAGATAGCCAATACCGAAAATAGAGTCTATCAGGAAGCCCTTTTTCCTCAAAAAATAGGAGGCATCTTCTACCTGAGGCATCGGTTCCGCTATGAGCAGAGATGGGTGGAGGACCAGGATTTCAGAACGCGCTATCGATACAACTTGTTTATTGATGTTCCCCTGAACGGCAAGGTCATCGACAAAAGGACCCTTTATTTTGCCTTTTACAACGAATTGTTCATCAATGGCCAACGGGACATTGGAGACGGCAGATCCGTGGAGCTCTTTGACCGCAACCGAACCTATGGAGCCCTGGGATATGCCATTAAGAAGAACCTCAAAGTTCAACTGGGTCTTATGCGCCAAATCACCGACAACTGGGCTAAAACCCAGATGCAGCTGAGTCTGCACCACAACTGGTAAAACAAATGAATCCATTTCCATATGGACAGCAGAGACGTCACATCCGATAGGTTTCAGCCTGAAATTACCGTAGCTGCCCCGGGTAGAATCAATCTAATAGGCGAGCACACGGATTATAACATGGGATTTGTGTTTCCTGCTGCCATTGACAGGAGAATCGAATTCAGAATGCGAAAGAATGGAAGTGAGTATGATTGCCAAGTTTACAGTGTGGAATTTGACAAATTGCTTTCATTCAAGTTGAGCGAAGTAAGGCCAAGTCAGGAAGAATGGGAGAATTATATTTTGGGTGTCGTTCATGAAATTCAAAAACTCGGTCACACGCTTCATGGATTTGATTGTCAATTAAGCAGCAATTTGCCCATTGGTGCTGGAGTGAGTTCTTCAGCGGCCATGGAATGTGGTCTCGCTTTTGCCTTGAATTCGCTTTTCAATCTGGGTCTTTCCAAAATGGAGATCATCTTGCTCTCCCAACGTGCCGAACACAATTTCGTTGGAACGAAGTGCGGGATCATGGACCAATACGCCTCGGTCATGGGGCAGCCCAATCAGGCCATTCTATTGGACTGCAGGAATATCACCCATGAAATGATTCCCTTGAATCTTGAGCACCACTCCCTTCTTTTGCTCAACACGAATGTTTCGCATAGTCTGGCGAGCAGCGAGTACAACTTGCGCAGATCGGAGTGTGAGCAAGGTGTTGAAATCCTGAGCAAAGCGGGAATGAAAGTGGAGTCCCTGAGAGATGTTTCTGAAGAGGATCTTGTTGCGCATCAAAATATCCTGCCTCCTGTGATTCTCAAACGTTGTCTCTATGTCATAAGAGAAAACCAACGGGTACTCCTTGCCGCAAAAGCCCTTAAAGGAGAAAGCTTAGAGCATTTCGGTGAGCTAATGTACCAATCGCATGAAGGCCTGCAACTTGAGTATGAGGTGAGTTGCAAAGAGCTGGATTTTCTTGTTGATTTTTCGCGCAAGACACCCCATGTTTTGGGCGCTAGAATGATGGGTGGTGGCTTTGGCGGATGCACGATCAATCTTGTTCACCAGGAGTCGAAAAATCGCTTTGTGGACGAAATCAAAAAAGCCTACACTCAAGAGTTTGACCTAGAACTCGATCCGATTTGGGTACATCCTTCCCAAGGGACCTCTGTTATCAGCTGATATCCTTATTCAAATTGCTTAGCGAGCTTTTGAGAGTACTTTGGGGCCACTTCTGAAGCCGATTTGGGATCGGTAATGTTAACGGAAATGATAGCAATCATCTGATCTCCTTTTCTGTCCAGGTCGAAAACTACAGTCTCTAACTTGTAGATGTCTGATTGATACGTACGAGAGGATGACGGGATATAAGAGCCTCTGGATCCATACGGGGAATAGTATGCTCCATAATAGCCGTCAAAATAGGGGTAGTATCCCGCGTGATATCCTCCGGAGGAAGTTGTTTTGATCTCTTGTTTCACATCCTTGATCACGGTCAATACTATCCCATTGATTCCTTCACGAGCGAGCATTTCCTCCAACTCGTCAATTTCAGCCGGACTCATTTTATCGTTTAAATTCAGGTTCGGAAACTTGAGGTAGCTCTCCATAGCATCCAAACCTCCCTCTCGCAACCGACTCGCAATTTCCTGCTCGAAACGCTGTCGCCCCGGCATATCATCTACGCGTGCCATGACGAGAAAATGATCACTTTTTGAATCGGCAATATCGGGTGCTTTCCAGGAATCCGTGACAGAAACAGAAGGACCACAGCTGAGGGTCAAAAATGAAAGGATCAGAACAACAAAAGAAAAACTAGAGGATTTCATGGAATACAGAATTTAGTCTGACTAAGATAAAAAGTATTCTCCGGATTAAATTCAATAAATTACATCCCATTAATTTAGTGAAAATATTGAGTTTATGAAGACTAAAACCCTTATCAATCTGATATTGTTGACCCTTGTGATTTTTGGGTGCAGAAAGGAACCGGTCATCCATCATAAGGAAGGGTATGTTACCGTAGAAGGTGGTAAAATATGGTATCGCATCCTCGGGGAAGGAAAAAGAACTCCTGTACTCCTGCTGCATGGAGGCCCGGGCGGAACGCATCGTTCCTTTTATCAATTTGAACCCATTGCACAAGACAGGCCACTCATCCTTTTCGATCAACTGGGAAGTGGCAAATCAGGAGTCCATCAAGACACCTCTCTTTTAAGGGTCGAAAAATTTGTGGCCCAGGTCCATGCTTTGCGTCAGGCATTACATCTTGAAGAGGTTTACCTGCACGGACATTCCTGGGGTACCGCACTGGCCCTGGAGAGTTACCTGGCTCATCCGGAAGGTGTCAAAGGCATCGTCTTTAACAGTCCTTATTTCAGCACATCACTCTGGGAAGCGGATGCCGATACCTTGATCACCTATCTCCCCGATTCGATTCAACGGGCCATTGAAACCGGCGAAAGAGAAGGCAACTTCACCTCAAAAGCGTATCAAAATGCAAATCACATCTTTATGAAGAATTATGGGATCCGAAATGAAAAGCCTTCCAACCCGTGGGATACGGTTCAAGCGAAAAGAAATGATTTCATCTACAACTATATGTGGGGCCCTACAGAATTCACCGCGACCGGCACCTTAAAAACCTATGACAGACTGGAGAGTCTTAAAGAGATAGAAGTTCCGACCCTGTTCCTTACCGGAGAATTCGATGAGGCTCGCCCAACCACTGTGAAACGATTTCAGGGTCTCGTGGAAAATTCTGAATTCGTTGTGATCGAAGGTGCAGGACATGGAACCATGCATGACAATCGGGAGCAAAATATCAATGTCATTCGTGATTTTTGGAATCGATTGGATGGTCAATTGAGGCGAACAAATTAGGTTGAAATATCCGCGTAGAATTGAATTGAATCCAGGTTGACACAAAAATAATGAACAAAATATTTGTTTATTTAGTACGATTCGTATTATATTTGTAGTACGAATCGTAATACTTTTGTCATGAAATCTAATTTTTTTACTTCTCTGGTCGCTGGTACTTTAGTCTTAACTCTAATTTCACTCGGTATTGAAATGGCATTTGGAGGACAATTCTCCGGCAGTTATCTGGGCTGGTTCTTATTTTCCAATGCCCTTGCAGTATCCATTCTCGGATTGATCATCAGAAACAGTTCTCTGACCGGCATAAAGCTCAGTTTTCTAATTTTTTCAATTTACTTTCTGATCGGGCATTTCAATCTTTTGATAGAGGCTTACCTTTTTGAGGTCACCAATGCTCAGGATACGGCTTTAATCACAATCCAGGGATTTCTGATCACTTTGCTTTCATCTCCCCTGTTGGTGCTTATTTTTGGAAAGTGGAGCGGAGATGATGAAAAATTAGTCTTTCCATCCAGAACGAAGGCTGCATGGACCTGGAGAATTGTACTGGGGGATCTTCTTTACGTATTTTTCTATCTTTTGGCAGGCTTCATTTTGTACTCGGTTTATCCTCAACTTATGGATTTTTATGAAGAGAAAATACCTCCCTTTTCTCTTATGATCAACACACAGTTTTTTAGGGCACTCGTATTGATTGGGGCTGCTGTGCTCATCAGCCGAACAACAAGGCGTCCTTTGCTTCAACGTGCACTGATCATCGGAGCTTTCTTTGCTGTCATAGGTGGATTGGCCCCTTTGATCGTGCCCGAGAGCGACCATATGCCGGATTACATACGCTTTGGTCATGCTTTTGAAGTAGGCATTTCAAACAGTCTTTTCGGGTTTTTCCTAACACTTCTGATCGGTCAAAAAATAGGAGTTAACAAAGTTGAGAATGAAATAAAAACACATCCGATTGTATGAAAAAAACCACAACCCTCGACTACATCATTTTGGGACTTCTTCAACAGGAGCCCCTCACGGGATACAGAATACGAAAAACTTTTGAGGAAACGGCCCTGGGGAATTTCGGAGGCAGTCCGGGAACGATTTATCCGGCACTAAAACGACTCGAAACAAACAAGTTCATTTCGAAACAGGATATCGAGGAAAGTTCAAAATCAAATTTTTCCTTAACTTCAGAAGGATTGAGACAATTAAGATCCTGGCTGGAGATGCCGCCCACTGCTGTGGAGGTAAGGAAAAACATGGAACTGTTGGTTCTCAAGTTTGCATTTATGGATCCAGTGACGAGTTCGGAGCAAAAGATTGAATTTCTGGAAACCCTTAAATTTGAACTGGAAATCTATCTCAAAGAACTAGAACAATTCTTTAGAAAAGAGAAAAATAACATGCCTCAAACGGGGATGATCGCCTTCGAGCACGGGCTAATGTCGTATCAGGTGAGTATTGAATGGTGTACACAGGCGAAAAATTCCCTTTTAGGCAAATGACACGTCTTGAATCTGGACCAGAATTTTTATTTTACCGCTCCTCAAATTTCTAACTGGCTATGCATGACGAATATTTAAATATACTGGATTCATACAGTCCGCTCAGCCCCGAAAGCAAAGAATCCCTTAAGGCTTGCATCTCAGTGAAAAAAGTGCTCAAGGGAGATTTGGTGCTGAAAAACAACGAGGTTTGCAGGCACATCTATTTCGTCAATAAAGGTCTGGTTCGGATATTCTACTACAAGAATGGAAAAGACATCACGGAATGGTTTGCAGATGAAAAGCAATTCTTTTTCTCAATAGGGAGCTACTTTCGGGAGCAGCCCAGTAAATTGATCATTGAGGCAATTGAAGACAGCGAGATCATTCAGCTCTCAAAAGAAGGCCAGGACAGGCTCCGAAAAACCAATCTGGAAATTTCAAATTTGATCATCGCTTTTTATTCTCGATCCCTGGTCCTATCTCAGATCAGAATGGAGTCCATGCAGTTTGAAAACGCTGCAAAGAGATATCAAAATTTGATGACCCAGCAACCCAATATTCTTCAAAAAGTGCCTTTGCAGCACATCGCGTCATTTTTGGGAATTACCCAAGAAACCCTGAGTCGCATTCGAGCAAGCTTATAGAATGAGATATTTGACATATGTCAATTGAATTTTACTTTTTTTTCTAGAAATTTGAAAAAATCAAAAATTCTGGACAATGACAAAACAAATAAAACAACTGCTCAAACTATTTATCCTCTTAATCGTCACCTCTTTGACACTGGGCTCCAATCCGCTTATGGCCCAACAAAAATTAGGAGGACTTGCCCTTTACACGGTCAGAGAAGATATGTCAAAAGACCCTGTGGAGACCCTTGAAAAAGTAGCAGGAACCGGATATGCTTATGTGGAGGCTGCCGGATACAAAGAAGGCAAATACTACGGTATGGAGCCGGATGAATTCAAGAATAGTCTTATGAAGTTAGGGCTGACCCCCATGAGTACCCACCAGTCGACGATTACCCTTGAGAATGCGGATCAGCTCATTTCAGATGCAAAAGCAGCCGGGTTCCGGTATTTCGTGATTCCGGTACCTCCTAAAGGACACTACACCCGCGACCCCGAAACGCAAAAGAGACACATGGACGGTGATCTGAAACCATTGGTCGATATGCTGAACACCATCGGTAAAAAATGCAAAGATCAGGGACTTTCCTTGTTGTATCACAACCACGACTTCGAATACGAAAAGAACGCACAAGGCGTCGTGCCCATCGAGTATATGATTGAAAATACGAATCCCGAATACGTCAATTTTCAGATGGACCTTTACTGGGTCACCAAAGCCGGAGCAGATCCGGTGGCTTACTTCAAAAAATACCCCGGGCGATTCAAGGCCTGGCACGTAAAAGACATGGACGAGGAAGGCAATTTTGCGCCGGTCGGAACCGGAACGATTGATTTCAAGAAGATCCTGAAAGAGAAAAAAATGTCTGGTATGCAGTTCTACTTGGTTGAGCAAGACAGGAACTTCAAGATCCCTCCCCTGGAGGCGATCAAAATAAGTCACAAGAGCCTGGTCAAACTGGGTTTTGAATAATATTCGAGAGTTGAATCCGTCAATATTTCAGACTTGAATCTGACAATCAGACAAAAAATTAAAACATGAAAAAAGCCAATAATATACTTAGCCTTGTCATTGCCGGCATTCTTCTGGTGGGATGCGGACCGAAATTCGAAGAAGAGAACCAGGGTGATTTTATCCTGGTAAAAAATATAGGGGGTGAAAACCTGGGCTACCATCCTGATTCCGGGATCAAGATAATCACCGCGAATCGTTTTGCCTTCAAGGACCTCAACAGAAATGGAAAGTTGGACCGCTATGAAGACTGGCGCCTGTCGCCTCAAGAACGAGCCGTTGACCTGGCCTCCAAGATGTCCGTGGATCAGATAGCTGGCCTCATGCTTTACAGCGGACATCAGTCCATACCCAGCATGGGCGGATGGAGAGGACCCGTCCTGTACGGGGGCAAACCTTTTGCTGAAAGCGGAGCGCTTCCGAGCGACTTGTCCGATAGTCAAAAGAAATTCCTGGATGAGGACAACCTGAGACATGTATTGATCACTTCAGTTGAGTCTCCTGGTATCGCCGCCCAATGGAACAATAAGGCCCAGGCGATGGTCGAGGGTCTGGGCATGGGAATACCGATCAACACGAGCTCTGACCCCAGACACGGACTCAGTTCCTATGCGGAATTCAATGTGACCGGAGCAGATATCTCCATCTGGCCAGAAACATTGGGTCTTGCTGCAACCTTCGACCCGGAGGTGATGAAGCTTTTCGGGGACATTGCCTCGAAAGAATACCGTGCTCTTGGAATCTCAACTGCCCTTTCCCCGCAGATTGATCTGGGCACCGAACCACGATGGTACAGATTTCCGGGTACCATGGGTGAGGATCCTGATCTTTCTACCGACATGGCCAGAGCCTATGTGGACGGCTTTCAGACCACCACAGATTCCGAGGCTGATGGATGGGGATATCAGAGTGTGAACACCATGGTCAAGCACTGGCCCGGTGGAGGTTCTGGAGAAGGCGGGCGAGATGCCCACTTCGGCTATGGTGCCTACGCCGTGTACCCCGGAAACAATTTGAAAGAACATGTCAAGCCCTTTGTCGAGGGCGCTCTGAAACTGGAAGGCGGTACCGAAATGGCGTCGGCGATCATGCCCTACTATACCATATCTTTTGATCAGGACACCGTGAATGGGGAGAATGTTGCAAATGCGTATAACAAATACCTGATCACGGATTTGCTCCGGGAAACCTACGGATACCAGGGAGTCATTTGCACCGATTGGCTCGTTACCGCGGATGCGAATTCGATCGTAGAGTTCCAGGGCAAAAGCTGGGGAGTTGAGAATCTATCTGTCGCCGAGCGGCACTACAAAGCCCTGGAGGCGGGAGTGGATCAGTTCGGAGGAAACA
>JAHEHE010000115.1 GCA_024644725.1 Flavobacteriaceae bacterium | reverse complement strand
CCGGGTGGGCCATGATGGGACTGGCCGCCTGCGTGCTTCTTGTCGACGTCCTTGGCTATGATCGAATGGCCAAATTCGGCGTCATCTATGGCAGCAATGCCATTACGGTCTATGTCTTTGCGGGCGTATTCCCCTGGTTGCTCAACAGCATTCTCGGCTTCAAGGATTTCTTCTACAATGGCCTGGTGAGTCTCGGCATGGTTCCGGAGCTGGCCTCCATGCTCTACGCATTTCTCTATGCCCTGATCTGCTATATCCCGGCCTACATCCTTTACAAGAAGAAGATCTTCATCAAAATTTGATTTGAAACGATAGAAGAATCTGGGCTCTTTTTCGTAACTTAAGGCATCTTAAATAATCCCTTCAAGTTATGAACCCAATCAATTTTCTTCTCATTTTTCTGACTCTTTTTCTCCTTTCGGGAATTCGCGTTGTTTACGAGTACAAAAGGGCTGTTAAATTCAGGTTTGGACGCTATATAAGTCTTCTCAAACCAGGCTTGCGCTGGATCATCCCCGTCATTGACCGGATACAGATTGTCGATATTCGTGTGATCACCATAAACATTGAAAAACAGGAGGTCATGACCCAGGACAACGTTCCCTGCATGATCAATGGAGTGCTGTTCTTCAAAATTGACGATGCGACCAAAGCCGTGCTTGAGGTAGAGAATTACGTTTTCGCCATTTCCCAGATGGCCCAGGCGACGCTGAGGGATGTATGCGGTAAGGTTGAGCTTGACACCATTCTATCCAAAAGGGAGGAGATCGGCCGTAACATAAAGGAAATGGTAGAAAAAGATACCGAAATCTGGGGTATTTCCATCCAGGACGTCAAGATCAAAGACATCGAGCTTCCTGAAAACATGAAGCGGGCCATGGCCAACCAGGCAGAGGCCGAACGATCAAGAAGAGCACGGATCATATTGGCCGAGGCTGAGAAGCAGGCAGCTGGCAAGCTGTTGGAAGCCGGTAAGATCATAGACGATTCACCTTCAGCAATCAAGTTGCGCTTGTATCAGACCCTTTCAAACATCGCCAGCGAAAAGAATTCGACCATTGTCTTCCCATTCCCCGAAGAGGCCCTGACAAGCAAGAATAAATAGGAGATGGCCAAATCCTACAAGCAAAACCCCAAGATTGAGGCTTCCTATGACGCCATTTTCATCGGTTCCGGCATGGGCAGTCTCGCTGGAGCGGCAATTCTCTCCAAGGAAGGTATGCGCGTTCTTATTTTGGAACAGCACTATACCCCTGGGGGATATACCCATGTTTTCAAGCGAAAAGGTTATGAATGGGACGTAGGAATTCACTATATCGGAGAGATGCAGCGCAAGCACAGCGCCATGTACAAGGTATTTGACTATATCAACGATGGCACCTTGAAATGGGCCGATATGGGTGAGGTCTACGACCGAATTTTCCTCGGAGAAAACCACTATGACCTGGTAAAAGGAGTGGAACCCTTTAAAAAACAAATGAAGTCTTACTTCCCGGAAGAGGCAGGAGCCATCGACGCCTATGTGGACCTCATCTTCAAAGCAGGGCGCACCGTAGGCCCTTATTACATAAACAAGGCTCTTCCGCCCCTTGTGAGCCGCATTTTAGGGCCGTTTTTGTCACGAGGTTTTCACAAATATTCCGATCAAACAACCCATGAGGTCTTGAGAAAACTAACTTCCAATGAAGATCTCATTCGCGTTCTTTGCGGACAGTATGGGGATTATGGACTTCCTCCAAAAAAGAGCAGTTTCAGCATGCACGCGACGGTGGTCAAACACTATTTCGACGGAGGCAGCTACCCGGTCGGGGGCTCCTCCCAGATCGTAAAAACTATTGAACCCCTGATCGAAGCCTCGGGCGGGATGATACTGGTCAAAGCTCCGGTTAAAGAGGTGACCATAGAGAACAACCGGGCCATCGGAGTAGAGCTGGAAGACGGAAAGAGAATCAGTGCAAAACAGGTGGTCAGCGGCGCAGGAATCGTTAGCACCTTTAAACACCTGCTGCCAAAATCCGTCGTTCGACAGCACAAGCTTCGGGAACAACTCACACGGGTGGAGCCCTCCGCCTGTCATGCTGGCCTGTACCTCGGGCTTAAGGGAACCCCGGAAGAACTTGGGCTCCCAAAAACCAACTACTGGCTCTACCCCGAAAACGGAGATCATGACGCTTGTGTAGACCGCTATTTGAAGAATCCGGAGGAGGACTTCCCGGTAGTTTACATCTCTTTCCCTGCATCCAAGGATCCCGATTTTCAAAACAGGTACCCCGGAAAGAGCACGATTGACATCATCACACTGGTGCCCTATGACCTTTTCGGACGATGGGAAGGAAGCAGTTGGATGAATCGCGGTCAGGAATATGAGGAGCTTAAGGAGCGCTTAACGGACAGGCTGATCGAGAGGTTATTGGAGCATTTCCCTCATCTGAAGGGCAAAATCAAACACAAGGAGCTTTCCACGCCCCTCTCTACCTCATTTTTTACGCGTTATGAAAAAGGGGAGATTTATGGTGTGGACCACAGTCCGTCACGTTTCAGACAAAAATTCCTGCAGCCTCGAACTCCCATAAAGAATTTCTACCTCACCGGACAGGACACGGTCACCGCCGGAGTTGGTGGCGCGCTTTTTTCCGGTCTGCTGACGGCATCGGCAATGACCGGCACGAATTTCATGAAGAAGATTACCGAGGATTAAGTTTTCGAAATCTCATTTACTCCCTTGTCCCGGATGGAATGCTCGTTCCTATTTCACCCGGGCTTCGAGATCCTTTCTGTCAATGATGAGCATCCTGCCAATGGGTTCACCGTCTCTGTAAGACTGTGCGCGCAGCTTCAGGTCTCCTGGTGGCACCTCAAAAGTTTCTGTGTATTTCTTGCCTGTTCCAACCGGATAGGTGTTGTCAATTGTATACTTGACTTCGATGTCTTCGAAGGAAGTTTTTATAGTGCACATCATCTTTTTGCCTTCCATTTTAATGATGACCTCCGGCTCATAAATCGTCTTTGCAATACTTCTTCCCGACTGATCGAAACGGTCAAAATGAACTTCGGTTCTACTGAGAAAATTCTTGAAGTCTTTCGCTGCCAGTGGACTCCATAGCGACTCCGAAATAGCGAATGCCCTGGGATAGGTCATATAGTAGGCATATTGAAGCGACGGAATGACTTCCGTCCACAAATTGCCCTGGCCCCCGAGGATCAACTCCGGATCGATGTCTACGAAAAGGTTTGGATTCGGCATCGGATCAAAACTGTAGGCTTTTTCAAGGGACAAATCGTCATAGATCTTGTTCTCAACGCTGTAATCCCCTTGCGTATAATCCAGGTAAACGAATTCTTTCGGAGTCATGACAACTTCGTGCTGGGATCTGGCAGCCTCTATTCCGCCCTGCATGCCGCGCCAGCTCATTACTGCAGCTCCGTCCGCCAGGCCTCCTTCAAGGATCTCATCCCATCCGATCATTTTCTTTCCTTTGTCGCTGATGATCTTCTCGACGCGCTTCACAAAATAGCTCTGGAGCTCGTGAGAGTCCTTGATTCCATTCTCTTTCATAAAGGCCTGTACCTTTTCGTCCCGTTCCCAGTATCCGTGGTAACACTCATCTCCACCCATATGAATGTAGTCTGAAGGAAAGAGCCCCGCGATCTCACCGAAGATCATATCCAGAAAAGCATATACGGCCGGATTCGAAGGGTCCAGGGTATTCTCGATGGTCATTTCGAAAGTTCCGTCGTCGAACCAGTTGGCAAACTTGGAGCCCGGGTTGACAAATTTGAGCTCCTTGCGGGTAGAAAGCTCGGGATAAGCCGCCAAAAGAGCCATACTGTGACCCGGCACGTCGATCTCCGGAATTATGGTCACGTTTCGCTCAGCAGCATAGGCGATTACATCTTTCACCTCCTCCTGGGTATAAAAACCACCATAAGTTGCTTTTTCATTTTTCTTTGGATAAGGACGCTGGCTTCCGAATCTTCCATGCCGCTCCACTCGCCATGCTCCAACTTCCGTGAGGCGGGGGAAGGCCTTGATCTCAACTCGCCATCCTTCATCATCTGTGAGGTGCCAGTGAAATACGTTGAACTTGTATTTCGACATCTGGTCAATGTAGTCTTTTACCTCTTCCACGGTGAAGAAGTGACGGCTCACGTCAAGCATCAGCCCTCGCCAACCAAATCGTGGATAATCAACGATTCGCATTCCTTCGAGCACAATCGGCTCTTTGTTCCCTTCTTCATCAGCAACACGGGTCTGAGGCAATAACTGCCTGAAGGTCTGAAGGCCGTTGAAGACTCCTGCTGGCTCAATGGCCTCAAGGTTGATGACGCCTTTGGCAAGATGCAGCTCATAACCCTCCTTGCCGAGCTTTACGCTGTCTTCCTCTTTCAGAGTGATGCGAAGCAAAGTAGCGGCCGTAGATTCTGCACCACCGCCTGAACTCATCTCAATTCCGAGAGGTTTCAGCTCGGATGAAAAATTGTCGAGCATGGTGCTTATCAACTCGTTCTCCTGATCGAGAACCAGTCCGATTTCGGACTCCACGGTTACGCTGCCCTCAACAGTTTCCACATTAACAGGATGAGGTATGATCGTGTGTTGTGCAATCAGTACATTAAGCCCAAGAAAAAGAGCGAAAACAAATGTTAAAAATCCTCTTGTCATCAATCGATATATTTAAGGTTCTACGTTTGTAAATTACAAGGCTGCAAAGTACATTCAAGTCTTTAAATACGCAATAAAAAAGACTCGAAAGTTGGTTCATTAAAGACTAATTTCCTATTGTTTATAGGAGAGTCCGTGGCCAAACTCGTACAACGGATCTTTGGAATCATATGGCACGTCTTCAAACTGCGCCTCGACAGCTTCCCATGACGAGGGGAGCTCGAAGGGCAATTTGCCTTCCGGTTTCTCTTCACCGAACAGGACTTTGGCAAGTACTTCATCGGAGGTGCCAAATTCAGCTATCAAGGAGCTCGAAGCCGCGTCGATTTCGGTAAGGATTGCCGGACGCTCCAAATTGGCAATCACAACGGACGGCTTCGACTGAATCAGACCAAGGATATCTTCCAGCTCATCCTGCGTATAATAAAGTCGACCCTGGTGAAAAAACCGTTCCAGAAAGTTGTCATCCCTGGGCTCATAGGGGGTTTGAATGCGCTTGATCACCACCTCTGCCTCCTCGGGATTGTCGACTATCTGACCGAACGATTCAAATACCTCAGGGTGAGTGATTCCCTCTATGTAAACTTTTGTGCCACGCTTCAACGGAAGAAGGTTTTCATTCTTCAGCAATACGGTTGAACGCGCCTGTGCAATTTCTGCAAGAGCTCTGTATTCGGGTTTTCCTGTGAGTTCAGGAGCTTTTTCAGCATCCACGTAAGGGTCATCAAACAGCCCCAGGGTAAATTTGTCTCTTAGGATCCGGGCTACGGAAACATCGAGTCGCTTTTCACTCAGGTCTCCATTTTTTACCAACTCGATGATCAGCTCAGGGCTGTTCTCCCCACCAAACTGATCGCAACCGGCCTCGAGGACCTTCAGTGTGCGCTCGGATCGGCTCAAGTCCTCAACACCCCAGGCCCGGGCCTCCCCGACCTTGCTGCCGCTGATGATGTTCCAATCGGTGCAAATCACTCCGTCAAAATCGTATTTTTCGCGCAACATTTCGGTAATGATCATCTTGTTGAAAGC
>JAHEHE010000055.1 GCA_024644725.1 Flavobacteriaceae bacterium | reverse complement strand
CAAGAAGTACCACCCCGACAAATTGAGAGGTCTCGGTGAGGAACACATCAAAGGGGCAGAGGACAAGTTTCGTCAGGTTCAGCAGGCCTATGAGCACATTCAGAAAGAAAGAGGTCTCTAAGCGTTATCCTCTTCTCCATCTTTTTCTGTAGCAGTTTCGGTATCTTTCTCTTGATCTTTTTCAAACCAGGGTTTTACAATGTTCTTGTAAATGCTCCAGGGTTCTTGTTCAGCTTGATGGGGGTTGCCCAAAATCCATTGATTATAAATCCTGTCAAAGGTGCCGTCCTGCTGCCTGAACTCTATCCATCGGTTTACATAGATTCTCCATGCGTCGTCCCGGGCCAGCGGGAAGACCAATGAATTGTTCACATGATATGGAAGTGGATTTCTCACTTTGTAGCCTGGGTGCTTTACCGTTAAATAAGAAGCACGCTCGGCACTGGTCAAATGAGCCTGAATCCTAATCGTATCTATCTTGATACTGTCAGGTGCGAAACTGTCAATAACTACTGTCCCATCCCTTTCTATTTCAAAAAACTCAGGTACTTCCTTGAGAGGAAAAGCTCCCCCTTTGGGGAAATAGGATAGAAAATCGCTGGCAATCTCTTTGCGTTCTAAATAACTGATCGTAAAGGTGTCGAGAGCCGCCGTAGTCTTGTAGTCGTCAAAAATATTGTTTTCCTGATTGGTTAAAAGGGCTAGAGAAACATTCAAATAGGGCTTGGAAAGCTGTATCTTTTCTGCGTACTGTCCGCTGAGAAACACATCTGAGACAAATATGTCAAAATGGTCCTTGTTCAGGTGCTCAATCAAATTTCCTGGAGAGACCGGAATGAACTCCAGGTCAACCTCGAGATCCGTAGCCAACTGGTGGGCGAGGTCTATGCCGTAACCGACTAATGCGCTGTCTTTGTTGAAATACGTAAAGGGCCCGGATTTGGTATAGAAACCTACCCGGATTTTCGACCTTCGTTTAATGCGACTCAAGGTGTTTTCCCCGCGCCATCTGGGATTTGGATTTCTTTTTGAAGTTTCAAGTACGATAAAATCGCGCTGAGGACTTATGATTTGAAAGCTTTCTGCGACTTCAAGATTGCTGGGAATACGTTTCATGCTCTGGGATAGAAGCTGTCTCAATCCTAAGACTGAAATCGCAGTCGCGATGAGCAAGATAAACAGAGACTTTGAGAACTTGCCTTTTTTGAAACTCAAATAGCCACCCATGGCCGAAATCGTCAGAAGCGTCAGGGCGATCAGGTGAAAGGCTCCCAGAACCACACGAATTCGGTCTGTCAGAACCGTAGAGACTACAAAGAGTTGAAAGGTCTCTTTCGGTATTTTAAGAAGCTCAAGACTGAAGGGCAGACCGGTGATTGGAGCCACAAAGCTCGAGAGTAATGTGGAACTCAAAAAGATGGGGTAGTCCCCGAGTACAAGGGCTTTCCCAGTGTACCATGCGGCAAAGGGAACGAATATGAATATCATAAAGGTTCCCAGATTGGGAAACGGATAAGCCAGGGGCATGATAATGTCCACCTCGTCTTCCCCCTTCTTTGTGCCATTGGAATCCGATCGTATGATCTCTTTAATATTTTCTATCAACTGGGGATAGACCACAATAATTTTCCCAGTGGCGAAGATCGTAATCAGAGTCGACCGCGTCAGCTTGAAAACGGTCTTTGTAGAATAAGGCGTGAAGATTGAAATTAGAAAAGGCAACACGAGAAAAGTCATCAGGACAACAGCCAGGAGATAGACCAAAAGATAACCTTGCAATCGACTTAGATCCGACCAGCTCAATGTGCTTACAACCCCCGCTGCGATGCAAAAAACACCGTATGGGGTGATTTTCACAATCATTTTATTGACCTGATTCAGGCCGTCCGTCAGGATATCGAGAGGTTTCAACAAAGTTTCCTTATTCGGAAGATTCATTACACCAAGACCGATAAAAATGCTGAATAGAACAACAGCAGGAACCACATTGTGACTGAGGGATTCAAACACATTTGCAGGTATGTATAATTTGACGAAGTCGAACGGTTGCGGGGGTTGCACAAACTCCGGACTGTAGAAACTTCCTCCGGCTCGAACCGGAAAACTCAATGGCAAAATGACCAGGTAAATGAGCCCGATACCCAGTAACAAGGCCAGGAAGATCATCCCATATCGTATCAGCTGACGTCCTGTGTCCAGAGAAAGCCTGCCAATATTGACAATAAGGGAAAACATGATATAGGGCAAGACGGTCATCTGTAGCAGACCAATGAAGATGTCTCCAGGAATGCTCAGCCAGGCGACTTCTTCCCCAAAGAAAAGTCCGAAAATAATACCCGATATCACGCCAAGCAATACTTTGCCCGACAAGGAGAGGTTTTTCAAAGCAAACGCATTTTATACAAAGTCTGCGCTAAATTTAGGAAATTTAAATTTGGCTCAGAACGACTAATTGTTCTCGATGAATATGGACTATATTTGCACCATGCTGGAGAACAAGAACGAATCACGAACTTCGCTTTCTGAACTGGGCGAATTCAAATTGATCGAGCACCTGACAAGGGGAGCAAAAATACATCATCAGTCCACGCTCAAGGGGGTGGGAGATGATTGTGCCGTCATCGGGGGCCAGGAAAAGTTGAAGGTGGTCACGACCGACCTCCTGGTGGAAGGAATACATTTTGACCTGTCTTACATGCCGCTGAAGCACCTCGGGTACAAGGCCGTTATGGTCAACCTTTCGGATGTGTACGCCATGAATGCGAATGCAAAACAGATTACGGTCTCCATAGCGGTTTCAAATCGATTTACCCTGGAGGCTTTGGAGGAGCTCTACGCGGGCATTCACCTGGCGTGTGAGATGTACGAAGTAGATCTTGTCGGGGGCGACACAACCTCATCCAACAAGGGATTGTTGATCAGTATTACGGCCCTTGGAGAAGTCGAGGCAGAAGAATGCGTCTATCGCAGCGGAGCCAAACCGAATGATTTGCTCGTGGTGACAGGCGACCTGGGTGCGGCATATCTGGGGCTTCAAGTACTTGAAAGAGAGCGCCAGGTGTTTGAGGTCAACCCCAATGCCCAACACGAATTGGACAAATACACCTACCTGGTTGAAAGACAGCTCAAACCTGAGGCGAGAAAGGATATCGTACGACTTTTCGAGGATCTCGAACTCGTTCCCAACTCCATGATTGACATTTCAGACGGGCTGTCCTCTGAAGTTTTGCATTTGTGCAAGGAATCCAAAGTGGGTTGCAATGTATATGAGAACAAGATTCCGCTGGATCAGCAGGTGATCTCGACCTGTGAGGAATTCAACCTGGACAGCACAACAGTGGCGCTGAGTGGGGGAGAAGACTACGAGTTGCTCTTCACCATAGGCCAGAACGATTATGACAAGGTCAAGGGGAATCCTAATTTTACAGTGATTGGTCACATGACCGAACAAGAAGAAGGCGTTCACCTCATTACAAGAGCCGGAGAAAAGGTTGAAATGATCGCGCAGGGCTGGAATTCTCTCAAGGAGTGAGTTCAGGAGCCGTCGTTCTCCCGTCGTAATTCATTCCGGTCCGGACGCTGCTGTTGGCATTAAGTCTCGAATTTCCATCGGGAAAGACGGTAAGCGTAAAGTCAATCACTTCTCTTTTCGCTTTGCAACGGAAAGAAACGGTAGTCTGCTTCTTTTTTTCATTGATCTTGACCTTGTAGTTTTCGACCGTGCCTTCAAATTCCATGGCCCCCATATTCGAATAGGCAGGGCTCGAATTGTGGGCAACTCCGAAGTAGGGAAGATAAATGCTAGCCTCTTTTTGGTTCATTTTCAGGTGATTCGGGTTCGTGACCAGGTTGATTCGTCGGCCCTGAAAGGAATTGGCCCAATCGGCATAGAATTCATAGGCTCCCGAATCGATCAGCTGCTTGATGACCTCAAATTGTTTTGCCTCTTCCTGGGCCTTCATTTCTTTTTTCTCTTTTTTGGTTTGGGCCCAGGACGTCGCCGAAATCAGAACGAGAAACAGGAGAAAATTTCTTATTATTTGCATGATGAGAAGTTGATCATTTCTCTAAAGTTAGCCATTATTTTAAAAAGACAAGAAGAGGCTCCTCGATTTTCAGGTGTCTGAAACCCCAATTTCGAGCAATATAAGCCAGGGTCTCTTTGCGATAGAAAAAGACATGAGTCGGATCGTTTTTATAGTACCAGTTCTCGAAATCGATCTCTTCTGAATAAAGACTGGTCATGCAAATGAGGTTTCCGCCGGGTTTCAATAATCCGGCAAGCAGGTCGAATTCCTTTTTCGGATGCTGGAAATGCTCCATGACCTCACAACAAGTGATGAAGTCGTAGGTCTTGCCCTCGAATACTCTGTGTGGGTAGAATGCAGGATCGTAAAGATCAAAAATGTAATCCTGGTCTTTCAAGACTTCCGAAATCACGGGTGTATGACCACAACCGAAATCCAGTCCAGACGCACCTGGTGGGTGCCCCGTTCGGACGGCCCGCAGGATAGGCGATACAAATTTGAGGTAGCCCTTGTCTTGGAGATGATTCCGGTGCAACAGGTACCGGGACTTTTCCTGCTCCAAATTCAGGATTTGTCCAGGATCACGGAAGATGCCCTGGCAATGATCGCACGAGAGGAATCGATGCTTTTCATTCGAAAAGGAAAGTTGGCCCATAGACCCGCATAGGGGGCAGTTGATATCAGGCATGATGATTTTAATTTGAGATGCGCTCCAGGAATCTCAAGAGATGCTGCGTGAGTTCCGCACGGTTCTCGATATGACTCATGTGACCATCGTCAAATGTCACCGACTTCACTCCCGGAAATCGTGTTTGGGGGATCAATGTTTCCAGATCCAGCGCGGGATCCTTTCTTCCGATGATCATGAGTTTTGGATAGCTTCCCTCCTTAAAAACACCCGAGCGGTCTTTTCTGATCTTCATGCCTTTGAGGGAGGCTGTGATGCCTTCTGGAGATATGCGCAAAGCGACTTTTGTTGCTTCCTGGACCCTTTCTGCATACTTATCCCTGTTCTCCGGTGCAAAAAGACCCGGAATCGCTATTCTCACAAAACTCCCGTGGTTGTTTTTGACCGCTTCAACCGCCCTGTCCCGATTTCGCTTTTTTTCATCAGAGTCGGGCAGTGAGGTTGAATTCATCAGACAAAGACCCTTTAGAGTCTTCGGATACAATTCGGCCAGGGCCAGGGCTATATACCCTCCCATGCTGTGACCGATAACAGAATACCTGTCAATTTTGAGTTCTTCAAGTACTGCATTCACCATTCTTGCCTGATCCTCCATGCTGTGGACCTCACCCTGATTCTCTGTCTGCCCGTGACCCAGCAGGTCAATCCGGATCACGCGATTTTTTCTACTCAGTTCTGACTCCAGTTCATCCCACATGCTCAGGTCCTCCAGAAACCCATGAAGAAGAACAACTGCCGGACCACTTCCTGAAATGGTATAGTGTAC
This sequence comes from Flavobacteriaceae bacterium, assembly GCA_024644725.1. GTDB lineage: Bacteria > Bacteroidota > Bacteroidia > Flavobacteriales > Flavobacteriaceae > Lutimonas. The sequence continues at coordinate 12,898 of JAHEHE010000055.1, read as the reverse complement.
TTTGCGATTCTTGTGACTTATTTGGCTCATCGGATTTTGACTTTGTTTTGAATTCTCTTAATGGATTCTTCTCGCATGTGGTGTCGCAACTCCATATGCACTCAAATTTACTGTATATTTAACAAATCCGAGGAGTAATATGAAAAGAACAAAGACGGTTTTTGTTTACGGGTTTGCTGTGTTTGCTGCTTTTTTTGGCGCGGGGAACCTCATTCTTCCTCCCTACCTGGGATTCAAATCCGGACCCGATTGGTGGCTCTCTGCTCTGGGTTTTTTTCTGACCGCGACGATCATCCCACTGGGAGCTTTGATGGCTTATTCCCGCTTGCAGGGAACCATGCTGGATTTTGGAAACAAGGTGTCTTCTCGTTTCAGTCTTGTGCTGTGTATTCTGATTTATTTGATTGCCCTGTTGTTACCCTGTCCGAGGACGGCTGCGGTGACCCATGAAATGGCAGTGGCCCCCTTTACGGACTCTTCACCCCTATTGACGAGCACGATCTATTTCACGCTGGCCGCCGTTATTTCTCTGAACCGGGGTCGCGTGATGGATCTTCTGGGAAAGTACCTGACCCCCATAATTGGTTTGATCCTGCTCGCTATAATTGCGATCAAATTATTTTTTGATCCAGGTGCGGCAGCTGTGGGTCACTTCAAGCAACCCCTGATCTCGGGATTCCTCGAGGGCTACCAGACCTATGACGCACTCGCAGGCCTGCTTATGGGAGGAGTTTTGGTCATCACGATACAGAACAGTCGCAAAGGAGCGGATTTTGCCGAAAAGAAAAGGCTCATAGCCGGCTCCAGCCTCGTGGCGATGTCCGGGTTGTTTTTGATCTATGCTGGAATGATCTATGCCGGATCCCGCATGGGTGGTACTGCAGATGATGCCATTGAGAGAACCTCCCTGCTCCGATTGTTGGCCGAGACTACTCTGGGCCAGACTGGTTCGCTTTTTTTGAGCATGCTCGTTGGCTTAGCCTGTTTCACTACCGCTGTTGGAATATTGGTGGGCTCCGGGGATTTTTTCAAAGGTCTTCTGAAGGGGTCGGAACGGGCCTATAGGATCACCGTAATAACTGGAGCCATCATAGGCATCCTTGTCGGACAGTTGAATGTCTCCTATATCATCAAAGTCGCCATTCCGGTGCTGATGTTTATCTACCCCATTGTGATCACTTTGATCCTTTTGAATGTCGTTCCCGGTAAATGGGCATCGTCCTTGGCCTTTCAGATTGTGGTCCTGACAGCCTTTGTTTTCAGCATACCCGACTTTTTGGGATTTCTCCTTCCGGACTCTTCCGTTGCTGACATTCAGAACTACCTCCCTTTCGCCAAAGAAGGCTTGGGTTGGCTGCTGCCCACTGTGATCTCGTTTTTCGCCGTAAATTTCTATCTCAAAGCTCGAAATTAATTCCCGGCCATCCAGGACTCGATCTCTTCGATTTCAATAGGGATGTTTTTCATCAGGTTGATCGGTTCTCCTTTTTCCTGGATGAGGTAGTCGTCCTCAAGTCGTATACCCAGGTTTTCCTCGGGCAGGTAGATGCCCGGCTCAACAGTAAAGACCATTCCGGCTTGCATGGGTTCGGTCAGGATGCCGTAATCATGGGTGTCCAGTCCCATATGGTGAGAGGTTCCATGCATGAAGTATTTCTTGTAGGCCGGCCAGTCCGGATCTTCTTTGTCGACCTCCTCCTGGGTGATCAGCTTCAGCTTTAAAAGCTCTTTGGTCATCAGTTTTCCAACCTCCACGTGGTATTCGGCCCAGTCGTTACCGGGCACAAGCATTTTAGCAGCGGCATTTTTGACTCGGAGCACCGCGTTGTAGATTTCCTTCTGTCTGTCGGTGAACTTCCCGGAAACGGGGATGCAACGGGTCATGTCACTGGCGTAGTTTCCGTAGCTGGCCCCTACATCCATCAGGATCATATCCCCGGCTTTGCACTCCTGGTTGTTCTCAATATAATGCAAGACACACGCGTTGTAGCCCGAACCCACGATCGGGGTGTAGGCGAAGCCATCTGCCCGGTTTCGGATGAATTCGTGGATGTACTCCGCTTCAATCTCGTATTCCATGACGCCCGGCTTGACAAAGCCAAGAACTCTTTTAAAGCCCTTTTCGGTAATGTCACAGGCCTTTTGGATCAGGGCGATCTCCTCCGGTTCCTTGACCGAGCGAAGTCGCTGAAGAATAGGCTGGCATCTTCGGTAATCATGCGCCGGATACTTCCCTTTCAGCCATTTGATGAATCTTGCGTCACGGGTTTCAGTTTCGACGTTCGCCCGATAATGCTCATTGGTGTTGACGTAGACCGATTCGGCCTGGGTCATCAATTCGAACAACACCTTTTCCATTTCGTGGAGCCAATAGACCGTCTTGATCCCCGAGGTTTTAAGGGCCTTCTCCTTGGTAAGTTTTTCCCCTTCCCACACGGCAATGCGCTCATCGGTTTCCTTCAGAAACAGGATTTCACGGTTTTTTTCTTTCGGACAATCCGGAAAAATCACCAGGACACTTTCCTCCTGATCGACGCCTGACAGGTAAAATATGTCCCTTTGTTGCTGAAACGGCATAGTGCTGTCGGCGCTGATCGGATAAATGTCGTTGGAGTTTAGAATCGCCATGGAATTCGGTACCATGTGCTCTGAGAATTTCTTTCTGTTTCTCACGAACAGTTTGCTGTCTATCGGATGGTATTTCATAGGGTCAACTTGTGCTTAAATCAAATTTAGACAATTATTTTTGTTCCTCATGGGTGTTTGGGAACGAAAGATTTTTATTCTGAACACTTTTTTCAGGTTGTCAGACTTTCTTTGTTTTCAGCGTGTTTCAGGGTTATTTTTGGTATATTGCGTTTCAATATTACAAAGAAGTTTCTGATTAGCATGCATGTCAATCTGGTTAAATATCCGCAGCTGTTTCTGCTGTTTTTCGTAGGATTTACCACCCTGGTTTTTTCACAGGATTACCTTCCGGATAAACCCAAGTTACAGACCAGCATGTACGACTATGCTGAGATGATGGACAAGGGCCAGGCGAAGCAGCTTGAACAGAAACTAATTCGCTACAGTGATACAACCTCAACCCAGATCGTTGTCATCACCGTAAATTCTCTCCAAGGAAATGACGTTGCACTTTATGCCACCGAGCTCGCCCACAAATGGGGCATAGGCCAGGAGGGCAAAGACAATGGGATCGTGATCCTGGTCTCCAAAAACGACCGAAAGGTGACCATTCGAACAGGCTATGGGGTGGAGCATTTGCTAACCGATGCCTTGTCAAGAAGAATCATTGAAAATGTGATCACCCCGGCCTTCAAACAAGGGGATTTTTATGGAGGTCTGGACCGTGCTGCGGACGTCATCTTTGAGATTCTGAGTGGAGAATATCAGGGACAGCGGCAAGAGGAAGACCCAGGAGGGAGGTTTCCTGCTTTTCTGATCGTGTTGATTTTCATCATTGTAATGATCATCCTGTCGAACCGAAACCGAAGAGGCGGAGGCAATAACAGGGGCAGAAGGGGCGGATTCTCACTGCTTGATGCGATCATTCTAAGTCACGCCGGGCGCGGAAGCTTCGGTGGAGGAGGCTTCGGCAGCTCAAGAGGCGGTGGCTTCGGAGGTGGAGGCGGTGGATTCGGCGGCGGCTTCGGCGGCGGCGGTTTTGGTGGCGGCGGAGCCAGCGGCGGCTGGTGATCAACATTACTCCTTAGCGAGGAATTACATTTCCTCCTGTAGCTGCCAAATATCCTGCCAACGCTCCTAAAATATTGATGCTGCAGTGAATGATAATTCCAAGGTATACATTCTGTTTTTTCCAGACAATCCAACTTAATACAATGCCTATGGCAGTTATGGCCAGGTAATTATGAGGCTGCCAAAAGTGATAAAGACCGAAAAGCAATCCGTTCAGAACAGGTGCCCAATTCTTCAAATAGGCCATTCTGGGAAGTAGATATCCCCTAAAGAAAAGCTCCTCCACAACTGGCCCTACAATGCCATCTATAAAAATGCCGACCAAAAACATTTTGGCGATCAGTTCTGTGTCTATCGTTCCGAATCCTGGATCGAAGTACCATTGTGGGAGCCAGGAAAACAGATTTTCTTTTAAATAAAGGCCCACCGGATAGAGGGGCAGGTAAATTATGAAACACGCCGCAAATCCAACGAGTGACCAGATCAGATATTCTTTCCAAGTGAGTTTCTTGGTATAGTAAATGACATTTTTCAGACTGAGTCTTCCATTGAGTGATTTGCCTTTCAAAAACAAATGAGTGAGTCCCAGAGGAGCTAAGACAAAGATTTCGGCCATAAGAAGAGCAGTCAATCCCGGGTATCCGTTCATCACAAGGGGCTTGCTTGTCAGCACATAAAAAAGAGTGATAAGAACGCCTGGATAGAAGTGAAAGAGCAATTGTTTATTGAATGTGATTTGATCGTCATTGATGTTGAACTTGTTTTTCATGATTCAGGATATGTGATTATTCAGTCTCAAATCTCGTAAGTCTCAAGACACAAGACGTACTAATACGCGAAGTCGAACGGATTAAATGCGTACGAGATTGTGCAAGAAAAAATCGAACTCAATTCAGGTTCATGAATTCGGTAGGAGTGAGTCCAGTTCTTTTTTTAAACTGCGTGTTGAAGGAAGATTTGGAACTGAACCCGACGTCAAACATCACTTCAAGGACGGTGAGATTCGGGTCCTCATTCTTTGCGAAAATTTCTTTTGCAGTGTCGATGCGATACCCATTCACCAGATCAAAAAAATTCCTTTTCAGTCGGGAATTAATAACTTGTGAGACCTTGCGACGGCTAAAACTCAATCTATTGGAGAGATCGTCCAAATTGAATTCAGGATCTAAAAAAGGTTTCTCTTTGTCGAATACCTCATAGATCAATTCAGCTATTTTCTGTGATTCAATGTCGGTCAAATCGGAATCACGAGATTTTTCATTTTCCAGAGAATGTCTCCAGGGCACAGGCCTCCTCATGGCCTTGATCATGATGCCAGCTATAACCACACCCATTGCAAAGATGGTTATGGGAAGAGCGAGATTGAGATAACTTTCCGGATAGAAAAAATGAAAGATATCTGTAAACATGGAAAGAGAAAGGATAATCAAGAGGGCGTTCAATAAACTGTTTAGCCAGGATAGATCGTGATGGGAGTAGAAATTGTCTAAATCAATCGTAGTTCTATCGACTTGACGTTTCGAAAGGAGAATGTAGGTTATTATATGTGTGTATGCAATAGCAATCATTGGGACAGCCTGAATCGGAGTATTATTCGAGAGCATGTTTCTCAGTATTCCACTTTTTGAGTCCGCCGGCAATCTGTGAAAGAAGAAGGCGATAAAACACAGGTAAATTACAAAAGGCAGGAAATGGAGAAAGATTCTAAAGTTCCTCTTTAACCCGCCACTGGTAATCTCTAAGGTATAAAGGTAGAGCAGCGGTCCATACAAAAAGAAAATGGAATCACCCCACAAAGCGAAATCAGGATGGTCAAAATAATAGCCGTTAACAAGAAAGATTCCATCTAAGAAATCGAAAGACCATAGTAGGAAGAAGGCCCCTAAAATTCGATTTGCCCTGGGATTGCCAGATTCATTCATGAGTAAAAAAAACCCAAACAACGTGAAAAGGGTGATGCATATGATCGATGCAACGATTACTGGGCTCATGAGTTTAGAGGAATTGGATTCATTTGAGTCCAGCTTCAGTCTTCGAGCTGAAAGTCGAAGGTAGACACAACCCGAACGATTTTAATCTGAGGCGTATTCTGATCGCGATCATTTATGGAGAACAATCCTTGTCTGGCGATACGGATTTCTCCAACCTCGGAGTTTGAATCACGAGCAAATTTCTCAGCCACTTCCCGGGCGTTTTTTGTGGCCTCTTCGATCATGGATGGCTTCAGCTCATTCAATCCGGTATATACGTACTCGATGGGTCTCCATTGGTTTTTTGATCCCAGCACGATGCCTTTGGACATCAATTCCAGAGACGCTTCGAGGGCCTTCTGTAACTTTTCGATCTCGCGCGTGCGGACGGTAAAGTCGGATTGGGCCACATAGCGAAAGCGATTGTTTTGAGCAGTATTGTACTGATTTGCATTGGCGTCGCTGATGTTCACCATGCCCCGGGTGATCTCATCCGGTTCAAAACCTTGTTGGACAAAAAATTGGTAAACATCTTCATTCTGATTTTCCAACTGCCCCTTGAGGGTGGCGAGGTCATTGCCCGTCAGCACAATGTTGATGGGCCAAACTGCGAGATCAGCCTTTACCTCTCGCTCTGAAAGTCCTTTGACCTGAACATAGCGATCATACTGTTTTCCTGTTTTGTGCATGTTTCCTACAAAATAGCCGGCAATGACAATCGCCAGGGCGAGGACAACAACTTTGAGCCAATCGAAGTTTTTCATAATAGTTACATTTGAACATCGTATTCTTCTGGAAACTGTTTGGGAATAATCTCCTCATCTTCATCGAGCAATTGTCTCATATCGATTTCAATGGCCCTTGATATTGTTGATATGGGTACGTCATTCGCTGATCCTTCAAAGGGGTTTTCCCCGACCGTTCCGATTCGCATCATGGTATGAAAAACCCAAGACACAATGCCACAAAAAGGAACCACTAACCAGATGAACATACTCCCGATTTTCGGGAAATCGACGAGTAGACCTTCATCGATATCAGCAAATTCGGGCACCAGACCCAGGGGTAGAAGAAGCAGAAAAGTCCAGACGAAGTAATTCGACAAAGACGCATACTGCCTGGGGTAAGGAAAGTTCTTGATCCGCTCAATCTTGCCCTGCAGGGTAAACAACTCCTCCAGGAGATTTTCCAAGGACAAAAAGGCAAACTCCCAAATGAGGAGCTTTTCTTTGAGCTCCCGGATATGTTTGGACTGCATGTAGAGAAGGGCCGCGGCTTTATTATTCTTGCTCAGGACGTATTTCAGTTCGTCGGTCTCGAGGTAATCACTGAGGTCATCCTCGAGGGTTGATTCCCTCTCAGGAATGTGAGCTTTGCGCGACCACTCCCTGTTGGTTTTATGCTTCTCGAATATTTCCCATTTTCTAGGCTCCCGCATGGCATGTCGCAGGGCCGTAAGCCAGGCAAAGTGGCGATAGTTCAAGGTCTTAATATGTTGATGAACTTCCTCCGAGGAAATGCTCGTGCTGCAGTGCTCATTGGTGACCATGTCTTTGACTTTCATTCCCCAGGATCTCGAAGAATTCACTATGCCACCCCAAATCTTCCGGGCCTCCCAAATGCGCCCATAGGCGGCATCATTTTGAAATCCGAGGATGAAGGCTACAGCGGTACCAATCAATGCTACTGGGGTCCATGGGATTTCCAGGAAGGTGAATCCAAAAACTTCGTACATGACGGTGATCAAGAAGGTGTAGACCAGGAAAAAAATCGTTTCCTTGCGCGTCCAGATCACCATGTCTTTTATCGAATATCTCTCTTTTGTCAGCATGGATCGGTACTGCTATTTGATTATTTTCTGTAGTCAAGCGCAGGAGCCCTGTCTCCCAACAAGGGTGTGTACTTGAAATCGGCTCCACGACGTTCTTTGAATTCTTCTTTGGCTTTGACAATGATGCTCGGATCGCTGAACAGCTTTTCAGCGGTCAGAGCGAGGGTTTTCGCTGCGACCATCATACCCTTGTTCCCAATGCTCGTACCCCCTGTGGCCACAGCTTGCCAGCTGTGGGCCGGAGTTCCCGGAACCCAGGTGGCGGCTGACATGCCAACGGTAGGCACCGCAAAGCTCACATCACCAACATCCGTGGAGCCCCTTGGGGTGCCCACTTCTTTATATGCCTGCACTCCTGCTGCTTTCTTCGCATCCGCCTTGTCCTGACCCAACGTTTTGGCAATTTTATCCGCAAAGGCTTTTTCTTCGGCTGAATAATTAACGCCACCCACACTGACGAGCTGATCATACATGACCTTTTGCAGGGTCAGGTTGGGCAGCAGCTCATGTGTTCCACCGATCATCTCGTAATCCATGGTGGTGCCGGTTCCGAGTGCCGCTCCTTCGGCAGCCTTGACGATTCTATCGAAGATGTCAATGACTACGTCTCTGCGGGTGTGTCTTGCATAGTAATAAACCTCTGCGAAATTGGGAACCACGTTTGGAGCCTTGCCCCCTTCTGTGATTACATAGTGAATACGCGCATCCTGTGGGATGTGCTCCCGCATCATGTTGACCATCATATTCATTCCTTCAACCCCATCCAGGGCTGATCTTCCCTTGTGGGGAGCCCCTGCCGCGTGGGCCGAAACCCCGTAAAAACGAAACTTTGCCGATTTATTGGCCAGGGCAGCTCCTGCATTTGACTGGTTGCGGTCTCCCGGATGCCAGTGCAAAACGGCGTCGACGTCATTGAATAGGCCCTCTCGAACCATGTAGACTTTACCCGAACCTCCTTCTTCGGCCGGTGTTCCGTAAAAGCGAATGGTACCCTTGACTTTGTTCTTTTTCATCCAGTTTTTGACCGCAATGGCAGCGGCTGTGGAGGCCGTTCCAAAAAGGTGATGGCCACAGGCGTGTCCTGCTGCCTTTCCGGCGGATTTCTTTTCGGGTACACGTTCTTGCGAGAGTCCCGGCAGGGCGTCGAACTCGCCGAGAATAGCAATCACGGGTGCGCCGGAACCGTATTCGGCGGTGAATGCCGTCGGGATGCCGGCTACGCCACTTTTTATGGCAAAGCCCTCATCGGATAGAGTTTTTTGAAGCAATGCGGTAGATTGTTCTTCCAGGTAGCCCATTTCGGCATAGTCCCAGATCTGTTGGGCAATCACACCATAGGCTTCTTTGTTTTTTTCAAGTTCTTTGAGAATGGCCTCATCCCCTTTCTGTGCAAAAATGGATATTTGTAGACAGGCAAGGACAATGAGCAGGGTAATTTTTTTCATACTAGTTCTAACGTAAATGATTGATTTCGCTAAAAATAGTAAATAATTCCCGTCCTATTTCTTTCTGAAATGAATAATGATCGGTACGCCGTGAAAATCAAAGGTTTCGCGTAGCTTATTCTCGATGAATCTCTTGTAGGGGTCCTTGATGTATTGGGGTAGATTCGCAAAAAAGGCAAACTGAGGCGTTGGAGAGGGCAGCTGCATGCAGTATTTGATCTTGATGTATTTTCCCTTGTAGGCCGGTGGAGGATTCTGTCTTACGATTTCCTGCATGGCATCGTTCAATTTGCTCGTCGGAATCTTTTGCTTCCTGTTTTCGTAGACCTGCACTGCCGTTTCGATGGCTTTGAAAATTCGCTGTTTGGTGAGCGCCGAGATAAACACAATGGGTACGTCTGTAAATGGGGCAGTCTCCTTACGTATCATCGCTTCGAATTGCTTCGTGGTTTGATTGTCCTTCTCGACAAGGTCCCATTTGTTGACCAGTATTACGATTCCCTTTTTGTTCTTCTCCGCCAGCCAGAAGATGTTCTGGTCCTGACCTTCAAAGCCGCGCGTGGCGTCTATCAGGAGAATGCAGACGTCACTGTGTTCGATCGCGCGAATGGATCGCATCACGGAGTAGAACTCAAGATTGTCTTTCACCTTGGATTTCTTGCGGATACCCGCCGTGTCGACCAGGTTGAAATCAAAACCGAAGCGATTGTATTTGGTGTCAATTGAATCCCTCGTAGTTCCTGCAATGTCAGTCACGATGTAGCGATCTTCTCCGATAAGCGCATTGATAAAAGAGGATTTCCCGGCATTGGGTCGTCCGACCACTGCGAACCTGGGCAGCTCATCGGGCTCAACTTCTTCTTTCACTGGTAGTGCATCGATGAGTGCATCGAGCAATTCCCCGGTACCGCTTCCGTTGATGCTGGCGATCGTGTAATAATCTCCCAGTCCCAGCGAGTAGAATTCTGTGGCGTCATGGACGCGACTACTGTTGTCCACTTTGTTCACTACCAAAAAGACGGGTTTCTTGACCTGCCTGAGCAATTGCGCCACTTCCTCATCCATTCCGGTCACCCCGGCTTCAACATCCACCATGAAAAGGATGGCATCGGCCTCATCGATGGCAAGCTCGACCTGTTTGTCTATCTCTGCTTCGAAGATGTCATCGCTTCCGACGACGTAACCGCCGGTATCGATCAGGGAGAATTCTCTGCCGTTCCAGTCGGTCTTGCCATAATGCCGGTCTCGTGTGACGCCACTGACAGCATCCACAATGGCTTCGCGACGCTGAATCAATCGATTGAAAAGCGTGGATTTGCCTACGTTTGGCCTTCCGACTATTGCTACTATGTTTCCCATAAGGCAGAACTCAATTCAGGGCGAGACTCATCAGAGTTCGCGGTGCAAAGATAGGTTTATCTGCCAATCCGTGAAAGACTTGAACATCGATTCAAAAAAAACGATTAACTTAGGCATCGGAGGTATGAATTTACTCGTCGCACTCCACCGAATCAACTTGTAAACCTCATTCAGAATCATGAAGGAACCCATCCACCAGGACGAGCTCAACAGGATACTGCTCAAGCCCCGGTTCAAATTGAGATATTCGGATCCCAAACAGGAGATAATCGAGCAATTCAGGATCAATCTTGCCCAGGAAACATGTCCCTTTCCAAGCAAAATAGTGGATCACCACATCGTCATCGATGTGCCTGAAGGAACGGAGCACTTTTGGTCCCCCCAACTTCACGTTGAAGTTGAAGAAGAGGGGGAGGCCACTGTCGTCAAGGGCATTCTTGGGCCAAAACCCAAAATTTGGACCCTGTTCATTTTCTTCCATTTCGCGGTTGCCGTGACCTTTTTTGTCTTTTTTGTGATTTTCTATTCGCGATGGAGCCTGGGGCATGATTATACCCTGTCCATGACCATGTGCATTTTGATGCCGGTACTGTGGGTGGCACTCTATTTCGCGGGGCAATTGGGCAAGAAGTTCGGATACGACCAAATGCAGGATTTACACCGTTTTTTGACCGATACCCTCAAGGATAAGAAGCCGGCTTAGGACGAGAGCCCTGCTCCGGATAGAATAACGGCCATCTCTTTCTGCAGTTCCTCTGCCTTTTCTGCGGACTTGGCTGCAAAATCCTTTTCTTGCGAGGCATAGATGATTCCGCGGGATGAATTGATCAACAGGCCCACGTCGGAATTCAGGCCGTACTGGCAGACTTCTTTAAGGCTTCCGCCCTGAGCACCCACCCCGGGGACGAGTAGAAAGTGATCCGGAACAATGCGTCTAATTCGCTCAAAGTATTCGGGCCTTGTCGCACCAACCACATACATGAGTCGGTCGCTGTTGGCCCAACCCAGGGAGGTTTTGAGTACCCTTTCATAAAGTGCTTCTCCCGAACCGTCTTCGATCACCTGAAAATCCAGGCCTCCTTTGTTCGAGGTCAGCGCAAGCATTATGGCAAACTTGTTCTCGAAGGCTAAAAAAGGCTCAATGGAGTCGGATCCCATATAGGGAGCCACAGTCACCGAATCGAAATTCAAATCCTTGAAGAAGGCCTCGGCATAACGACTTGAAGTGTTACCGATGTCTCCTCTTTTGGCGTCGGCAATTGTAAAGATCTCAGGGTAATTTTCGTTTAGGTAGTTGATGGTCCTCTCCAGGGTTTTCCACCCCTCTAGCCCGTAAGCTTCGTAGAAGGCGGTATTGGGTTTGTAGGCTATGGCCAGGTGATGGGTGGCATCAATGATTGCCTTGTTGAAGGCAAAAACAGGATCCTGCTCCGAGAGCAGGTGAGAGGGTATTTTGTTTTTGTCGACATCCAGTCCGATGCACAAAAACGAATTTTTGCTTCGGATCTCCTCGATCAGCTTTTGTCTGTTCATTTTTCCGGAAAATACATCGAAGCAAAAGTAATCATTTTATCAGTTTGGGTTATCTTTGTGGTTCACTAAAATTCGAACCAAAATCTGTATTCATGAGAACCAAAATTGTAGCAGGAAACTGGAAGATGAACAAGACCTACCAGGAGACAAAAGCTCTGGTCAAGGAGTTAAAGCACGCCGTTAAAGAAATAGAGCTCGACAACACGCGAGTTGTGATTGCTCCCACCTTTGTCAACCTTCAAAAAGCCTCCAAAATGACTAAGAATTCGGTCATTGAAGTGGCAGCACAGAACATGCACCAGGCAGCCAGTGGAGCCTACACAGGTGAGATCTCTGCCCAGATGCTGAAAAGCATTTATGTGGATACCGTGATTTTGGGACACTCAGAGCGAAGGGAGTACTTTGGCGAAACCGATGAGCTGCTGGCTGAGAAAGTGAATGCCGCTCTGGACAATGACCTGGAGATCATTTTCTGCTTCGGAGAGGTGCTCGAAGACAGGAAGCAGGGAAATCACTTCAAAGTGGTTGAGAGCCAGATCAAACACGCATTGTTTCACCTGGATTCTGCGGCCTGGTCCAAAATCATTCTGGCCTATGAGCCGGTATGGGCGATAGGCACGGGGGAGACAGCCACTCCGGAACAGGCACAGGAAATGCACGCTTTCATTCGCGAGCTCGTGGCCGGACGTTACATGAGTGATGTGGCCGAAGAGGTGTCCATCCTTTATGGAGGAAGCGTCAAGCCTTCAAACGCCCAGGAGATCTTCTCAAAGAATGATGTCGATGGGGGATTGATCGGAGGTGCTGCGCTCAAAGTGGAAGATTTCAGTGCCATCATTGCAGCCATCTAAGAAAGGAGTCTAAAAACATCTTATGCACTACATTGCCTTGCACTTCAAGAGGACAGGGGGTACGCTTGACGCCCAGATCGCTCGTGAAATACTCGTGGCGGAACTCGGCGCCGTCGGTTTTGAGAGTTTTACCGAGACCGATGATGGAGGCCTTTCGGCTTATATTCAGTCGAATGACTGGGTCGAAGGGATGTTGGAGCAGGTTCAAAT
>JAHEHE010000009.1 GCA_024644725.1 Flavobacteriaceae bacterium | reverse complement strand
TCACTCAACATAGTAGCTATTGCACTGCCCTTCTGATGGTGGTGTACAGCTGTGTGGAGGAAATCGATATCATCGAGGAAGTCAATTTTGAAGATGCCCTGGTCATCGAGGCCAATATCACTGATGAATTAAAGGAGCAGATGATCGCCATGAGCCGATCCTACCGCTTTGAAGATGAAGGAGCTAATCCTGAATCCAATGCTACAGTAAGTATCTCTGCAAATGAAAACATAGTTTATTCATTTTCTGAATGTGACACCATAGCGGGTCTCTATGTCTCCGAAGAAGAGTTTAAAGCAGAGCCCGGGGTCGATTATCGTCTCTTTGTGACCACCTCGACGGGTGACTCCTATACAACCCGACCTGTGCAATTGCCTAATACCTCCCAGATTGAACGTGTTTATGGCAGTCGTGAATTCAACAGCATTGGAACGGAGATCTTGTCGATCAAAGTAGACAGTTACGATCCCACAAGGACTTCGAACTACTATCGATATGAGTATGAAGAAACCTATAAGATCATTGCTCCGAATTGGGTGAATAAGGAGTTTGTTATTCTTCAGGACGAATATGGGAATGATTTGGCATTTCCGGGTTTTGAAACGAGATCCATAGATGAATTGGAGTGTTACAACACGGACATTTCGAACAGCATCATACAGACTTCGACCACCCAGTTGACCGAGGATCGGGTCTCGGGTTTTCCCGTTCGCAATATTTCGACGGATAATCCGATCATAAGCCATCGTTATAGCATCTTGGTGCGACAGTACGTACAGTCACTGGAGGCCTTCAGTTACTACGATCTGTTGAACCAACTCTCAGCAACCGGGAACGCGTTGTCGCAGATTCAACCTGGTTTCATTGCGAGTAATATTTTTTCGACTACAGATCGAGATGAAAAAGTCCTGGGATACTTTGATGTATCCTCGGTGTCCGAAGAAAGAATCTTTCTGGACTATGAGGATTTTTTCCCTGGGGAACCCCTGCCTCCCTATTTTGTAAGCTGCAGGTTGTCCGCTCCGCCTATAGCCACAATGGCTGGAACCCCATTGAAAGATGCGATACAAGCCGGATTGGTCAAATATTTTCAGGATCATCAGCCTCCTGAACAAAACGTGGGGCCCTTTGACGTGGTTCCGACCCCTTGTGGAGACTGTACTGCTCTTGGTCAGACGGATCCGCCGGAATTTTGGATTGAATAAAAATGAATATGAAAAGAAACATATCAATAAGTCATTGGATAACCTCGCTGCTTGTTGCGCTCGTTGCACTGTCATGTGTTGAAGAGATAGACGTCGATGAAGAATTCAAGTTTGAGGACGTGATCGTCATCGAGGCTACGCTGACAGATGAAAAGAAGATACAGGAATTCTTATTATCCCGAACGTATGAGTTTGAAACCAAGGGACCGATTCCCGAGCAAAACGCAGAGGTTCGCGTGGTTGTCAATGACGGAGAGAGCATCTTGTTCATCGAAGACAGCCCGGGTGTATACAAATCCGAAAATGAATTTGCCGCTGAAAGCGGATCTGACTATCAACTTTTTGTGACAACGAATGGAGGTCGATCCTATCAATCTCCGAAAGTTCAGTTGACCAACTCAGTACCTATAGATAATCTTACGGCAGAACGACAAGTGAATAGCATAGGGAATGAGATCATGGCTATTTTGGTCGACAGTTATGATCCGACGCGGCAATCGAATTACTATCGCTATGAATACGAAGAGAGCTACAAGATCATTGCCCCAGACTGGACAAGGGAAGATTTCGTAGTATACAGGCAAGATTCCATTTCACCGGATGCGATTAGGCCTCTTGAGGAAAAAACGTGCTACAACACGGTTAATTCGAACAGCATCATCGTCACCTCGACCACAAATCTGTCTGAGGACCGTGTATCCGGGTTCTCGGTACGGAACATTTCAGCGGAAGACCCGGTGATCAGCCACCGTTACAGTATTCTGGTAAAACAGTACGTTCAATCCTTGGAAGCATACACGTATTACGACATCCTGAATCAACTCTCTGGAAGCGACAATACGTTGGCTCAGATTCAACCGGGGTTCATCAGCAGCAACATTCGTTCTAACCAGGACAGAAATGAAAAGGTGCTTGGTTTCTTTCAAGTCTCAGCGGTCACAGAAAAAAGACTCTATTTCAATTACGAAGATTTCTTCCCGGATGAACCACTTCCTCCGTATTTCATTGAATGTGGACGTGCTGCGCCTCCCATTGTGTCACAGGCAGTTCCACCGACATTCCCGCTCTTTGACGCCATCGAGGCAGGCCTGGTCAAATACCTCGAAGAAAATTTGAATCAGGGGCAGCTGGAGGGACCCTTTATAACCGTGCCTAGGGCCTGTGGTGATTGCACCGCACTCGGCACAAGTGAACCACCCGAGTTTTGGGAAGAATAAAGCTTACGGAATGATCCAAACAAAACCCATGTCATGAAAAAAAACCTCTATATTCTCCTTTTGATTTTTACAGTGAACCTCGTTCACGGACAATCTGCGCCAGAAGAGTTTTTGATGCCAGAAGAGAGGATTTACCTTCATCAGAACACGACTTTGCTGATGAGTGGGGAATACCTGTATTACAAACTGTATTGTCTGAACAGTGAAACAGGAGCCTTGTCCGATATGAGCAAGGTCGCCTACGTGGAGCTCGTGGGCAAAGATGGTCAAGTAGTATTCAGCCATAAAGTCCGTTTGGAGAAAGGATCCGGGGCAGGTGATTTTTTTGTTCCTACCTCTGTACCGTCAGGGAATTACAAACTCGTTGCTTTCACCCGGTGGATGCAAAACGGCGAAGTCGAAGACTTTTTTCAAAATGACGTCGTTGTCATAAATCCCTTCCAGAACAACCAAAGCGGTCTCATGCGATCGGCTTCAGACAGCACACGGTCTAATGGTGCGAACGCGAACACTGCGGTCAATTTACCCAGCGATCCTGCTGCAATCGAGTTTCAGTTAAATCCTCAAACCACTGGTAACCGGGAGCAGATTGCTTTGACGATCAATAGCGTTCCCTCCGACTGGCACGGAGACTATTCACTGTCTGTGCGAAAGACTATCGCTAAGTTACCGGTTCCACAAAGAGAAACATCAAACGCTTTTGCAGAAAGCCTGAAAGGCAATACAGAATCGATCAAAGTCTCCAGTCAAAACACTATGACTCTTCCGGAATTGAGAGGTGAGTTGTTGACGGGAACTGTATTCCGCATCGATACAGATGAAAAAGTACCGAATCGCAGGGTGGCACTGTCAATCCCGGCTACCAACTATCTATTTAAGATATCGAGTACAAGAGAAAACGGAACGTTCTTTTTTAATGTGGATGAGTCCTACACCAATGAGCAGGCTTTGATCCAGGTGATCGGAGAGGACCGAGATGCTTTCCGAATTGAGATGGATGAATTTGAATCTCCCGATTATTCTAATCTGACCTTTAGCGACTTTGTCCTGGACGACACTATGGAAGCGTTCATTCTCGAACAGAGTGTACAGAACCAAATTCAAAATGCATATGCTGAGAATCGGATTGACAGCATCAGAAAAATAGAGGACTTCCCTCCTTTCTTCCACACGCCAAGTCATGAGTATTATCTCGATGACTACACCCGTTTCCCCACAATCAAAGAGACGATTATTGAGGTGATCGAGCAGGCGTCAACCCGCCAGCGCAAAGGAAAGCAATTTATCCATGTACGGGTGTACGACGACGATGTTGAAACCGGGCTGAATTCACTGCTGCTGATCGACGGTCTTTTCATCCAGGATCACAATACGGTAGTTGAAGCTAAGGCTTCAAAGATCAAAAAAATCAGCGTTATCAACCAACAATACCTTTATGGCTCCGAAGTTTTCGAAGGCATCATATCCATGGAGTCTTACGAGGGAGATTTTATCGAGAGCCTGCCTGCACTGAAAGAAAAGGATACGAAGCTCTTTCGGCCCGAATTGGCCAAGGACTATTTCGACCAGGATTACAGGTATCCCGAGCGTTACAAACGAATCCCGGATTACCGAACCCAATTGGTGTGGGAACCCCAATTCAAGCTGGATGGGTCGACTGAAACCATGACTTTCTACACCTCTGATGTCAAGGGAAGCTACGAAGTGGTTCTCGAAGGCTTTAACGAACAAGGGAAGCCGCTCTCGTTGAGAAAGTTCATTGAGGTGAAGTAATACGCTAGTCAATTAGATCCAGGGTCATTTTCCGATTGATCTTTCCTGAATCTGTCTCTGCAAATTTCGCAAGAAAGACAATTTCTTTGGGGATTTCGTTTTTCGTGATTTCACCCTTGGATTGTGCCTGACAGGTTTTCAAGCGATTCATTAGCCCTATTTCGGGTTGACCCTCAACCACTAAGATCAGTCGCTCGCCCAGTTCAGGGTCCGGAAGGCCGGCAGCGAAGAATCGGCCAGAGAAGCATCTTGAAAATTTCTTCTCAATGGTCTCCGGCATCAGTTTCAACCCTCCTGAATTAATAACGTTGTCGACACGGCCCAGCCATATGAAGCTATTCCCAGAGGTCAATTCGACCAAGTCGTTGGTAATTATGTCATTATCGGATATCCTGGGGCATCGCACTACCAGGCAACCACGTTCGTCTTTATCAAAGGACACCCCCGGCAAACCTGTATAACCTTCATTTGAAAGAGGTTGGTTTCCTGGAAGAGTCTTTTGTCTCGCACTACGATTGAGGGGTTTTACGGCAATATGTGTGATGGTTTCGGTCATCCCATACGTAGCATAGATTCTTGTTGGCAAGGATTTGATTCTTTCCTGTAATCTCCAGCTGACGGGAGCCCCTCCGACGATTAGGTTCTCAATTCTGTCCAGGTATTTTAAATTGCTTTCCAGTTGCATGGGGATCATGGCTGCGAAATTATAGTTTCCCTTATTCGCAAGATCCAGGTGAATCACGGGCTCGATGCCTTCCAGCTGCCATCCCAGGGTCATGGCTCGTATAAGCATCATTTTTCCTGCAATGTAATCCAAAGGAAGGCAAAGCAGCGCTCTTGTGCCTTCACCCATATCAAAAAACCGACCTGTCGCCAGGGCGGACTCCGCCATCTGCTCAACCTTGAAAGCAATTGTTTTGGGCGTACCCGTGGAACCTGAAGTTTTCACTCGAATTTTGTTCTTTGCGAACCAGGATCGCAACAAGTCCGATCCCTGCGGATAGTTTTGATCCATGAACTCGATCCACTTGGCTTCCGAATCAAATGACTGCCCGTCAAAAGTGAAACTGCTATGGATTCCGTATGGATTCATCTTTCTTCTGAGGGGTTAATCGGGTTATCAATTCGACCCGCCAGGCGCTGTTTCCAATCTCTCCATCGGTATTTCCGAGACAGAAAAAATACAGCTAAAGGATAAACA
Source organism: Flavobacteriaceae bacterium (assembly GCA_024644725.1). Classification (GTDB taxonomy): domain Bacteria; phylum Bacteroidota; class Bacteroidia; order Flavobacteriales; family Flavobacteriaceae; genus Lutimonas. Next base: position 47,099 of record JAHEHE010000009.1, on the reverse strand, counting down.
ATCAGCAAGGGGAGCAACATCTCAACGCCCAGGGACGGCTCAGATTGATCGATCAGAAGTGCATCCGTTTGGAAAACGGCCCAATCCACAGTTACAATCATTGCGGCTACAATGTTATTGGCCGCGTGCATGCCCAGGGCGAGTTCGGTTCCCTGGTCCATCAGGGTGATAATTCCGAAAAGAAATCCCGTTCCGATATAGTACAGCAATATCATCGGGCCGAGCTTCTCCACTTCCGGGTTAAAGGCGTGCAACAGTCCGAATCCGACAGATGTCAAAAAAAGTGGGGCCCACGCGTTCTTGAACAACAAACCAATTCCCTGCATGAGATATCCCCTGAAGAGGAGTTCCTCAAAACTAGTTTGAAACGGAATAAAAACAAGCGAAACAACAACCAGAATAACAAAGGGAACCAGTTTGAAATTATTCAGGAAGTCATCCGGATGCGCCAAATAGTCCAAAAAGATCAATATAACCGAAACCAGAAACCAAAATGCAAAACCAAACAGGATACGATTCCAATCTATGGTTTTCCTTGAGCTGACAAGGCTTTTCAGACTCCTGTGGTGAATGGCACGAACGCCCAGTACGAGAAAAACCAAGCCACCGATAAATGAAAATATGATCAGGAGCAGGTACAAGTTTGAATCGATCCCGAGCCCGAGAAAAGCACTTTCTGCAGCATCGATCCAATCCTGGAGGCTGTCAGCTTTCATGTACGAGAAGACAAAAAGCGGGATCACGCCAATGAACTGCCAGCCCATAAAAACCAGAAAAAGCGTGGCTATGTACCTCCACCATTCGTTTCGGCCCTCAAATGCCATTTCGATAAAGCCCGTCTTGCTCATGTATTCGTATTATTTATTTCGAAAATACCATTATTCGTCAAACAATTGATCCGTATCACCCCATTTTATAAGGGGGTCATGGTAGAGTGCTCCTTGCTTTACTCCAAGTGGCGAATCAATATTGTTTGTAAAAAGTCCGCCAGTGCCTAGTCCCTGGGGCATGGGATTCTTCAGCGTGTATGTGTATTGAGCAATCGCATTGAGACCGACGTTGCTCTCCAAGGCCGAAGTGATCCACCACCCAATGTTGTATTTCTCGCAAAGATCGATCCAGTGGTTGCAAACCTTCATTCCACCGATCAGGCTTGGTTTGAAAATCAAATACTGAGGATTTAGTTTTGTTAACAAACTTTCTCTTTTGCCGGACTCTGTCAAACCTATCAATTCTTCGTCCAGCGCAATCGGAACAGGACTCGATTCGCATAAGGCAGCCATCTGTTCATATTGCCCCTGACGGATGGGTTGCTCGATGGAATGTATGTCATAATCTGACAGCCGTTTTAGTTTCTCCATGGCCTCTTCAGGGGAAAAGGCTCCGTTAGCATCCACACGTAATTCTATGTCCTTGGCGCTGAAATTTTTTCGGATCGACCCCAACAGCTCCATCTCCGTATTAAAGTCGATGGCTCCTATCTTGAGCTTGATCACATTAAAACCGGAATTCAACTTCTCGTGAATCTGGGATTTCATATAATCTTTATCGCCCATCCATACAAGTCCATTGATGTCAATGGAGTCGGTCCCTCTTGTGAAATCAGAGGGAAACAATTCAAACCTCGTTGAAGACTCCAAGGACAGAAAAGCCTGTTCCAATCCGAAGGCGATAGACGGATATTCGTCAAGTTGATCCAGGCACCATTCCTTGCCTTGGTCAATGTTCCTGGCCAGCCAGGACATCCGGGTTTCAAAATCAGGTCGGTCGTCATGGCTCAGTCCGCGAAACAAACCCACCTCCCCAATACCGACAGACCCTTCTTCTTCAATTTTTAAAAAGTAGGTCTCCTTGGTTCGGAGAACACCCCTTGAGGTCCCTCCCGGAACCTTGAAATTCAAATCATATCGGGAATATGTCAGTGTCATCTGTGGTGAGAGATCAGTGATTTATGTCTGTAAATTATGTTCCAAGAAATAGTCCAGACAATTTTGTTAAAGACCAACAAATATAATCCGAAATGCGCTGGTTTCCATCGAGCCAGCCCGTGTTTCCCATAAAATGCTTATATTTAGGTCATTGAAATCATTTTCAGCTATGAAAAAGATTTATGCCCTCTTAGTTTTAGCTTTTTTAGTCTCCCTGCACAGCGGCTCTGCTCAGAACGCCCTGGCTGAAAATTTGCCTACCTCGGGTGGAGAAGTTGTCTTTACCAATGTAGAGGAGCTTAAGGATCAGGACCTCGAAATCCATATGAATAAGGTTGAAACGTGGTTTGTTAAAAACGGATTTTCATTTGAACAGGTTGAGGAAGACGATTACTCCAGGGACAAGGCCCGGGGTCGCGGATCCATCGAGGTGCTATGGGGTCCCAATAATTTTGAGCAATATTTCAAGAAGCTAAAATTCGATATTGAGGTAGTCGTGAAAAAAGACAGGTATCAATATCGCTTCGATCATTTTGTCGTTCAGGACGGCTCTCGTGAAGCCCAACTCGAAATCTTTCAGTCAGACACCAGGCTTGGAGGACGATACAATCCTGCATTTTACAAGGAGATCGATCACAAAATGAATGGCCTGATCGAAAGTCTTCATGCAGAATTGTTCAAGAAGGACAACACCCCGACTGTGGCAATTACGCAAGAGTGACATTTGCTCAGGAATGACTCGGGAACAGCTTTATTTGGTTTCCATTCGAATCTGGGCAATCCATCCTCCACCACCTGTGAGGCTCAACTCCAGAATATCATTTTTGTGGACCTTTTTTATCTCTCGTTTGTAGTCCTCTGCATAGTTCTTGGCATTGATTCCGTCTCTGAACACTTCCATCTCATAGGAACCATCCGATAAAAAGTCCAGTTTTACGTTGAAATCTCTTGGGGTGTCATCGGTCATCGAAGCTAAAAACCAGTTGTCTCCTTTCCGTCGGGCGATTACGATATAGTCGGAGACAGCTGCTTCGATCACCCGGGTTTCATCCCAGGTGGTTGGAATGGAAGTGATAAAGTCAACGGTTTCCTGCTCCTGCCGGTATCTTGACGGAGATTCGCAAAGCATCTGCAAAGGCGCTTCATAGACCACATACATGGCGAGCTGGTGGCATCTGGTCCCCAGGCCCATGGGCCTGACAAAGCTCGGCATGAAGTTTTTCTTGTGCTTGTTGACCATTGCCCCCGGGGTGAAATCCATCGGTCCCGCGGCCATGCGCGTGAAAGGAATGGTCAAATTGTGCTCCGGGCTGATGTCGGCACTCCATTTGTTGTTCTCGTTACCCTTGACCCCCTCATAGTTGATGATATTGGGCCATACCCGTTCCATGCCCGCCGGTTTGAATGCACCGTGAAAATCAACAAGAAGTTTATATTTGGCCGCTGTTTCAGCTATAGCCTCGTAGGATTTTACCATGGCTTGGTCGTTGCGCTGCATGAAATCAACTTTGATGCCGACAGCGCCCCAGCTGCTGTAAAGCTTTAGAATCTCCTCCAAGTTTTCATTCAAGGGCTTCCACAAGACCCAGAGTATGATGCCCACATTTTTCTTCTTGCTGTATTCGATGAGCTCCGGCAGATCGATATCCGGATTCCAGTCGAGGATTTCGGTGGTCGATTTGGTCCATCCTTCATCGAGTATGACGTACTCGATACCGTTTTCAGAGGCGAAGTCAACATAGTATTTGTAGGTTTCAGTGTTTAATCCTGCCTCGAAATCGACGCCGTAAATATTATTGGCGTTGTACCAATCCCAGGCGACCATACCGGGTTTGATCCAGGTTGTGTCTTCAATTTTGTTCTGGCCGGACAACTGGGTGACGAGATTGCTCTCGACAAACGTTCGGTCGTCGTCGCTGATCATGAAAACCCTCCAGGGATAGGCCCGAGATCCTGAAACTTCGGCTATATAATCAGCTTTTTTGGATAAGATCTGATTGCGGTCAGGAGAATTGTTCTCATCCGGGATGGCTTCCAGGACGAATTTTGGAAAAACGGCTTCAAAGTCCATATTTTCCTTATACTTCAGGAACATGCCCGGATAGTCATGAAGCGAAGCCTCGGTGATCAGCACCTTGCTTAATCCGGTGTCGAACAGTACCGGTAACGAGCAGAAATCTCCCTTTTCAAAATCCCCGGCCTGCTGTTTCAAATAAATGCGTTCATTGTGCGAGTACATCGACTCTTCCTTGGGAAAATAAGAAGATGTGCCCTGGGGGAACTCAATATTCATTTTCTCGGAATAAACAACGGCTGATTTCTTGCTTCGATCAACGAATCTATAAGCTACACCATCGTCAAAAATCCTAAAAATGACATTGTATTTCTCTGTCATCTCCAGGATCATCTCATTGTAACGACTTTCTATCTCCTTATCCTTATTCGGAACCACGGGTCGAATCAACTCTTCCTTGAGGTCTTTTATTACATTCCGAACTTTTGGGTTCTCACCAAGCTTTCTCTTTTGATCCAGAGTCATGCCAATACCAACTTCACCGATGATCTCCCTGCTTTCCAAAAAAGCGCTCCAGGTAATATTACCTCCAGTCGTAACTTCAATGCTTATGCGTCCATCCGGGGAATCGAGGGAGTATGTCTGGGCATATGTTGAAATGGCGAAAAAGAAGTGAAATAAAAGGATAAGTCCAGAAGATCCTATGGTTGTTCTTATCATGGCCAGTCGATTTTAGATTACGGTTCATTAGACCTATAAAGATAGTGCAAAAGCCGGCATACAACAAGTATGAGCCCCATTTTCATTCCCTTCCAAACCAAATAGTAGAGATGCTTGGTTCAATCTGTTTCATTCAAAATTTGACTCCTATTTTTTCCGTTTAACTCCTGCATTTTTTTCTCCATAAATAGTAACTTTGCCGAGTTCCGGCCCTCGTAGTTCAACGGATAGAATAAGAGTTTCCTAAACTTTAGATCCAAGTTCGATTCTTGGCGAGGGTACCTAAGCAACCGATGGAGATGCATATATCTTCATCGGTTTTTTCTATCTTAGACCCAACCGGCATTTTCTCAGATCCATTCCTCATGAAATCTCGCTTCTCCTGTCTCGGATTCATCTTGCTGATATTCTATATGACAGCATGGTCGCAGGAGCAGGTCAAATACACCCTGAGCGGACAGATTAGAGCGGCTTCCAGCAATGAAAGCCTGATTGCCGTGACTGTGTTCATTCCGGAGCTCAATACCGGGGTATCCACGAATAAATACGGATTCTACTCGGTCAGCCTGGATCCAGGAACCTATACCCTCGAAGTGAGCTCCATAGGTTATAGAAAACATACCGAGATCATTGATCTGAATGAGAACTATCGCCTGGATATTTTCCTGGAGTCCTTTGTCGAGGAGCTCGATGAGGTTATAATTACCGAAAATATCGAAAAGGTCGATATCCGGAACCCCCAGATGAGCATCACGGCACTTTCGGTGGAGACGATGAAAGACATTCCCCTGGTCTTTGGCGAAGCCGATGTGGTCAGTTCCATCCTGCTCTTGCCCGGGGTCTCGAACGCCGGAGAAGGATCGACAGGTTTCAATGTGCGTGGGGGTGCTGCTGATCAGAACCTGGTTTTGCTTGATGAGGCCATGATTTACAATCCTTCCCATCTCTTTGGCTTTTTCTCGGTTTTCAATCCGGATGCGATCAAGGATATGACGCTCTACAAGGGCGGCATTCCCGCCCGATACGGTGGACGTGTTTCCTCGGTCCTGGAAGTTTATCAGAAGGAAGGAAACAGCAAGGAGTACAAAATTAGCGGTGGAATAGGAACTATTGCGGGACGACTTATGGCCGAAGGTCCAATTGTTCGGGACAAATCCGCTTTTCTCTTGGGCGGAAGAGCCTCCTATGGGCAGTATTTTCTTCCTGCTCTGGACATCGACAACTCGGCTTATTTCTACGATCTCAATGCCAAGGTTCACTATGAGTTCAATGAGAGAAACAAGTTATACCTGTCGGGCTATTTCGGACGCGACAATTTCAGTCTCGATGGAAACTACGCCAACACCTATGGAAACACCGTAGTCAACTTACGCTGGAATCACCTTTTTTCTGAAAAGTTATTCTCCAACCTATCGTTCATTTACACGGACTATTTCTTTGGCCTCGACTTGGATCTGGAGGGATTCCGATGGGATTCCAATGTACGGCAGTTGAACTTCAAATTCGACCTTAACAATTTCAACAGCGAAAAAGTAACCACGCGTTACGGATTTCACAACATCTATTACGAATTCAACCCCGGCACAATCAATCCACTTGGCCCGGATTCAGAAATCCAGAGAAGTCAGCTGACCCGAAAATATGCCAATGAATTTGCGGCCTACGTCGAGATCGAGAATTATTTCTCTGAGAAGTTCTCGATGCAATACGGGGCCCGTCTAAGTATTTTCATGAGGCTGGCACAGGGTGATTTCTACCAGTATGAGAACGATGAACCCGTATTGTTCGATCCCTTTCTTCTCACCTATGTGGAGGCCGAGCCTGTTTTCAATGACAATGGAGCCCCCGACTTCTTTTCGGATGGAGCCGGAACCGGAATCTCAGAGCTCTATGCGAATTTGGAGCCCCGGATTTCGATGTCTTATCGTTTCAACCCCAACACCTCGGTCAAAGCGAGCTACAACCGGATTGCACAATACGTTCACCTTCTTTCCAATACCAACTCCCCTTCGCCGGTTGATGTGTGGACACCCAGTGGTCCGTATATCAAGCCACAGATAGCCGATCAGTATGCCCTTGGTTTTTATCGCAACTTCAAAAGCGGACTGTTCTCGCTGGAAACTGAGGTGTTCTACAAAGACATTGACAACCGCATCGATTATATAGACGGGGCCGACCTGATTGCCAACGAAGCGATTGAAAGGGTGATTCTCAATGGCGAGGCCAGGGCCTACGGCGTTGAATTCCTGTTTCGTCTCAACCATGAAAAGTTCAAAGGCTGGTTCGCCTACACCTATTCGCGATCTGAGCAACGCACTCCCGGTCGAACGCCCAAGGTGGACAACAATCGTTCCAACAAAGAAACCGGGATCAACCTGGGCCAGTGGTACTCGACTCCCTATGACAAGCCTCATGACCTGTCGATTTACGGAAGCTATCTTCCGAATCGCCAATGGACCATCAGCGCCAATTTTGTCTATCAGACCGGAAGACCCACCAATTACCCTCTGGGTCAGTTCGAATTTCAGGGCCTGGGGGTTCCGTATTACGGTCTGAGGAACACAGAAAGATTGCCTGATTACCACCGCCTCGACCTCTCGGCACGCTTCGTTCCGAAAGGAAACCAGAAGCGGCGTCTTCAGTCGGAATGGGTCTTCAGCATATACAACGTCTACAACCGTCAAAATGCGGCCTCGATCAATTTCAGGAGAAACCAGGAAACGGGAGTCAACGAAGCCGTTCAAACCTCGATTTTCGGCATTGTGCCCGCCGTGACGTACAATTTTAAATTTTAGACCATGAAGCAGTTTCTATTTGTCGTTTTGGCCACACTTCAGCTTGCATTTCTGATACTTTCGTGCGAGGAAATCGTAGACATTGACCCGCCAGCGGAAGAACCCAGGTTGGTCGTCGACGGGCTGGTACGTGTCGATCCCCTGGCACCTCTACCTCCTCCGCTAAGATTGGGTATCAAGGTCTCAGAGACCAGTGCCTTTTTGGGAGAGGTTCCGGCAACCGACCTCAAGCAAATCACAATGAGCGGTCTGGTACTACAGGATTCAGCAAATCCCGGATCCGGCTTTTACGAAAACCTGTTCACAGCCAGAGCTTTGAGGCAAGGCGGTGACAATCTGCTCCAGATTCAGCACAAGGATCAGCGCTACCTGGCACGCGGCGTTTATGTGCATTCTGCCCCCATTGACACGGTTTACCAGGGCGATGGCAATTCCTTTAATGACAACACTGAAGTTGTAATCCAGTTTAAAGACTCCATTAACAGGCAAAATTTCTATCTGATTGATTTTGACAATGGCCAATACATGACGAGCTCCGACAAGCTCTACGACGGAAAGACTCAAACCATTTCCTTTATTTACGATCGGGAGATTCCTTCCGGAACAGAAATCACGGTCAGTTTGATGGGGATCGACCGGAGTTTTTACAACTACATGAACAAGCTTATCGAACAGTCCAAAGAGGAGATTGATCTCTTTCAAACCCCGGTATCCACACTCCGGGGAAATATCATCAATGTGACCGAGATCGACAACATAGACTTTTTTGACAATGTCGACCAATTCAACAATTTTGCGCTCGGATACTATGCCGTCGCAGAGACCTTTACCAAGACCTTGATTATCGAATAGAGGATCTTAGATTTTGATGATGCCAAGCAGGTATTTTCCTTCAACGTTGTTGAGTATTACGGTCTTGCTTTGGCTCGTCTCTGCCTTTGTTCCATAGTACCGGTAAACGGTATAGCGCAAGGCAAGTGGGTCGCGGCTGTCTTGTTTGGGGGATTCAATATTGACCTGCCACTTTCCGGGTTCGGCGTCGATCAGAAAGAATTCCTCGGTGTTGAAGCCCTGAGTCTTTTCCTGATCAATGCGCTCACTGTTCTCAAACTTTCGGTGGGACCAGACGAAGAACTTCTTCTGCGGATTGACAAATTGAAGGTCAAATTCAGCATCTCGATCATTGTAGTCGACCACCACCCGAACATCGTAATTCATAGGGGTCTGGTAATGACTTGAAAGGCCCTGGGTATCCAGTTTATTGCGATGCAGAAGGATCAATCTTTTCATTTCACTGTTCAGGGGCTTTCGGAGCCCTTCAAAATTCACACTCGGGTAAGTTCCGTCTTTCATCTTGCGATACATATCCAGGGACTTTTGGTACTGATGGCTCTCTCCCAGGATCAGAGCCAGGTCGCGATAGGATTGAGACTCTCCGGGCTTTAAAAGAAGTACCTGCTCGTAGACCTCGCGTGCCAGGCCAAAATCTTTTCGATCCTGGAGTATCATACCCGCAAAACGCAAGTATTCAACTTCATTCGGATTCAATTCCAAAATATTCAGCAGGATTCTCTTTGACAGATCGGCATTTCCCCATTTGACCATGTATTTGGACACATCGATGAAATACTGATAGTCGTCCAGATAAGAGGTGCGTTGATTCATGTAAAGCTCGTAGGCCTCTTCGATGCTTTTAACCTTTTTGAACTCCTTCAGGTAATCACCCTTGGGAGCATTGGATATGCTTGTTACGGTCTCATTATAGGTGTTCCCTTTTACCATAGCTGAATTGGATTGGCCATCTTTTCCGGCTTTGGCACCCGCCCTTGTTTTGGTATAGATGAGAATCGCTCCACCTCGAGCAAGCGTCCCGTATTTATTCGTTGCTGCCAAACCCCGCAGCACCGTTATTTTTTCTACATTGTTCGGATCAATATGCCATGTGGAAAGGGTCAGCCCGCCGGTCGAGCTGTCATTGACGCCCAAAGGGATGTCATCGACCACAATCAAAGGGTTCTTTGTCCCTGCTGCAAGAGTTTGCACCTGCCTGAGCTGAATCTGACTCAGGTCATCGTTCTGTGAATAATTGTAGGAGATGATTTTACCCCGTGTCGCATCAGATATATTTCCCTGCCCTTCGAAATTCTCGCCCTCGACATCCTGAACCGTATAACCAATCTGGTCTTCGTTCTTTTCACCATAAGCTGTGGTGATGGTATTCTTTGCATCCGGACTTTCCGCTTTTGATTTCAGCACGACCTCATCGAGCTGGTTCTCTTCGATATTGAGATAAAACTCGATGACCTGATCTCCTGTGATCTGGTATTCCTGATTCTCCATGCCCAGATATCCAATTATTAGAATATCGCCAATCGATGCTTCGAGGTTAAACCTTCCGTCTTTTCCCGAAACAACGCCCCTATCCTCTCCTTGGACCTGGATTGTGGCATTTTCAAGTGGCCTGCTCTGATCAAAAACCACACCCTCGATGCGAAAATCCGTCTTTTCATCAGCCGGACTATTTGTTGTGGGGAGATCGCTCGAGGCCCTCGCTCCAACTACCCCCAGGCTCTCCAACACTCCCCCAAGTCCCAATTCAGCTATGTCGAGATAGTTTCTGTGATAGGTTCGCCGACCGATAGCTTGGGCAGTCGGGAGGCTGTTGATCAAAAAAATGTCTTTCCCTTCGGGCAGGTGCAGGTCATCGATCACCCCTACACCGTCAGTAAAAATAAGAGTCGCATAGGCATCCTCATTCAAGTCCAAAAGTGTGAAAAGAGCGACCCCGTCATAAGTCAGACCCATTATGGCTGACTTCAATGAGGAGATTTCTCCATTTACAACGCTCAGATTCGAAGCTTTTCCCAACTGGTGATCAAACGTTATGAATTCCACCTCGGTTCTTCCGAGGGATTCGAAGTAAGCGGAGAGCAATTCCAATTCCACTTCGAGGTTCCTGCCGGCCATGGACAGAGAGGTGTCCCAATAGATCAGCACTTTCTCAAAGGGTTCATTATCTACTTCATACGTCACATTACCGCAATCGTTTGCCAATCCCTGGAAGGCAATGATAAAAAGAGCATAAACCAAGGTGTTTCTATACCTAAAAATCCATGAATCAAACATGTACTAAAAATAGACAAATTTCAAATAAAAGAAGCGCTGCCCTCTCGGGCAGCGCTTGCTAATGAAAAAACATAAAAATGGAAGGGAATTCCTCCGCTTGGAATCGTTTGCGAGCTAGCTCGCCTTTTTTCTCTTGTTGATGAAGTGGAAGTAGGCCTTTGGGTCGACAACGATACCGTCCTTCGAAATTACTTTAACCGTAATGTTTCGCTCTTCCGCCTTCAGAATGAAATCATCCAGGATCTCTATTACGTCGTGATCGAGGTACTTGGTGTTGGTCACATCAAGCTCCAAAAAGGAGTCTTCAGGAAGCCGATCCAGTTCTTTCAGGATGGCACCCTTGTTAAAAAATGTAACTTCTTCCGCCAGGGTCATTTTCACTTTTCCGTCATCCACATCTTCACCTTCCATGTGCAAGAAGTGAGAATTCTGGTAGCTCTTGATCAAAATCACAATGATACCAACCAGGAGTCCGAGTCCGATACCCACAAGAAGGTCTGTGAAAATGATTCCCATAACCGTGACGATAAAAGGAACGAATTGCTTCCATCCGAGTTCATACATCGATTTGAAAAGCCTCGGCTTGGCGAGTTTGTATCCCACCACCAGCAGAATCGCCGCCAGAACAGAAAGAGGTATCTTGTTGAGTAAATTGGGGATCAACACCACTGAGATCAGCAGAAAGAAACCGTGAATTATAGTTGAGGCCTTAGTTTGTCCTCCTGATTGTATATTCGCCGAGCTTCTCACAATCACCTGGGTGATCGGCAGTCCGCCTATCAATCCTGAAATAATGTTTCCAGTACCCTGGGCGAGTAACTCTCGATTGGTGGGTGTGACATTTTTATGAGGGTCCAGTTTGTCAGTTGCCTCGACACAAAGCAGGGTTTCCAAACTCGCCACCAAGGCTATGGTAAACCCTACCACCCATATCTCGGGATTTGCCAAAGCCGCAAAATTAGGGAAGGTCAGCAGTCCGGCCAGGGACGAGAAATCCTCTGGAACAGGCACACTCACCAAATGACTTGAAGAAATGCTCAATGCTCCGGAATCCTGGGTCGCAACAAAGAATATTATTCCCAAAACCACGGCGACCACGGGCCCCTGTATCAATTTAAAAATCTTTCCTTTTTTGGATAGTACATTTTCCCAAAGTATAAGGATAGCCAATCCGATGATTCCTATCAGGGCCGAACCGGGCTGAATGTGGTTCAATGCATTGAAAATCTCCGAGAAGGTATTCTGGCCATCCACCTGAAAGAATGCAAAATCTCCTTCCGGATCGGCGTCATATCCAAAGAAATGAGGGATCTGCTTGAGAATGATGATAATTCCGATTCCGGTAAGCATACCTTTGATCACTGAGGATGGAAAATAATATCCGATGACCCCGGCACGTAAAAACCCGAGAATGATTTGAATGATCCCTCCAAGGACAACGGCAACAAGAAAATTCTCAAAGCCGCCCAGGGTTCCAATTGCCGTGAGAACGATAGCAGCAAGTCCTGCTGCAGGACCACTAACTCCAATTTTTGATCCACTGAGCGCACCGACTACAATACCACCTACAATTCCGGCAATCAGTCCTGAAAAAAGCGGAGCGCCACTCGCCAAGGCAATTCCCAGACAGAGCGGCAAGGCCACGAAAAATACGACGATACTCGCCGGGAGATCAGATCTAATTCCACTTAAAAAACTTTTTTGCTCCATAATGATCAAATTTTAACTATCAAAGATATTAAAAAAATCATACTGATAGTAATACTATTGTGTTAAATAGTCATATAATTGTTCATGATATTTTTAATTGCGGTGTCAATTATCTAACTTTGATTCTCTTTAAGTATGGCTGTCAATATCAGAATATCACTGAATCCAGGTCTGTACCTCAAGGATCCGCAGGAATCGGATCTAGGGAGGCGCATTGTCAAACATTCTATTCTCTTATTGGAAGAATTGGGTTTTGAACAATTCAACTTCAAGAAACTGGCGGAAGCTATGGGTTCCACCGAAGCCTCCATCTACAGGTATTTTGAAAACAAGCACCTCCTTCTTATTTACCTGGTCTCCTGGTATTGGGAATGGCTGAGTTACATGATTCAGATCAAGACTTTCAATGTCGAGGACCCAAGAAAAAAACTCGAGATAATACTTCATTCCTTTGTCTCGGTAAGTGAGGAAAATCCGGCAATCGAATACGTGAATGAGTCCTCGCTGCACAATGTTGTGATCTCAGAAAGTACCAAGGTTTATCATACGAAAGAGGTGGATCAGGAGAATAAAAAGGGATTCTTTTTGAACTACAAAAATATGGTGGCCCAGGTTGCAGAGGTGATCCTGGAAATCAAACCTGACTTTCCCTATCCTTCTGCCCTGGCCAGCAATCTTTTCGAAATGACAAACAACCATATCTACTTTGCGGATCACTTGCCCAGGCTTACCGAGATTAAGGCCAAGTCCTCAATGAAGGAGGATGTGGAAGAAATGTTGAAATTCTTTGTGACTAAACTTCTTGAATGAGTTTAATACTCAAAATCTATATCTGTGATTCAGCAAAGGCCTTGAAACGGTCCAATGCCAGCTGAGATTGTTTTTTGAATGATCCGGGCATGAGAAATCCAATGAGCTTCATGAAACCGCTGAATCGAAATTCGGAATGAGAAATCCATTTTGTCTCAGAGGGCCCCACTTCAATGAAGGAGTTCTTCATTTGGTTCCAGACGCCTTTGGCCTCGTAAGTGAAATCGAATTCTTCAGGTAGGTTCTTCTTGGTAATGGTTTCGAGCATTTCGACTTCGCGCTTTCCCATCTTGTAGCACAGATTCGATTTTGAGCCAACCTCCCCTTTTTCGCCTGAAACGTGCTCAAAACTCACGAGTTCAGGTTGCCACTTGAACATGTTCTCCTCGCTGTCAAAAAGATCCAGGACCTTTTTCAGGGGAAGATTTATGGTTACTTCATTCGTATATTTCACGGAACCTGGTTTTTGTTCCATTAAATATAGAAAATTGTCTTTAAACCTCCACAGAATCCCCGATCGGCAGCAGAATGAGCTCTTTGCCCGCCGATGAGAAAGCATTTTTGGCCTTGGCATGATCGATCTCGATATAACCAAAAGTATCGTAATGATAGCCCATTATTTTGTCGCATTCAATGAACTCCGCTGCGATGACCGCACTTTCATAACCCATGGTAAAATTGTCCCCTATGGGAAGAACGGCAAAATCGAGCTTGCACTGCATCGGAATAAGCTTCATGTCGAAGGTAAGTGCCGTATCCCCGGCAATATATATGTTTCCTTCGTCGGTTTCCAGTAAGAAACCTCCGGGCTGACCCCCATAGCTTCCATCGGGAAAGGAACTCGTATGAATCGCGTTGGTATAGGTGACTCGTCCAAATTCGAATTGCCATGAACCCCCGTGGTTCATCGGGTGCCCCTCAAAGCCCAGGTTGCCGTAATGGGTGACAATCTCAAAGTTCGAGATGATCTTGGCCCCAGTCCGTTTCGCTATCGCATCTACGTCAACAATGTGATCCTGGTGTGCATGGGTGATCAGGATATAGTCGGCCTCCAGAACCTCGATGTCAATGTCTTTAGCCAGCGGATTCGGACTGATAAAGGGATCTACAATTAGGTTTTTCCCGGCTACTTCAATGGAAAGGCCGGCATGCCCGAGATATGTGATTTTCATAATGAGGATTTTACATTAAAATTAATCAATTCCACTAAATCATACAATTGTTCCTCTCTAAGTCTTGACTTGCATCAATACTATTCATTGAGCCTTATCGAGCTACAAAACAAGACCTAACCCAAAAAGTAGAGAAAACAGGAAGGTGCTCAAAGCCAGTTTTTTCAATTCCGGGTCGAGAAGTTTAACGTCCCGGGTTTTGTAAACCTTCACCAAGTGAGTGAACAACGGAATGTAGGCGATCAGGAAAAGAAACTGAAACGGAGATGAGAATCTCAGGGAAGTGTACATCAGAGCAAATAGCAAAGAGGCTACGATGAGATAATAGTGATAATACCGGGCAAATTCTGAACCTATTCGCACCACCAGGGTGACTTTGCCCGCTTTCTTATCGGACTCCATATCTCTCATATTATTAAGGTTCAAGACCCCGACACTGAGCAATCCGACTGAAAAAGCAGGAAGAAAGACCGTGAAATCAATGGATTTGGCATACAGAAAATAGGAGCCGCATACACTGAGAAGTCCAAAGAAGAGAAAGACAAACACGTCACCGAGACCACTGTAGCCATATGCGTTGTCGCCCACGGTATACTTGATGGCGGCGATGATGCTGCTTACTCCCAGAAGAATGAAAAGGAAAGCGTAAAAGGGATACTCTTTTCCGAAAGAGAGGTAAATTAGCAACAAGGCTACGGCTACCGTCAAAACCGAGGTAATCGTCATGCCTTTTTTCATTTGGGCAGGACTGATCTCACCACTTTGTATGGCCCGCTCAGGACCTACCCGATCCTCGTTGTCAGTGCCTTTGAGCCCATCGCCATAATCATTCGCAAAATTTGACAGAATTTGAAAGCCAATCGTCGTGATCAGGGCCAGGACAAATATCCAGACATCGAAATAGCCCCTTGAAGCTGCCATGCAGGTTCCGACGATAATTCCGGATACCGAGAGTGGAAGGGTTCGCAAGCGGGCAGCTTTTACCCAAGATTCTAAACGTGCCAATTGAAATAGATTAGTTGCTGTTTCCTCTTACTTGCTGTTTCCACGGATCCATTTTTCCCCGCTGAGTTGAAGAGCCTCGTCGATATTTACAGGGATTCCGAAGGACTTTGCAATGATGAAACAATCGTTGAAACCCATTCGACGGAGGTCATCCCGCAGAGCCACAGCTTCTTTGTAGGTTGTGAACTTGCCTACGGCAAACTTGTTGAAGCCATTTTCCTCAAATTCCTCGAGCTGGGCAATGTCTTTGGAAATCAATCCGGAATTGAAATTCGTGTAGGCGCCAATCTGAATGCTGAACACGATGCTCAATTCGTTCAGAGAAACCTGTATGGAATCGGCCATGATGACCTGTTTGGCCTTACGTTGTATCTTGTGAAGCGAATCCGTATCGATCAGGCTCAGATTGTTCTTGATCAGGTACTCCTCTTTATACTGCTTCGATTTGGGCAGAAAAGACCAGAGGAACAGAATCAGGAATACCAGGCAGGCAACTCCCAATATAATTCGGTGCTTCTTCAGCTCGGAGTTGTTCTCTTCCTCATCCTTTAAGGCCGTGGAGAGATTCTTGATGGTGCCATTGGCTTTATCAAGCTCTTCGTAAACATTAACTAAATTTTTATCTCTCACAAAAGGCATATCTATTTATTCACTTAAAGGTCCTTGGCTCTGGCTATCAGCTCTGCCACGTCCAACACGCTGACCTCTTTCTCCTTTTCCTTGTTCTTGATCCCGTCGGTCATCATCGTATTGCAAAATGGGCAGCCGGTCGCAATGATTCCCGGGTTTACTTCAAGAGCTTCCTCGGTTCTTTCGATGTTTATTTCCTTCTTGCCGGCTTCCGCATCTTTGAACATTTGCGCACCGCCAGCTCCACAACATAGACCATTGGATCGGCACCTTTTCATTTCAACGAGTTCCGCGTCGATCTTTTGGATCAAATCTCTTGGAGCCTCGTACACATCGTTCGCTCGTCCCAAATAGCAAGGATCGTGGAAAGTAATTCGCTTTCCTTTGAAATCTCCACCTTCAACAACGAGTCTTCCGTCTGCTATCAAACCATTTATAAACTGGGTGTGGTGAAGCACTTCGTACTTCCCTCCCAATTCTGGATATTCATTCTTGATCGTATTGAAGCAATGCGGACAGGTCGTAACGATCTTTCTGACCTCATAGGCGTTCATGATCTCGATGTTGGTCATCGCCTGCATCTGAAACAGAAACTCATTTCCTGCTCTCTTTGCAGGGTCACCTGTACAACTCTCCTCCGTGCCCAACACGGCAAAATCGACTCCGGCCTCAATCAAAATTTTGGCAAATGCCTTGGTTATTTTCTTGGCACGATCGTCAAAGCTTCCGGCGCATCCCACCCAGAACAAAACTTCCGGTGTTTGGCCCGCTGCCATCTTCTCAGCCATTGTCGGTATTACCATACTAATTTAGTCTAATTTTTTTAAACTTTTTCAACTTTTGACTTCCTGCTACTCGTCCTTCCAGTTCAACCGATCCATCTGGTTGTACTGCCAGGGTGCACCATTATTCTCCACGTTGGTCATCATCAAATTCAGTTCCATTGGGGCCTGGGATTCTTCCATCACCAGGTAGCGCCGCATATCCATGATGATCGAGAGCGGATCAATGTCAACAGGACAAGCCTCAACACATGCGTTACAGCTCGTGCACGCCCAGATCTCCTCTGCTTTGACATAATCCAAAAGCGACCTGCCATCTCCCTCAGATTTAAACTTGTCTTCTCCATTTACGTCGATGAAACCACTCACCTCCTCCAGCCTGTCTCTCGTCTTCATCATGATTGCTCGCGGCGAAAGTTCTTTTCCGGTAAGGTTGGCAGGACAAACCGAGGTGCACCTGCCGCATTCTGTACAGGTATAGGCGTTCAAAAGCTGGATTCTTGTAAGATCTGCAACATCCCGGGCACCAAACTTCTCAGCTGTCTCCGGCTCATCTTCCGGGACCGCATAGGGATCCGCTGACGGATCCATCATGAGCTTGACCTCACGGGTAACCGATTCCAGGTTGCTGAACCTGCCGGGGACTTCCAGATTTGCGTAATAGGTATTTGGAAACGCGAGCAGAATATGCAGGTGTTTCGAATAATAGAGATAGTTCAAAAAGAACAATATTCCAATGATGTGAAGCCACCACGCTCCTCGCTCCAGATAAAAGAGAGTCAACTCGTTTTGAGGGAGCCAACCTGCGATCCAGGAGCTGATCGGGAAACTTCCTGCCTGGACATAGTGAATCGCACCCATTTGCTGCAAAGCGTAATCCGAAGCGTTCATCACCAAAAAGAGCGTCATCAGAATCACCTCGAAATACAAAATATTCAGAGCATCGTTCTTCGGCCATTTGGTCATTTCCTTGTTCCAAAACCTGGGAATCTTGAGTATGACCCGGCGTATCCAAAAAATGATAACGGAAACCAGAACGAGTAAGGCCAGGATCTCGAAAGAGGCGATCAGAAAGTCATAGAATCCGCCGGCAAAGGCGAATATCCTGTGGGTACCCAACAATCCGTCAATAACGATCTCGAGCACTTCAATGTTGATGATGACAAATCCCACATAGACCAAAATATGAAGAATTCCGGCGATGGGTCGGCTGACCATCTTACCCTGGCCGAGCGCCACCCGAATCATATTCTGCCAACGTTCCGAAGATCGGTCATCTCGATGAGAATCCCGCCCGAGCTCGATGTTTCTCTTGAGCTTGCGGATATTCCTGGCGAAAAAACCAATTCCCAGCAAGAGTATGATTGCGAAAATGATATTGGGTAAAACTGACATCCTTCTTTACGGATTTTGAGTTAGTCGAGAGTAAAATTACTCATCTTCAAAAAGGTCCAAAGACTAATTTATTACAAGTTATCAACTAATCTTCTTCGGGTTCTACGTAAGGCTTTTCCTTCTTTCCAAATACCGACAGGTGAACAAATCGCTTGGGATGCTCCTTGACCTCTCGGAGCAATTCTTCGAGTTCCTTGGAAGCATTGGCCAGGTTTGTGTAAAGCTCATCGTCATTCAGCAATTTACTCATCGTTCCATCGCCCGTTTTCAAGCTGTCGAGAACCGAATTGAAGTTAGCAAGAGTAGACTCCATGGTCGCCACTGCTGCACCCAGGTCGGCAGCCTGAATTGAATCGGAGATCGCCGCCAGGTTATTCATGGTATGGTTCGTGCTGTTGATAATGCTGTCCATCTTCCCGTTCTCCGCCATCAGGCTCTCAAGATACTGAGACGATGTTTTGAAATCTGAGAGGATTCCATTGACGTTTCTCAAAGACTCCTTGATATTCTGTTGATTCTCTTTATCCAAAAGGGCATCAATCGATTTCATGACCGAATCCGTCTGTACCACAAAGCTTTCCACCTTTACCTGCAGAGGGGCAATCTGCTCATTGATCATTCCCATGATCCCCGAATCAACCTCGCCTATCAACGTGTCACCATCCATGGCGATCGACCCTTGGTCCAGAACCAGATTGATCTTGAGCGATTTTCCACTTATAAAATCCGGGCTGTAGATCTGGGCCACGCTGTTCACGGAGAACTCTATCGGGTTGTCCAGCTGGAGGTGTGCGACCAAAATTCCCTTTTTGCGGGGGTGAAAACTGATCTGCGTGACCGATCCGACCTTCAAACCGTTGATCGTTATCGGGCTTTTCGGAGCCAATCCCTGGACGTTGTCATATTCGGCGTACATTGTCCTGCTCGTGTCGTAAAGATTCTGGTCCTTTAAGAAGTTGTACCCCCAAATAAAAAGGATGATAACCAGGATCGCGACTACTCCGGTCTTAATTTCTCTTGTGGCTTTCAAGTTGAAGATTTTACAAGAACAATATTACTAAATATTTTGCAGGCGCAGCGAATGAATTCGGAAGGATCAATCGATTATGTCGGATACTGAAACGCGCACATCATCCTTAAAGGCAACCACAAAAGCGGATTTGTAGCCCGCCTTTCGGGCTTCATCCCTGAGCTTCAGTATATCATCGTAGTTTGAAGACTTTCCGTAATAGTATTTATAATGCTTGCCTACCTTTTCACGATCAACACCTTTGAGTCCGCTGAAGTTATAGGGCTTCAGGTCGAGTTTCCTGGATCCCGACGCGATTTGCACCTTGAAATCAACTCCCGAGTAGATCCTGGACTCTTTTTCCTCTTCTACGGGTGCCGGCACTTCCTCGACCACCAGATTCTCATCGAAATGCTTTTTGTAGGCCCTGATCGCTTCATAAATGGCTCCGGCCACTTTCTGTTGCCCGCTTTTTGAATTCAAAAAGGCACCTTCCTTCGTATTGGTTATAAATCCGGTTTCAACCAGTACGCTGGGCATGTAGGTCTGATGCAAAACAACAAATCCGGCCTGTTTGACGCCCCGGTCTTTCCTTCTGAGGTCGTTCTTGAAATTGTTCTGAATATTGCTTGCCAGCATTAAGCTCTGATCGAGGAACTCCTCCTGCATCAGGGTGAGTCCGATGACGGCCTCGGGCGAGTTCGGATCAAACCCTTCATAAGTTTCCAAGTAATTGTCTTCCAGAAATATAACAGAGTTTTCTTGCTTTGCCACTTCAAAATTCTGCTGATTGGCGTGCAACCCCAGAACATAGGTTTCCGTACCATCGACCTGGGTGTGGAAGGCGTTGCAATGAATAGAGACAAAAAGGTCGGCATCTGCCTCATTGGCGATTCTGCCTCGCTCTTTCAACTCCAGAAATATATCTTTCTTTCGTGTGTATACCACTTTTACATCATCAAGAGACTGCAGTTTGCGTCCAAGCTCCAAAACGATATTCAGCGCAATGTCCTTCTCGCTGTAATTTTTCGCAGGACGTCCGGGATCCTTTCCTCCGTGACCGGCATCAAGCACCACGATAAAGTTGTCATCCATTTGTGAAAAACCCTGAAATGACATCGCGAAAAACAAACCGAAAAAGACGATGCACAACGAAGACCAATTGTTCTTTTTCCCTTTAAACACCATAGCTTTCACACGTCTAAAATATCCCCATATATGTATGCCAGTGAAAAAATATATGTAAGTTTGTAACTTTAAAAAATTGGCATTTTCATACAAAAATAGCATTTATAGCATTGTATACAAATTTAAGATACATCCTTTTCTTGATCTTATTATTTGTTTTTGGAAATCAGAAGATTTCAGGGCAAATTGATCAACAGGAAAGCAATGCTGAAGTCCAATTAAATCCAACGGACAGTCTGAGGAGACCCAAAGAATTTGCGGTCGTCCCTGTGGAACAAGACACCACTAAAACCGATTCTCTTCAGATCACCCAGGAATATCTCGAAGACAACATCATCCACAGATCAAAGGACTATCTCTCAAATGACTTTTTGACCTCAACCGCCACTTTGTACAACGAGGCGGAGCTCTATTACCAGGATATCGAGCTTCGAGCCGGGAAAATTATCATCGATTACAAAAACAACCTCGCCATAGCTTCCGGAATTTTGGACTCAGCCGGAAACTACATCCAGCGTCCACAGTTCAAACAGGGCAGCCAGGAGTCCGTGCAGGATTCCCTGCTCTACAATTTTGAGACCGAAAAGGCGATCATCTACAATTCAAAGACCGAGCAACAGGGTATGATTATTCGAGGAGATATCACCAAAAAAGAGAATGACAGCACCTTTTACATCAACAAGGCTAAATTCACTACTTCTCAGAAGGAAATCCCCGACTATTACATCCAAACCTCGAACATCAAGGTGGTGCCAGACAGCAAGATCGTTGGCGGAATGAGCAACCTGGTGATCGCAGATGTTCCAACGCCTCTGGTTTTGCCCTTCTTCTATGCGCCGATAACCAGCGGAAGAGCTTCCGGATTCATCATTCCGACCTGGGGCCAGAATAACAACCAGGGCTACTTTCTTCAGAATGGAGGTTATTATTTCGCCGTGAATGACTATTTGGATCTCGCCATCTTAGGTGACATCTACACAAACGGAAGCTGGGGACTTCGAGCCGAGTCGAATTATGCTCTGCGTTACAAGTTCACCGGTAGCTTCAGTTTTAGATTCGAAAACCTGATCAACAGTCAAAAGGGATTTCCGGATTACAGCAAGGCGACAAATTTTTTCATCCGCTGGTCTCACAGCCAGTCGACCCAATCCAACCCCACCTCACGGTTCGCGGCGTCCGTAAATTTCGGTAGCAGCAGCTTTTTCCAGGAGTCGATCAATGAGGCGAGCTCCCCGTTTTACCTCGTCAACACCTTTGCCTCGTCTGTATCCTATTATAAAAAGTTTGTCGGGACACCGTTTAATTTGAATGCGTCGATGACCCACACCCAGAATACGAATACCGAAACCATTGACATGAACCTTCCTTCCCTGGTGGTGAACATGGATCGGATCTATCCGTTTGCCCCAAAGGTGGGAACCAAAAAGAATCCCATTCAAAACATTGGGGTAACCTACAATATGAATGCCCAGAACCGGATAACAACGACAGACGAAGAGTTCGGCAGTTCGGATATGTTTAAAGACGCAAGGTCAGGCATACGACACGACATTGCCATGAGCACCAGCGCCAAAGCTCTGAAATATGTGAGTGTGGCGCCTTCGATCAGCTATCGGGACGTATGGGTGTTCAAGACCATTGAAAGGTACTGGGACGAAGACATTGAGGAGGTGGTAACCGACACCATCAATGGTTTTGACAGTTACCGGGAATATTCCGGCGGGGTATCGGCAAGTACCACCGTATACGGGATGCTCAACTTTAAAAAGGGGCGTATGCAGGCCATTCGCCATGTGATGCGACCTGCAATCTCATGGAACTACAGGCCGGATTTCAGCCAGTATTACGATGAATACCAGGCCAGTCTAGACCCAGACGACATTCGCGAGTATTCTCGTTTCGAAGGGGGCGTTTATGGAACCCCTTCCCAGGGCTTGTCAAACAGCATTGGGTTCTCTGTGAACAATACGCTGGAAGCGAAAGTGGCCTCCAAAGACCCCGACGAGGAGGAACCCAAGAAAGTCACCATTCTCAATAACCTGAACCTGTCCACAAGCTATAATATCGCTGCGGATTCACTGAACTGGAGTCCGCTGAGAATGACCGCCGGAACGCAAATACTCAAAAACAAAATGGGGCTCAACCTGAATGCCTCGTTTGATCCTTATGCCATCAATGCCAACGGAAGAAGGATAAATGTCTACAACATCAACAACGGCGGAAGCCTGCTGCGCTTCACAAATGCCAACTTCACAATGAACTATTCCCTGAATAGCAAGGATCTGGGCAAGGAGTCTGATGGAGGGAAAGACTACGCCGTTGGAGGGTCAGCCGATGACAGTTCGGCCAATATGTTTGGAGAAAGTCTTGTAAATAATCGTCAGACCATCAACAGAGGTGAAGAGGAAGATACGGTGAAAAAGGCCAAACTGTTCAACACAAGCATGCCCTGGGATTTGAGAGTCAGGTACGCCCTGACCTACAACAATGTGGCGGCACGGGATGAAATCACTACGAATTCCCTTCAGGTCTCCGGAAATCTTGAATTTTCCCCCAAGTGGAAAGTGGGCTTCTCATCCGGATATGACTTCAGGAACAATGGCATCACCTATACACAGCTCCGGTTTGAGCGAGACCTGGACAGCTGGAGATTCAGTTTTAACTGGGTTCCCTTCGGTGACCGGGCAACTTATTATTTCTACATCGGCATCAAATCAGGCGCCTTGAGCGATCTCAAATACGATCAGAGAAGAGTACCCGACAGAAGGCTGTTCTGATCTGTTAAAAAACTTGTCTCAAGCTGACAATAATTCACTTCATTTGAAGTTTGTGTTATTAGGTTAACGTACGAATAAACTAAGGAAAAACATAAATTCTATCCCCGTATGAAACAGATCATTGTAACGAAAGGTGCTCCCGAACCCATCGGGCCCTACAGCCAGGCCATTCTGCATGGAAATACGCTTTATGTCTCGGGCCAAATCGCCATTGACCCCGAATTGGGAAACCTGGTCAAAAAGGACATCGAATCGGAAACGCGTCGTGTGATGAAAAATTTGGGAGCCGTTCTGGCCGAGGCAAAAATGGATTTCTCCAACGTGGTCAAGTGCACGATCTTCATAAAAGACATGGATGACTTTAAAAAGATCAACAAGGTTTACGGATCTTACTTCGATCCGGTTACGGCGCCTGCCCGCGAAACGGTCGAAGTCGCCAGGTTGCCGAAAGATGTAAGGGTCGAAATCTCCTGTATTGCAGTCAAATAAATGATCTAATTTTTCGCGATCATCTCATTGGCATGATGCTGAGCCAGGGTGATGATGGGATGACGGATGATCTTGCCCAAAACCAGATCGTATTCCTTCAACACGGATTCAATCTCCTCCGCCAGGAAGTGCGCTATGGAGCCTACAAAGTAGACAGGAACATTTCGAGCCTCTTCAAACTGCAAAATCTGATTCTCAACAAAGAACCTCAAGCCCGCTTTGATAATCTTCTGGGCGTAATCACTTTGCTTGTTCTCAATCAAAAAGCGGCCGACATCTGCGAGATACGTATTAGGATTCTCTTTTTTATACAGGTGTTCCTTTATTATATCGGGTCTCAGGTCGTATTGTTTCGCAAATTTTTCAGCAATTTCCTTGGGCATGGTACGGTATTGATAATCCTTTAGAATCTGCTTTCCAAAAAAGTTTCCGCTGGCTGCGTCCATCAGGATATAGCCGAGTGAAACGATCTTCTGATGGGTCTCCTTCCCGTCGTAAAAACTGCAATTTGAACCTGTTCCGAGGATACAGACCACGCCGGGCTTATCCGTCTGCAGCGACTTCACAGCTGCAATCGTGTCCTCTTGAATCTCGATGTCAGCATTGGTGAATATATCCTGGAAGACATCCTTCAGGTAGTTTACAGCGTGCTGAGTTCCACAACCGGCCCCATAAAAGAAAATTTTGTTCACATCGTCTTTAATGTCGTAAAGTTCTTTTTTCGTAATCACACGGTCAAACAGCGTATCGCGCGAAAATACCGCCGGATTGAGTCCTTTTGTATCTATCTTGAAGAAAGTCTCTCCCTTGTCGTTGATCGCGATCCAATTGGTTTTGGTCGATCCGCTGTCTGCAACTAAAATCATAATCTGTTTTTAAGGAAACGTAAAAATATAAAATGCGAGAGAAAAAAAGCTGATAAATGTTAGAAAATAGTGACTATCGGCTCTCAGGTTTTATCCATAAAAGAGCGTACGGCAAGTTCATATCCCATGAGGCCAAAACCGACAATCACCCCCATAGCATGAGCCGATATATGAGACTCATGGCGAAAATCCTCTCTTTGATAGACATTCGAAATATGCACCTCGACAATTGGAGCAGGCACGGCTTTTACAGCATCCCCTATACCCACGGATGTATGCGTGTAGGCCGCGGCATTCAGAATGATTCCATCTGCCGAGAAGCCAAATTCCTGGATTTTCGAAATGATCTCCCCTTCGATATTCGACTGGAAGTATTCGAATTCAATAGTGGGATATACCTTTTTCAAATTCTCGAAATACGACTCGAAAGTCGTATTCCCGTAGACATCGGGCTCACGTTTGCCCAAAAGATTGAGATTGGGTCCGTTGATTATGGCGATTTTCATAGTGGTTTCCTTCGTTGAACTGTTCCCAAAAATAGCATAAATTTACAGATCTCTGCAGACGACCCGAATTAAAAGCAAAAGAGGAAAAATGAAATGGAACCAGGCGCTCAATGACTTCAAATACTACCTGAAGATTGAAAGAGGTCTTTCCGAGAATTCGGTTCAGGCCTATGGGAGAGATATCCAGAAATTTGCAAATTTTCGGGAGGAAAACGGGGACGAAAAGGGTCCGATTCATATCATCGAGGAAGACGTACGCGAATTCATTTACCGAACCGAACCGGATATTTCGGCACGCTCGCAGGCAAGGCTTATCTCGGGCCTGCGCAGTTTTTTTGACTACCTCATCTTTGAA
The DNA here is from genome assembly GCA_024644725.1 of Flavobacteriaceae bacterium. Taxonomy (GTDB): domain Bacteria; phylum Bacteroidota; class Bacteroidia; order Flavobacteriales; family Flavobacteriaceae; genus Lutimonas. The sequence continues at coordinate 21,822 of JAHEHE010000009.1, read as the reverse complement.
GACTACCGTTCAGACAATCCTGTGGACCTGATCGAATCGCCCAAACTGGGACGTAAATTGCCGGATACACTGTCAGAAGAGGATATAGACCGGATCTTTTCCCAAATTGACCGGAGCACACCTGAGGGTGAACGAAACCGAGCCATGTTGGAAACCCTTTACAGCTGTGGCTTACGAGTTAGTGAAATGGTCGGGTTGAAGATTTCCGATCTCTTTTTCGAAGAGGGTTTCATCCGGGTGATCGGCAAAGGCAACAAACAGCGTTTCGTTCCAGTCAACGATCATATAATCCGTCTGATAGACAACTACAGGAACCTGATCCGAAGCAGCCTCGACGTTGACAATGATTTTGAAGATACCTTGTTTTTGAACAGGCGAGGGCGGCAAATCAGTCGCAACATGGTCTTTATGATCTTGAAGGATCTCGTGCAAAAGTCAGGGATCAGAAAAAAAGTAAGTCCGCACACCTTGAGGCATTCCTTTGCGACGCATTTGCTTGAAAACGGAGCGGATCTGAGGGCCATTCAACAGATGCTTGGTCACGAGAGCATTACGACAACCGAGATCTACATGCATGTTGACCGTGCCCATTTGAAAAAAGTCATGGAAAAATTTCACCCCCGAAAGGAAAACTGAAAAGAGGCAAACCTGAACTCTTCGATTTGCCCTATTCGTACATCTTGTTTCTCAACGCCTTGATCGATTCATCTTCCAGATACTCGTCAAAGCTCATGTATCGGTCAATAACACCTTTTGGAGTGATCTCGATGATACGGTTGGCTACAGTCTGTGCAAACTCGTGGTCATGTGTCGAAAAAATAACGGTGCCTTTAAAATTTTTCAGGGCGTTGTTGAAGGCCTGAATGGATTCCAGATCCAGGTGGTTCGTGGGTTCATCGATCAGAAGCACATTGGCACGGGTCATCATCATCCTAGAAAGCATGCACCTAACCTTCTCCCCTCCTGAGAGCACGTTGCTCTTTTTCAGAGCCTCGTCTCCGCTGAAGATCATCTTGCCCAAAAAACCACGTATATTGACCTCTTCGCGTTCCTCTTCGGTTTTGGCATATTGGCGCAGCCAATCCACAAGAGTGAGATCGTTATTGAAGAACTCCGAGTTTTCTATAGGCAGATAGGCATGTGTCGTGGTCACCCCCCATTTGTAATCCCCCGAATCGGGCTCTGCGTTTCCGGTGACAATCTCGTAGAAAGCGGTTGCCGCCCTCGAAGACCTTGAAAGCAAAACTACCTTGTCACCTTTGGTCAGGTTCATGTCGACCTTGTCGAAGATGACCTCCCCATCGATCGTTTTGGAAAGGTTCTCCACGTGAAGAATCTGGTCACCCGCTTCCCGCTCTTGTTCGAATATGATGGCGGGGTACCTTCTACTCGAAGGTTTGATGTCGGCTATGTTCAGTTTATCGATCATTTTCTTTCGGCTCGTAGCCTGTTTCGACTTGGCCACATTGGCCGAAAATCTTCGGATGAACTCCTCGAGCTCCTTTTTCTTCTCCTCGGCTTTCTTGTTCTGCTGAGCCCTTTGCTTAGCTGCCAACTGGCTGGACTCGTACCAGAAACTGTAGTTCCCGGAGTATTGATTGATCTTTCCGAAATCAATGTCTGAGATGTTGGTGCAGACAGCATCGAGAAAGTGACGGTCGTGAGACACCACGATTACGGTATTGTCATAATTGGCTAGAAAGTTCTCCAACCATCCAATAGTTTCAAAATCCAAGTCATTTGTGGGCTCGTCCATGATGAGAACATCCGGGGATCCGAAAAGGGCCTGAGCGATCAAAACCCTGACCTTGGATTTACCGTCGAGGTCACCCATTAGGGTATAGTGCATATCTTCAGGTATGCCAAGTGATGAGAGTAGGTTTGCTGCTTCGCTTTCTGCGGTCCAACCTCCCATTTCTTCGAATTCGACTCCCAATTCTCCGGCCAGAACTCCATCCTCCTCAGAAAAGTCCTCCTTGGCATAAATCGCATCCAGTCTTTTTTTCAGGTCATACAAGGGTTTGTTTCCCATCATGACCGTCTCAAGAACCGGGTACTGGTCAAAGGCGAAGTGATTCTGAGTGAGAACCGACATGCGCTTGCCTTTCTCCAGGCTTACCGATCCAGAAGTTGGATCGATCTCCCCGGAGAGTATCTTTAAAAAAGTTGATTTTCCGGCACCGTTGGCACCTATGATTCCATAACAATTCCCCTGGGTAAAAACAGTGTTTACCTCATCGAACAACACTCTTTTTCCGAACTGAACCGAAAGATTAGAAACTGTGAGCATACCTGCGTCTTAAAATTCCTGCAAAATTAGCTAAATATGTCTAATCTTTAACCTTTCATGTAAAAACATTTAACAACACATTAACAAGGCCAAGGGGCCCGAAATAGTACATTTGTGTATCATGTTTAAGGTAAATTGTTTGAAAAAAAATTACTTTCCTTCTGTTTTCATCCTCCTGCTTTCACTGGGTGTCCTGACCGGCTTTTATGGCTGTGGATCCTCTGATAGAGAGAATATTACCTTTTTTGGAGGAAAGATCAAAAATCCCAAGGGGAAATACATCTATCTCTCCAAAGAGAAGAAGGTGATCGATTCGGCACGACTGGATGATCACAACAAATTTGCCTTTGAACTGGATTCGATTAAGGAGGGGCTCTATATCTTCAACCACGGTCCAGAATTCCAGTATCTCTACCTGCAACCGACAGACAGCGTACTTATGTACCTCAACACGTGGGATTTTGATGAGTCCCTGATCTTCAGCGGCAAGGGGAGCGCAAAAAACAATTTTCTGATCAATCTTTACCTGCAACAGGAAAAAACCGAAAAGAACTTCAAAGCAAATTATAGGTTGGATGAACACGAGTTCTCTGACCTCATCGACGCAGGTATCCAAAAACAATTGGACCTCTACGACATTTTCGTCAATGATTTGGAAAACCCACCCTCACCACAGTTCGACAAATTGGCCAAGACCGGGATTTATTTTCCGTTTTATTTCATGAAGGAGTATTATCCGTACAATCATATGTGGATGATGAAATCAAAGGAATTTCCAGAGCTCAGCGATGACTTTTACGCGTACCGGGATCAACTGAATTTGAATGACCCCAATCTGATTGACTACGAAATTTACGTGGTTTACATAAGGACATATTTGAAGCATTTGGCACACAAAAAGAAATACATCGATCCGGAAGACAACAATGTCGAGCTGCATTTTATGAAGCAAGTAAATGAAAAAATCACGGTTCCGCGATTGAAGGATCGTCTCCTGGCTGGGAGTGCCTGGAGTTCCCTTAGCAATGAACATATGACCCCGGAGCAGCATTTGGCGGTACAGAGCTTTTTCCTCGAAAAGTGTCAAAATGAAGAAATCAAGTCAGAGTTCAAAATTTCACTGGAACAGAAAGCAAAACTTAAATCAGGTCAGAAGCTTCCCGAACTGATCGTAGTAGACAGCCGAGGCAATGAGGTGAAGGTCAATCAAGTGTCCCAGGACAACCATACGGTCATTTACTTTTGGCCCAATGATCTCATGCAGATCGAGATTGTCAACGAGAAGCTTGACAAGTTGCAAAAGAAGTATCCCGATGTCAAGTTCATTGGAATCGAGCGAACCAAGGAGCACAAAGAGTGGACAGCCTTTTTGGAAACTAAGAAACTGTCGACTGACAACCAGTTCAAAATCTCAAAAGACTCCGAATGCTACTCCTGGTTCGAGGGAGACATGGCTCGTAGCATAATTGTCAACAAGGAAGGAAATGTCTTGAATTCCTACGTGTTCCTCACCGACAAATATTTTGACATGCACCTGGCTGACCTCAAAAAAAGATAATTACCTGCCCACTTCTTCAAATTAAACGTACTTTTGCAAATTCACAGAACTCAAGGTCGGATCGTAGTGGTTTGTGCTTAATAGAAGTTCAAAACAATTTACTATGACACAATTCAAAGCACTGGGCCTGAGTGATCCCATAACAGCTTCCCTGATTACCATGGGCTATGAGAAACCGACGCCCATTCAAGAGATAACGATTCCACAGATCCTGGGTTCCAATCAGGACCTCAAGGCTTTTGCGCAGACCGGAACCGGCAAAACTGCGGCTTTCAGCCTCCCTATTATCGAGAAAATCGACTTGAGCAGAAAGCATGCCCAGGCCCTTATCTTGTCTCCTACCAGAGAACTGGCTATTCAAATTGCGCGAAACATAGAGGAGTTCTCCCAGAATATGAAGGAACTCAAAGTTACCGCTGTATATGGCGGGGCCAACATCGATGAACAGATTCGCTCACTCAGAAGGGGCACCCAAATCGTTGTGGGAACCCCGGGAAGAACCCTGGATCTCGTTAAACGCAAAGCTTTGTCTCTCGAGAAGATCCAATGGCTCGTTCTTGATGAGGCGGATGAAATGCTCAATATGGGTTTTAAAGAAGAGCTCGACAAGATTCTGAGAAGCACGCCTAAACAGAAGCAAACCCTCCTATTCTCGGCTACTTTCCCCAAGGAGGTCGAACAGATCTCCAGAAATTATCTACAGGAACCCCTCGAGGTTTCAGCCGGGCAGAAAAATACCGGGGCCGCCAATGTGGAGCACGAATACTACCTCGTTTCGGATCGCAACCGCTACCCCGCCCTGAAGCGGATAGCCGATGTCAATCCCAGTATTTACGCCATTGTGTTTTGTCGAACCCGACGGGAGACCAAAGATGTGGCTGACAAGCTGATCGCCGACGGATACAACGCCGATGCACTGCACGGAGACCTGTCTCAGGCCCAGCGCGACCTGGTCATGAACAAATTCAGAAAGAAGCACCTCCAGATGCTCGTCGCTACCGATGTTGCTGCAAGGGGCTTAGACGTTGACGACCTGAGTCATGTCATCCATTACAAGCTTCCCGATCAGATTGAAAACTACACGCATCGCAGTGGAAGAACCGGACGTGCGGGCAAAAAGGGTATTTCCGTGGCCGTGATCACCAACCGGGAGAAAAACAAGATTCGACCGATCGAAGGCAAGATCAAGAAGAAGTTCGTACAAAAAATGGTGCCTACAGGTCAGGAAATTTGTGAGGTTCAGCTCTTCAGCCTGATTGACAAAATTCACGATATCGAGGTCAATGAAAAGGAGATCAAAGACTTTTTACCCGACATTTACCAAAAACTCGACGGTCTCGACCGTGAAGAGCTGATAAAGAGGTTTGTATCCATCGAATTCAACCAATTCCTGTCTTATTACGAAAATTCGCGGGATCTCAACGGAGATGACCGCCCGGAACGAAAAAAACCAGGCGACGCTTCCTTTGTTCGTTTCTACATCAACCAGGGGAAGATGGACAACCTCACTCCTGCGAGGCTCATGGGCCTGATCAACGAATGCATCCGAAAAAGAGATGTTGAGATAGGCCGAATAGAAATCCTGAAAAGCTTCTCATTTTTTGAAATCGACAAATCTTTCAAAGAGGACATAATCGATAAAATGAATGATGCGACATTCAATGATCGCCATGTCATCGTTGAGGTTACCTCAGGTCAGAAAAAAACAAGATCGCAGAACAAACGCAACAAGTGGGGCCGAAAAAACAGCAAACCCGGTGGGGATTTCTCTTTCCATGGAAAAAAGGGAAAGAAAAACAAGCGATCCAAGAAAAAGAAGCGCTAGGTCGAGCCTTCTACCTTCTCGAGTAGTTTGGTGATTCTTTGGTGATCGTGACGTTGTGTGGATGACTTTCTGTGATTCCTGAAGAAGTGATTCTGACGAAACGGGCCTTCTTTTGGTCAGCTATGCTCTTGCTGCCACAATATCCCATTCCGGCACGAAGTCCGCCAATGAATTGATGCATGGTCTCATAGACCTCTCCCTTGTACGGCACGCGTCCAACGATACCTTCCGGAACCAATTTTTTAACGTCATCCTCTACATCCTGGAAATACCTGTCTTTTGAGCCTTTCTGCATCGCCTCAATGGAACCCATGCCTCTGTATGACTTGAATTTCCTACCTTCAAAGATGATGGTCTCCCCGGGAGACTCCTTGGTCCCTGCCAGGAGAGATCCGAGCATGACCGTGTCTGCCCCGGCCGCTATGGCTTTGGGGATGTCACCCGTGTAACGTATACCTCCGTCGGCAATAACCGGCACTCCGGAATCTTTGATGGCACCGGCAACTTCCATGATCGCTGAGAGCTGCGGGAATCCCACACCGGCGACTACCCTTGTAGTGCAGATCGACCCGGGACCAATACCCACTTTTACGGCATCAGCACCGGCCTCGACCAGGTAGCGGGCCGCATCGGCGGTAGCGATGTTCCCAACAATAATGTCCGTATCGGGAAACTTCTTCTTAATCTCTTTCAGGGTTTTAACGACTCCTTTGGAATGTCCATGGGCCGTATCAATTACTATGGCGTCTACACCCTCTTTGATAAGAGCCTTGGCGCGGTCTATCGAATCTCCTGTTACGCCAATCGCCGCAGCGACTCTAAGTCGTCCAAAACTGTCTTTGTTCGCATTCGGGTTCTCACTCACCTTGATAATGTCCCTATAGGTAATTAACCCGACGAGTTTTCCTCGATCGTCGACGACGGGTAGCTTTTCAATTTTGTGATCCTGCAGTATTCTTTCGGCTTGCTCCAGGGAAGTTCCCTCTTTGGCCGTAATTAAATTTTCCGAAGTCATGACCTCTTCAACCAGGCGATCATTGTTATTTTCAAATCGCAGGTCCCTGTTTGTCAGGATTCCTATCAACTCTCCTTCATCGTTGACAACAGGAATCCCCCCAATCTTGTACTTTCGCATCAAGGACTTGGCATGTGCTACATCCTTGTCTTTGGTCAAAGTGATCGGATCTATGATCATGCCCGACTCCGAACGCTTTACTTTTTTCACCTCCGCAGCCTGTTTCGAGATCTTCATGTTCTTGTGGAGAATTCCAATCCCTCCCTCTCTGGCCATGGCGATCGCCATTTCCGACTCGGTCACGGTATCCATCGCCGCCGAGAGAATCGGCGTATTGATATTGATGTTTCTCGTAAAGCGCGTTTCAAGACTGACTTCTCGGGGCAATACCTCTGAATAGGCAGGCACGAGCAATACGTCATCATACGTAAGGCCTTCGAGTAAAATTTTGGGAGTAGACATGGGGTGCAATTAAAAATTAATTGCGGCCAAATTTACAATAATAAATCGGTTTGTGAAAATCCCCCTTTTTCGTGAGAATCCCAGTTATAAAGACTAAAAGCGATATCCTACACCTGCGTTGAACATGAACGGAGCTCCCGGACGCAATCCTGCAGGGGTACGCGATACCTCATAGGCCGTGTTGAACATATTCATCACGTTCAGCGAAAATGTAATTCTTTTCGTGTAAAAGTAGCGGGCAGCCGCATCCACGATAAAATTGCTGCGAACCTTGTACTCGGGTGGAATGTCGCCCGTTCCGGCCTGAGTTCTGAAAGCACTCGTGTATCTTCCGCTCAAACTGACATTAAATCTGTCCCCTTCCAGTGCTGCCGTCATATTGAATTGATTCCTCGGAATATAGGGTATTTCATCCCCTTTCATGACCTCCCCGAAAATACTGTCATCACTGTCAAAATCAGAATCGAATCGTGTGTCGGTCAAGGTGTACGAAAAGGTCAGCGGAAAGCGCAATTCACTGTCGCTATTTCTCAACAGGTCATAGTTCAATAAGAGTTCGATACCCCTGACAGTTGCCGCTCCGGCATTGAATAGATCGAGGCTTCCGGTTCCTCCCGATGCGGCAAGGTCACTGCCCAATAGATTGGTATAATCATTGTAATATCCAACGAATTCACCTGTAATCCCGAAGGCGGTAAAACGCGTACCCAATTCGTAGTTCACACTGTTTTCAGGATCTGAACCCTCCTGGCTGCCCGGAGGTGCAAAACCCTTGTGCACGCCTCCAAAGAGGGTAACATCCGCACTAACCTTATAATTCACTCCTATTCCTGGGATCCAAACATCGACCTTGTTTTCACGGGTGGAAAGATCAACACCGGTTCTGTCAGAATCATTTTTTCCATAGTCCTTTCGCTTCAATGTCATGTTCTCATAACGAAGCCCGGGCGTCAGGGTGAGGTCGTTCAAAGTCCATTTGTAAAGAACATGAGCAGCAAGGGCCGATGCACTGCTGATCCTGTTGGCGTCACTTCCCTTTCGCGCAACTGTAGTTCGAATCATTTCTTCATTTTGAATCGCGTAGCCATCCACCCATTGGAATCTGTCTTCGTAGTCCTCATGATAACGAATCCCGATCTCTAGATCGTTGAAAGCTCTTTCCCCGAACGTGATATTGGCAATCGATTGAATCCCTTTCGATTCATAGGACCTGTTGTTGGCTTTCACGCCAAAAACGTCATCTGCCGTGTCCTCCATGCTCTCTATGGCTCGATATTCATCCGGGTAAAGTTCCGGATCCTGGAGAATATTGGCAATCTTGACTTTTTCGGTTACCGTGACATAGTCAAGTTTGTACCAGTTCCGGTCAAATGTATTTTTGTAAGCTGTTGTTCTGATCTTCAGGTTGTCGCTGGGCTTGATCAAATGATCCAGCTGAAACTGCTTGTGTTGGGTATCCATGCGATCAGCTGCAGAAGCCAGGTACCTTCTATAGGGCGCGTCTTCAAAATCGTCCTGCGTCAACCCGAGATAGGTTTCTTTGGACGACTCCTCTGAGTACTGGAATTTCAAGCTCAAAGACTGAAACACTCTGGCATCCAAATCAGAATTCAAGCGCACTTTACCGAGATAATCGCTTTTGTCAAAACCGGTATTTCCCCCTCCGTCGAGGTCTTTGAAACCATCTGAATTATAATTGAAATATTGTGTCACGAATCCAAAATTCTCTGTGGAATGACCCACTGTCGCTTCGGTGCTCCTCGAGTCGTAATTTCCGGCGTTGAACCGAACGTCACCCGAAAAGTCGTTGGGAATCTCCTTGGACACCATATTCACCGCACCCCCTGTGGTAAAAGGCCCGTATTGAATCTGACTGCTACCCTTGAGAACTTCTACATTTTCAATGCGACCCACAGTAGGAAAATAATAGGCTGCTGAAGCGCTGTAAGGCGCAGGAGCTATAAGGACCCCATCTTCCATCAAGGTAATCTTCGCACTTCGCTCGGGTGAGGTACCCCGGATGCTGATGTTCGGACGTAATCCAAATCCATCTTCTTCAACAATGGTCACACCCGGTACGGCCCGGATAATCTTGTTGATGTCCGTATAGCCGAATTGCTGTAGTTCCTGGGGTGAGATGAAATAGGCCGAACCTGTTCTATTCTTTACTTCGAACTTGCTTCCCAAAATGTTATGTGATAGAATAATCTCATTCAGAATTTCGGGTTCTTTTTCCACGGGAACAGTGTCTTGGGTCACAAAAATTATGCTGTCTTGATAATAGCTTTGTTGAGAAAAAACGGACCAACTTATGAGTCCTAAAATGATGAAAAATGTGCTCCTAAACATTTTTGTTTTTATTTAGATTAATTTTAAATAAGCAATTATTAGAGCAAATGTAAATTGAAATTTTTATTCCTCAAAGACTTATTTAGAATAATTTTAAATAACATGACAAAAGTCATGTTTTTGAGGTTTCACAGGCCTTTTGAGCTACTTTTATTATCTTTAAAGCATGTCTTTACGATCAAAAATCCTGCTGACTCTCCAATTCCTTTGTTTCGGATATTTCGTGTTTTTTCAGGAACTCCTCGCCTCCGGAATATTCATATTGATCCAGTTTTTAGGGTTTCTTCTTTGCTTGTGGAGCATCGCGGTCATGGGCATTGGAAACTTCAATGCTCAGCCTGAAGTCAAAATGAATGCGCGACTTATTAAATTTGGGCCCTATGCCAAGATCCGGAACCCGATGTACGCCGGACTACTCTTGTTCTTTGGTGCGGGAATAATCAGTAATTTCAACTGGCAGGGTCTTATTGCATGGATGTGTTTAGTTGTGATCTTTGCTTTGAAAATAAGCGATGAAGAAAAGTATCTTATCGAACGGTTTGGGTCTCGTTACACAGATTATTTTAACTCAACTTACAGGATGATTCCTTACGTCTTTTGATTGTTTTCAATATATTTGCCTTCTCAAAAATTAACATTATGAAAAATATTTATGCACTTTGCCTTTTGGTTGCGTTCTTCGTAGCCGCTTCGGGTACTACTTTTGCGCAGGAAAATCACGGAAATGCTTTGAATGTTTTCGTGAAATTCGGAGACAACTCCAGCATTTCTGCGAACTATGAATTCCAGGTTCATCAAGACATCACGGTTTCTCCGGAAGCCCGAATCTGGTTCAACGGAAACGGTTTTGCGGTTGGAGCCAGAGCCGACTATTACTTTGACAGGTTGTTCAACCTGAAAGAGCCCTGGGACATCTGGGGAGGCGCAGACGCTGGTTTCATCATCGACGGAGAGGATGACTTCAGCCTGAATCTGCACGCTGGTGCCGAGTACAAGTTTAATGAAACTTGGGGTATCATTCTCGAGCTGGGAGGAGGTACTACCGCTGCCGGAGGGATCGGAGTTGCCGTTCATTTCTGATTCGGACTTATAAACAATATGAGGCAGCCTTGTTAATTTTAACAGGGCTGTTTTTTTTTGAGGTGTTCAGAATTTACCTAAGTTTGAGAAACCAAAAAATTCAGACTGATGAAAATCCTGGGTATAGATGTAGGTGGTTCCGGAATCAAGGGCGCCATCGTTGATACTGATTTGGGGGAACTGGTCACCGAAAAGTTCAGGCTGAAAACGCCCAGGCCCGCAAAACCCGAAGCTGTGGCCAAAGTGGTCCATCAAATTGTGGATCACTTCAATTGGAAGGGCAAGGTGGGTGTCGGCTTCCCTACTCCTCTGGCCCACGGAAAATGCATGAGCGGGGGCAATCTTCACAAAAAATGGAAAGGTGTTCAAGTCGATCAGTTGTTTTCTGAGACTACCGGATTGGAATTCACGGTGATCAATGATGCGGACGCGGCGGGTGAAGCTGAGATGCACTACGGAGCCGGACAGGGAAAAATGGGATTGGTTGCCGTGATCACGTTGGGAACAGGCATCGGTTCGGGGCTATTTTATGATGGCATACTGATTCCAAACACGGAACTTGGCCATACGGTCTTCAAAGGAGAGGCTTTTGAGAAATTTGCAGCAGACTCCATTCGAAAAAAAGAAGATCTTACCTATAAACAATGGGGCAAGAGGCTCAACAAATACTTCAAACGAATTGAACTGATTCTTTCACCCGACCTGTTTATCATCGGGGGCGGTGCCAGTTCAAAAATGGACAAATTCGTCGACCAGATCGAGATCCGTGCTCCGATCATTCCAGCTGAAAATAAAAATGAAGCAGGTATCATCGGCGCCGCCGTAGGAGCCTTTGACAAAGTACATTAGAAAAATGAATACACGCATATTCTTTTCAAAACTGGTCCTTTTTAGCTTGCTTCTGCACCTGACATCAGCTTGCGGAGATGAAGATGATCCACTTCCCAATCCCCCATCGGCTGATATCAGTGGTCAGGTCAAGTTATTCGACGAAGGAACCATTGAGATGTCCCCATCGGGAATGACCGTTTCTGCAGAAGGCTTGAGGATCGAGGATCTCACCGATGGAGACGGGCGTTTTCTACTGCAAGACGTGCAGCTTGGGCGCGTGGTTGTCGCATATGAAAAATCGGGCTTTGGAACCTTCAAGAAATTCATTGACGACTTCAATGAGGATCTTGTTTTAACTGAGGTTCCTTCACTTGGAAAGATATCGCAGACGGATGTCATAACCAATTCGGTTATTATTGAAGGCATGGAGGTCCGCATAGCCTCTGTCACGACTGGAACAAATACACCCATACGCTATCTTCGTTATTTCTTCAGTAGCCGCAGCGATGTGAGCTCGGAGAGTTACGAAGCTTTCCTGGACCGTCCTGTAGAATCTGATCCGGGTGTGAATCCAGCGGTTTTGACGATCACCGGGCAGGAGTTGAATGAACTCGGATTCAACTCGGGAAGCACCGTTTATGCCCGGGTTTACGGGGATTCATATTACAGCAACGACTACGAAGATCCCAATGAGGGAAGAAGGGTTTTTCCCAATCTGTTTGAAGATACGGCACAGTCCGTGCAATTCGAGGTACCTTAAGCGAAGATTCGCATAGCCTCATTGTAGGCTGTTTCAAATCGAAGCGAATTGATTCCCGTGGACACCTTTTCAGCCGTAAAGTAAGAGAAGAGTTTCTCTGTCGGCATGTTTCCGGTCAGCTCATCCTTGGCCATGGGACATCCCCCAAATCCCTTTAGAGCCCCGTCAAATCGCCTGCACCCCGCCCTGTAGGCTGCATCCACTTTTTCGTGCCAATGGACCGGATGGGTATGCATATGCGCCCCAAACTCAATCGCGGGGTATCTGGGTATGAGGTTCGAAAAAAGATAACTTATCGTTTCACCACTGGCAACTCCGATGGTGTCCGAGAGGGAAATGATCGAGACCCCCAATTCAGACAAGGTCCGGGTCCATTCGGCAACGATATCCACATCCCAGGGATCCCCATAGGGATTACCGAAGCCCATGGACAAATAAGCAACGACCTCTTTTCCTCGATTCGAAGCAATCTCCATGATCTGCTCCAGGGTAACGAGTGACTGTTCAATCGTCTTTCCCGTATTACGCATCTGAAAGTTCTCGGAAATGGAGAAAGGATATCCCAAATAATCTATAACAGGGAACTGGCTGGCATCCTGAGCTCCACGGACGTTGGCTACGATGGCCAGGAGCTTGCTTTTGGTTTCTGAAAGCTCAAGCTGTTGAAGCACCTCAGCGGTGTCCCGCATCTGCGGGATGGCTTTGGGAGAGACGAAACTGCCAAAATCAATAGTGTCAAAACCCACCTTCAACAGGGCGTTGATATAACGGACCTTGTCTGGGGTGGGTATGAATTGTCGAATGCCTTGCATTGCATCTCTGGGGCATTCAATGATCTTGACATCCTGCATGGAATCAACTGTCAGCGGCCATCAGGAAAAGCGGTTTCATTTCAAAGCGGTGATAGTGAGGTCGGAGACGTTCCGTGTTGTAATACTTCTCGACATTCACTATTTTCTTGGAGCTTGTGACCACTTCCAGTGGCACGTCATCATAACGACCGTTCTTGAGTACCACCAGTCTTCCGTGGAAGCCGCCGAGAATCAGGTCTAATGCTAAGTTTCCATAAGCCATAGGCACTATCGAATCCACTGCATCGGGATCTCCGCCCCGAACCAGGTAACCCAGCTTCTGGTTGATCACATTGATGCGCTGCCCGTTGTTGTATTTGGGCGAAAGCTCCTTGATCTCTGCCGAGATCATGTCACCAATACCTCCCAGTTTGGCATGACCGAACATGTCCTTTTCCTGGTTCTCAAAAACCATGTCTCCGCCTTTGAACATCGCCCCTTCAGATATGAGAACTACAGAATACTTGCTCGGGTTCTCATTCCTGTCCTCCACCATCAATTGAGTCAAATGATTGATGTCAAACTTGTATTCGGGGATCACACAGCGATTCGCAGATCCGGCCATTGTTGGTAGCATAGCTGTAAAACCTGCATATCGGCCAAAGACCTCCATGACCAGGATGCGCTCATGACTTCCTGCCGAAGTTCTGAGATTATTGGTCATCATGATCGTTCGGGTTACACAGGTCGAGAAACCGATGCAATAATCAGTCCCGGGTACGTCGTTGTCCATGGTCTTGGGAATCGCCACGACTTTTACACCTTCTTTGTATAGTCTCACGCCGTAGCTCAACGTATCGTCGCCTCCAATCGGGATCAAATAGTCGACTCCAAGCCATTCAAGATTTTTGATGATTTCAGGGGTCAGGTCATTGAATTCCTCATTGTAACTGTCCCTGAGGTGCTCCGGCACATTTGCTTTTGGCATGTGGCTTGGACGTGTCCGTGAGGAGTGCAAAAAAGTACCCCCTGTTCGACCCGCTTTGTTGACTATGTCATTTGTCAACACCATATAACTCTTGCTGTTGTCTGCTTTTTTATCCCTTACGAGTTCGGTTATTCCGGCCCAGCCTCTTCTCAACCCAAGAACTTTGAAGCCTTCCCGGTTGGCGCGAATCGTAATGGCACGAATCGCCGGATTCAGTCCGGGCACATCACCACCACCCGTTAGGATCGCAATGACTCCCTTAATTTTTTTTGTGTTTGCCATAAAACAAATGTTTAAAAGTTATTGTACGGAATTTGACCTGTTTGCCAAGCCATTTCTCGTTCGGTAAACAGGTCATTTTTTTGATTTACTAAAGTTATAAAAAAAAAGACCGCCACAAGGCGATCTTTTTTATCTATTTGGAATAAAAGATTCTAAAATAGGAATCTTTGACTTCGCTGCCGCTTACAGAGAAGCTGAGTATTCGAGCAGATCAAGAATCTTTGTTGAATAACCGTATTCGTTGTCGTACCAGGATACAACTTTTACAAATTTGTCAGTCAGAGCGATCCCCGCATGGGCGTCAAAAACTGAAGTTCTCGGCTCTCCCACAAAATCCTGTGACACCACCAAATCCTCAGTATAACCCAAAATTCCTTTCAACTCTCCCTCTGAGGCTTCTTTCATCGCCTTGCAAATCTCGTCGTAGCTTACGCTTTTGCCGAGATTTACAGTAAGGTCAACTACAGATACGTCCATAGTAGGTACCCTGAAAGACATTCCCGTAAGCTTTCCGTTCAAAGAAGGAATAACTTTTCCAACCGCTTTGGCTGCTCCTGTCGAAGAAGGAATAATATTGTGAAGCGCAGCTCTACCCCCTCTCCAGTCTTTCATGGAAGGACCGTCAACGGTTTTTTGCGTAGCTGTGGTTGCGTGAATAGTCGTCATCAGACCATCAGTGATCTCAAAATTATCGTGCAATACCTTGGCGATAGGCGCCAAACAGTTGGTCGTACAAGATGCATTCGAGAATACCTGCTCATCGGCTTTGAGCTCCTTGTGGTTCACTCCCATGACAAACATTGGAGCGTCAGACGACGGAGCTGAAATGATTACTTTTTTCGCACCGGCTTTCAAGTGTTTTCCTGCAGTTTCTTTTGTCTTGAACAAACCTGTGGCTTCGATCACGTACTCGGCTCCAATCTCATCCCATTTGAGGTCCTCCGGATTTCTTTCCGCTGTAATTCGGACTTCTTTTCCATTAACTATAAGCTTGCCGTCTTTGACGTCCACCGTACCGTCAAACTGACCGTGCACAGAGTCGTATTTCAGCATGTATGCGAGGTAATCCACATCCAACAGGTCATTGATACCTACAACTTGAATGTTTTCTCTTTGCGTTGCGATTCGAAAAGCCAGTCTTCCGATTCTTCCGAACCCATTAATTCCGATTTTAATCATTTCGTAATTATTTTAAAATTATTCTCAGTTATGACACTGTCGGGAAGCTCCCTGACAGCGATTGATCGATACCGTCTCAAACAGACATGATATCGGATATTCTCAACATTTCAGCGCTGATCTTGTGGTGCTCCTTCACGGCATTCTCCAGATCCACAGCTACAATTTCATTGTTCTGAACCCCAACCATTTTGTTGGTTTCACCGTCGATCAGCAGTTCTACTGCCTTCACACCCATGCGACTCGCGAGAACGCGGTCAAAACAGCTCGGAGCTCCTCCACGCTGCATATGACCCAAAACCGAAACCCGCACATCGTATTGCGGTAAATTCGTCTCGACATAGTTGGCCAAATCAAATACATTGGATCCCGTTTTGTCTCCTTCAGCCACAACGACAAGGCTCGACGATTTTCCGGATCTTCTGCTCTTCTCAAGAGAATCCAAGAGGCGATCCAGACCCATATCCTCTTCGGGGATGAGAATTTCCTCAGCACCGGCACCGATACCCGAATTCAGAGCGATAAAACCTGAATCCCGACCCATGACTTCCACAAAAAAGAGTCGGTTGTGTGAACTCGCCGTGTCACGAATCTTGTCAATCACTTCCACAGCTGTATTCAGTGCCGTGTCGTAACCCAGCGTATAATCGGTTCCAAAAATGTCATTGTCAATTGTTCCTGGAATCCCGATCACCGGAAAGTCAAATTCCTCACTGAAGATCATTCCCCCGGTAAACGAACCGTCACCACCGATCACAACCAATGCGTCTATATTAAATTTTTTGAGCGCCTCGTGAGCCTTTTTCCTTCCTTCGACCGTTCTGAATTCTTTGGATCGGGCTGATTTCAATACCGTACCTCCTTTTTGAATGATGTGATGAACGTCACGTGCCGACATGGGTACAATGTCTCCTTCGATCATGCCCTGGTAACCCCTGTAGATTCCAGCGCATTCGAGTTTGTAATAAGCACATGACCGAACAACAGCACGAATGGCCGCATTCATTCCCGGGGAATCACCCCCTGAGGTCATTACAGCTATCTTTTTGATGAATCTTTTCATATTCTTTTTAAAAACACACAAAAATACAAATTAATGAGGTCATTTTCATGTGAATCTCAACTTTTAAACGAAATCGATTGCGGAGGTGAAATTTTCGTAAAAGTGCGATGAATCACCGGTCTCTTCCCGGGAATTCGGCATAAAAACTCTCGAAGCATCCCCGGTCGGCAAGAGTCACAAAACACTGTTTTCCGTCCTTGCCTCCGAAAGTGATGTTGCTGGGTTTTTTTCCTTGTAGCTCCACTTCCCTAATAACGGTGCCTTCCGGACTCAAAACAAGGACTTTTCCTGCGTCATAACGACAGACATAGAGGTTGCCTTTTTGATCACAGCGCATACCGTCAAGCCCGTGATCGTCGAACTGATAAAACAGGGTTTTTCCGGAGACATTTCCATCCGAATCAAGATTGTAGCGCCATATGCGTCTCTGAACGGATTCATTCACATACAAATGCCTGGAATCGGGAGAAACTTCTATGCCATTGGTTGTACCCATTTCTTCTTCGAGCAAGTGGAACCCGGCTTTATCGACGCGCCATAACTGACCCGTTCCCTTTTCCCAATTGGGATCACTTGCGAAGAGAATTCCGCTTGGGGATATGGCCAGATCATTGGGCTGGCTGAGTCGTGGATCGTGCGCGAATATCTGCACGTCATTCGTCCCGGCAGGAAGCAACAGAACATTGTGGTTGACGTAATCTGCAACATACATATTGTCTCTGTCATCGAAGCGGATCCCGTTGCCTATGCTGCCATCGGGCAATTCTGCAAATAGGGACGGGTTCCCCTCAGAATCAACGATCCCAATGGTGCCTTCCTTTTCAAAATTAACGGCATACAGGTTTCCCTTGCTGTCCACAGCCGGGCCCTCTATTCCAGGTGTGAAAAGTCCTTCCTCAGTGAAGTCAAAGCTATGATCCGTTTTTTCTCCACAACTCCACAGTAAAAGGCCTACAACAAAAATGATACCTGAAACAGGGGTTAAAAATTGGCAAGTTGACAGTCTGAAGTTTTTACAATTGGATCGCATATCACGTGTTTTTACTTATCGGATAAAAAAGTTGCCAAATCAAGGATTCCATCTTTGACGGCAAGCTCCACATCGAGGTTCTGCCTCGGATCATCCTTTTCCTGCAAAAGATCCTGAATGACAACGAAATCCTTCTTTCTCAGTTTTCCTTCATCCAGCCCTTCCAACAAAAGAGTTGAAACGTCCCGGACCCGCTTTGCATAAGGAAGCACCGGCCCAACCAAAGGTGCGTCCTGCTCGATTTGCAGGAGTCTCTCATAGATCGTGGCCCATTTCCCAAGATATTCCTTGAGAGCAACCGGATCCGACTCATTTGCAGTTTCAACATAGGCTGTCACTTCCTTTTCAAAGGGTATGACGTCGACTGCATCCGGGGTGCAAACATCCGCGAAAAGCGTAAACGGCGAGTACACCTGGTACTGGGTGCCTCCACTATTGCGCGTATAGATCTTCAGGGGTTCACTGATCTTCACCAGGTCGCTCAATGCCCCTGTATCTTTGTAATTGGCAATGTTTCTCAAAAGGTATTCGCGAACCTGAATGTGCCGTATGCCCAGGCCCTCAAGTTTTTGGCTTGTTGCCATCAGCCTTCTGTGCATATCGTCCAGATCTTTTATGTCCCTGGCAGACCAAAATCGTTCGGCAATCGCTGCTGTCCTGGGCCAAATACGCGTGTCAATGGTCAGCGGGGTGACCAGCTCGCTCCACATGGTAGCCTCGCCTCCCAGGATTCTGCTCTGCTCTTCCTGGGTGAGTTCGTGCTCAGGCATCGGGTCGACCTGATAGTGATCCTCCACCGAAAGCATGAGGTCGATATAGTATCCATTGGACAAAATGGTGTGGTAGCCGCTCTTAACTGCTTTGATCAGGGATTCTCCGGGTTCCATACCCTCGTTCACTCCCCTCCAGGAGTGGATCAAAGCCGACTTGGGCATATTGGGGGTCATGATCTCCTCCCAGCCCATTAATTTCTTTCCATACTTGCTTAGAATCTTCTCGAGCCGGATATTGAAGTAGGTCTGCAGCTCGTGGTTGTCCGGAATCTCATTCTCAGCCATGAAGCGCTGAATCTGTGAGTTCTCATCCCAGTGCTTACCCTCGTTCTCATCCCCGCCAATATGAAAATAGGCATCGGGAAACAGAGGGGTCACCTCTTTGAAAAGAGTGTCGAGAAACGAATAAACCTCCTCGTTTGTCGGATCGAGGGTCGGATCGAAAATGCCCGCGTTCCGTTCCAGCGAGTATCTTAAATTCAGATTGCTGGCATATTCGGGGTAAGCTGTTAAAATCGCTGTGGCATGCCCGGGAACATCGAATTCCGGAACTACCCGAATTCCTCTTTCATCGGCGTAGGTGACAATATCGCGAATCTGATCCTGGGTGTAGTACATCCCATCGGAGGCTCTTTCATGCAGATTCGGAAGGTTTTTCACCTCGACCCGGAAGCCCTGGTCATCCGACAAGTGCCAGTGAAGGACATTCAATTTGACAAACGCCATTGCATCGAGGTTTCTTTTGACAACGTCTACCGGCATGAAGTGTCTGCTCACGTCCAGCATCAAACCTCTCCAGGGAAATCTCGGATTGTCCTTGATTTTGACCTGGGGAAATCCAAATGCCCCATTCTGAACCGATATCAACTGCTTCAGGGTCGAGAGGCCTCTCAGGGCTCCAATGTCTGTTCGGGCCTTCAAAGAAATTTTATTTGCGAGAACGTCAAGCTCGTAGGATTCGTCATTACCCAGTTCAAGAACCGCTTTTTCTTCTATTTCGATCAGCAGGGTTGCGCCCTCCACTTGACCGGACACGGGATAGCCAGCCTTCAGAAAGGTTCCGGTTTTGTCGGTGAGATATCTCAGAAAGCGTGTAGAGGCATTTTCAAGCCTTGATCCAGCTCCTGCTTTTGTCTCTCCACCCACTATGCTTATGGCAAGCCTGAAATCAGTATCAATAATCTGAAATCCCGGCTCCACTTCAATTTCCTGTGGCCAGGGCATCAAAGTCAATGAATCGGTAGACAATGAAGATTCGGCGGGCTGTGAATACAGAGATCCCAAGGTCATTAATATGAGAAGCGACAGGGCTAAAATCTTGGTTTTCATAACGCGTGAAATTAAAAAAACCGTCAGTCAGAGACCATGTGTCAGGGCGATCTCAGAAAGACGGTTTAAAAAAATACTCAAATAAATTCTTAATAATGATATCTTTTGAATGCCTCAAAGGCTGCATAGTCGGCCATCCCCAAACTGTGGTATTTCTTGGCCGTCTCTTTGTTGCGATCCTCTGCGCGCATCCAGAATTCTCTTGAATCATCTCCCTGGAACATAACTCCGTCCTTTTGACTCTGATGGAAGAAGATTGCCTGTTTTTTCTTCTGAACCTGATCCGGACTCATCGGCACCGCCATTTCAATGTCGTGAATGTCCCATTCGTGCCAGGCTCCCCGATAGAGCCATACCCAGCAGTCATCCATGTAAGATTCCTTCTTGAGTATGTCCAGCGCCAGGAACAGGGCATCGAGACAGACCTTGTGGGTGCCATGCGGATCCGCCAGGTCTCCTGCAGCATAAATCTGGTGAGGTTTGACCTCTGCGATGATGTCGCACATGATCTTGATGTCCTCGTCACTGAGCTTTTTCTTCTTGACGCGACCCGTCTCATAAAAGGGCAGGTCCAGGAAATGAACGTTCTCATCCGGTGTATCCAGGTAACGAGTTGCTGCATAGCATTCTTTCCTTCGAATCAAGCCTTTAAGCTCTCTTACTTCTTGAGTATCTATATCGTATTCCTTCTTGCTGTTCAGGTCGGAAATAATGTTTCTTACTTTTCCGGAATCACCATTGATATCGAGTGCCACTTCGGCAAACTTCATGGCCTCTTCATCCGAAACGGCAATGTTCCCCGAAGTTTGATACGCAATGTGTACTTCATGTCCCTGCTCGACCAGACGATCAAATGTTCCTCCCATCGAGATCACGTCGTCATCGGGATGCGGGCTGAAAATGATGACTCTTTTTCGCTCCGGGGTGTTACGCTCCGGCCTATTGGTGTCATCGGCACCCGGCTTTCCTCCAGGCCATCCGGTTATGGTGTGCTGCAGCTTGTTGAACATATTGATGTTAAGCTGGTAGGCAGAGCCTTGTTCCACCAATAAACTCGACATGCCGTTGAAGTTGTAGTCCTTATCGGTAAGCTTGAGAACTGATTTCTCCATCTTGGATGACAACCAGACCACCGCCTTTATCGTAAGCTCATCCGTCCAGATGCAGTTCTTGACGAGCCATGGGGTTTTAATACGAGTAAGTTCCTGCGAGGCGCCGTCATCGAGAACAAAAGTTGTGTTGTCATGATTCTGCAAATAAGTGGCAGGAACCTCCGAGCTGATCTCACCTTCTATGGTCTCCTTGATCACCGAAGCTTTGTTGATCCCCCAGGCGAGCAATACGATGCGTTTCGCTTTTCGTATCGTGCTGATACCCATCGTGATGGCCACCTTAGGAACGTGGTCCAAACCGAGAAAAGCTGTAGCAGCGTCAATACGTGTAATATGATCCAAGGTTATGTTTCTCGTACCGGAATTGTAGTGGGAACCCGGTTCGTTGAATCCGATGTGGCCCGTCCTACCGATTCCGAGAAGCTGAAAATCGAGTCCTCCGGCCTCCTTGATCTTCATTTCATAGTCAATGCAGAACTGGTGGATCTCCTCCGGAGCCAGTTGCCCGTTGGGGATGTTGATGTTCTCAGGCAAGATGTCCACATGATTGAACAGGTGCTCATGCATGAAATACCAATAGCTTTGGGTATTTTCTTTGGACATTGGATAATACTCATCCAGATTGAAGGTGATGACATTTCTAAAGCTCAAGCCCTCTTCCTGGTGCATGCGCACCAATTCTTCGTAAACCTTGATCGGAGATGAACCTGTCGCCAGACCGAGCACGCATGGCTCTTTCTTTCTTTCCTTTTCCCTGATCAGCTCCGCAATTTCTTCAGCCACAGCAACAGAAGCATTATCCGAATTGTCAAAGATCACATTGTGTATCTTCTCAAAACGGGTCTCTTCAAATTTCCCCGGCTCCGTGTGTTTTAATTCCTCCTTGTGTTTTACCATTGAATTCATCTTCCTCTGCGTATGGGTTTTGATGTTTGAGATGCAAAAATGACTCAAAACTCGAGTTACATGAAAAATATTCGACAAATGACCTTATTTAGGGAACAAAAAGCTCTAAATAGGCGAATGATATAAATCCCTATATTTATTGCCACCTTTGAATAAAAGCAAAACGTTTTATGCCCGATCGAAGTCAGTCCTTTGCGGA
>JAHEHE010000114.1 GCA_024644725.1 Flavobacteriaceae bacterium | reverse complement strand
TTCATCTTGTTGCTTATCAGTGTCATGTGCATGTCCATAAGGCCCCAGATCATCTCGCGGTTCATTTCAACAGATTCGACGACCTGCGATACGTGATCCTGCAAATCTTTTAAGAACACCTTCGTCGGGTCCGAGATGAGATCGCCTTCAAGTCTAACGATCCGCCCTATTATATCAAGAAGGGGGTTCACTACCCGGCGAATTCTGACCACTTCCTTTTTCAGGAGTTGTATATCGTTGGTTATGGATTCCTGGTCGTCTCCTTTGAAAATTTGATCTTCCAACAATTCGACCTTTTCCGTGAGAGATTCTGTCAATTGAAAATAGTGATCAACAATGTAATCCATCAAAGCAAACATCAGATAATCGGATCCTCGACTACGGATGCGTCCTTGTCCCGTTTTGATTCTATCTTTGACAGACCCAAAAACAGGCTCATCACTCTCGTGAAAAATGATGAGCGATTCCTTGATCAGGACCATACTCAGGTGCTCACTCACTAGTTCCTGAGCTGTGTCATAGGAAAGAAGTTTAAATATTACTTTTAAATAGTCTTCGCCAAAACTGACAGTGGGTCTTTGAGCAATGTTAACCAGGTCTTCGATGTCTAAAAGGATCATATTGGATTTAAGACCGATGCTCTCTATCTCACTCACGTGATTCAGCCCGTCAATGATGAACCAGTTCACCTTGCCGGGAACCACAGCAGACAAGCATTCCTGAGTGGTCTTCAACTTGAACTCCTCAAAAGACTCCGAGTCGTATTGTATCAAATCGATCTTTAAATCGCGTTTGTTCTTAAGACCCGTGTAAATAACTGAACCCGGTGCCAGGCCAATTTTTTTTGATCGACTGATTCGTTTATCGCGTGATTTTGCAATTTTTCTCAATTTCATTTCGGTTTGTAATGAGGAAATATCAAACTTAAAGATAAGAATTCCATTAAGGATTGAAAGGATTTCAATTTTTTGGGACTAATCGATCGTTTTAGACCCTTCATCATTAATTTTGAAATAATTCCTCCCATGTTGACAAAGAAAAACATTTTAGTCCTGTTTCTTTTCAGTTTGTTTCACCCTATGGTTTTTGGCCAGGGCTGCAGCGATGCAGGGTTTTGCACCGTTGAGAGTTTCGCGCCGCATTTGCACGATGAAGAGCCTGCCGATAAAAACCGCTTCAAAGCTGGTGTTTCAGTGGGTGCTGCCGATTATGATATCAATGTGTTTGGCACCTATTTCGAATACAGTCGTTTCTTCAGTGAAAAATTCTCTTTGGATGCGAAGTTGACCACGCTGAGCCAATCTGGAAATGATATCTCTACCTTCGGCCTGTCGGACATATTTGTAAATGGAAACTACAAAATAGGTCAGAGGGCCCTTTTCACTCTGGGGGCGAAAATCCCTTTAATGGATGCAAACAAGATGAAAGATGGTCTACCCCTGCCCATGGACTATCAATCAAGTTTAGGGACCTTTGACCTGGTTGCAGGATTCGGATATACAGTTGGAAGAGTGCAGCTTGTGGCCGCCATTCAGCAACCCCTGACTCAGAACAACAATAGTTTTCTGGCAGAAGAGTACCCTGTGGATTCCCGCTTGAGAGACTTTCAATCTACAAACGAGTTTCAAAGAAGTGGTGACGTGCTATTGAGGGCTTCGTATCCGTTCAATCTTGGACAAAAGCTGAAGGTTATTCCCAGTTTGCTACCGATTTACCACCTTTCCAATGACAAATTCACCGACATTGATGGTATAGAGCAGGAAATTGAAGGTTCGGAGGGGTTGACCTTGAACTGGAATATTTACCTGGATTACCCTTTGAATGACACGCAAAATCTTCAGTTGATACTCGGAGCTCCATTTATCGTTCGTGATGCCCGACCCGACGGTCTTACCCGTAGCTTCATCGCCAGCCTTGACTACCGTATCAACTTTTAAATAATTTCAAAATTGGGTTTTTCTCATTATCTTTTCGGTACCATTTGTTAAAACGAAAAGAAAGTAATAAGAGAAGCCCCTTTATGAAAGAATTTGCCCCCGAGACCTTTCAGGTGAATGCGCCGATGCATCTGAAAGAGCTGCCTACCCGATTTGAGCTGGATGCGGATGAGGAGAGGATTGAGAAAAGACTAAAAAAAATACGAAAAAAACTGGGGAAACTCCAGGATACACAGTATGCTCATGGCAAATACGGGGTGCTTGTTTGCCTCCAGGGCATGGACACCTCCGGCAAGGACAGCCTGATTCGAGAAGTCTTCAAAGACTTCAATTCTCGAGGTGTTGTGGTTCACAGTTTCAAAGTGCCCACAGAAAAGGAGCTTAAACACGATTACTTGTGGCGCCACTACCTGGCCCTGCCTGAAAGGGGAAAGTTCAGCATCTTTAATCGAACCCACTACGAGAATGTGCTGGTGACCCGAGTGCACCCGGAGTATCTGTTAGGGGAAAATCTTCCTCATGTGAACACCGTTGAGGATGTTACTCCTGAGTTTTGGGACAGGAGACTCGAACAGATTCGCAACTTTGAGAAGCACCTCACTGAAAACGGCACGCTCATCTTCAAATTCTACCTTCATTTGTCGAAAGAAGAGCAAAAGAATCGTCTTTTGCGCCGCCTTGAAAAGGAAAACAAACACTGGAAATTCTCTCCGGGTGATCTCAAGGAAAGGGTACTTTGGTCGAAATATCAGGATTGTTACGAGGAAGCCCTCAACAAGACATCACTGCCTCATACACCCTGGTTCGTGGTGCCTGCCGACGATAAGCCAACGGCTCGCTATATCGTGGCGAAAATCATTTATGATGTCTTGTCGCGCTACTCAGATATTCAGGAGCCCGATCTTGATCCGGAAGTGAAGAAGAATCTGGATCTTTATATCAGGCAACTGAAAGAGGAATAAGGAGTTTACCGATTAGTTCGTAAATTTGAAGGACGGTCGACATGCATCCGGAAAGCCAAAAAAAATTAAAGCAAATTGGAATTCAAAGACTATTATAAAATTCTCGGAGTCGGCAAAAATGCGGATGACGATGAGATAAAGAAAGCGTATCGAAAGCTTGCCAGAAAATACCACCCCGACGTCAATAAAGAGGGCGATGCCGAGAAGAAATTCAAGGAGGTTGCGGAGGCTTACGAAGTGTTGAAAGACCCTGAAAAGCGAAAAGCGTACGATGAATTTGGAGCCGATTGGAAGGCCGGTAAGGAACAAAAAGAGCACCAAAAGAAGTATTACAGGCAGTATCAGGGTGCTCCTGGTCAGGGAGGATTTGGTGGCGGATTTGATGCAGGAGGTTTTGATTTTGATGATGTCGGTGGAGGTGATTTCAGCGAATTTTTTGAAAACCTCTTCGGCCAGCGAAGAACCCGACGTTCTGCACCGGGAGGAGGAGCCTCATTCTCGCGTAAGGGTCAGGACCTGAACGCTTCGATCACCATTCCTTTGGAAGATGCCTACAAGGGAGCCACTCGAACCATCTCCTTTCAACTTCCCAAAATAGATGAAAGCGGAGCGATAAACTATGTTCCCGAGACATTGAAGGTCAAAATACCCAAAGGGGTTCACAATGGAAAAAAGATAAGACTGGCGGGAAAAGGCGGATCCGGATCCGGAGGTGGCAAGCCCGGGGATCTGTATATTACTGTTCAATACGAATCGAACTCCAGTTATCATGTGGAAGGAGGGGATGTGTACATTACCATTCCTGTTGCGCCATGGGAAGCCGCTCTGGGTGAATCCATTTCCGTCCCGCTTCCGAGCGGAGGGCTCAAACTCAAAATTCCAAAAGGCTCTTCTTCGGGTAAAAAGCTGCGCCTGAAAGGAAAAGGTATTCCTTCGAAAAACCCGGGAGATCTCTATGTCGTGATAAAAATCGTTCTTCCGCCTGCCAATGACGAAAAATCCAAAAAACTCTACGAGGAGATGAAGAGCCTGAACTTCGATCCGCGCTCAAATTTCAAAATCTAAGATCATGAAAAAAAACATCGTTAAAGTCTATGAAGGAATTCTAATGGAAGAAGACAAACCTTTGAGCATCAGGAAACTCAGCGAACGATGCATGATCTCGAAAGTTGAGATTGAGGAGCTGGTTTATGAGGGGGTGATCGAACCGTTGAAGGTACAGGAGGAATCGTGGAGCTTCGCGTCTGAAACCCTATGGCGCGTCAGAAAGGTCCAGCGTCTGAGGCGGGATCTTGATCTGAACATTCCGGGAGCGGCACTGACCATACAGCTGCTTGACCGGATAGAGGAGCTGGAAAATATGATCAAACGCAGTACGGAGTGAATCTTGGGAAAACAGCCAATCATCAAAGTAGTTGCGGGTATAATCAAACACGACGGGAAAATACTCCTGGCCCGACGAGCACCTCATAAGGCCATGCCCGGGAAATGGGAGTTTCCGGGAGGAAAAGTTGAAGACAGAGAAGCGCCGGTAAAAGCCCTGGAAAGAGAGATTTATGAGGAGTTTGGAGTACAAATAGAGGTGGGCGACTTTTTTTATCAGAACATTCATGACTACGGAGAATTCAAGATCGAATTAGATGCTTATTTTGGCGATTGGATAGACGGAGAGTTCAGTCTCAAAGATCATGACGTCATAGCGTGGGTCAGGAGGGAGGACCTGAAGAATTTTGATTTGACAGAAGCCGATATTCCATTTGTTAGACTTCTTGAAGAGATCTGACAATTCTTCGTAGAGAATTTGACGAAAGTCAAGTCAAAGAAAAGCGACAATGGCAAATCCGATAT
The DNA here is from genome assembly GCA_024644725.1 of Flavobacteriaceae bacterium. Taxonomy (GTDB): domain Bacteria; phylum Bacteroidota; class Bacteroidia; order Flavobacteriales; family Flavobacteriaceae; genus Lutimonas. The sequence continues at coordinate 1,109 of JAHEHE010000114.1, read as the reverse complement.
AGGTTCCGAGGGCCGTACCCAAAGATCCCACGAGAATCGCCGGCAGGATCAGCTCGTTTCGATGAAAAGTCTCGGCAAGAGCCATGGCCGTGGTTCCGCCACCGACATTGGCCTGGCTTGCGATGGCGATCATCTCCCAGTCTCTGAAAAGAAGGCTGCCCAGACCCACGATAAGAACACCATGCACAAATACACTGATTGAGGCAAAGACGAGAAGGGTAGTGCCGATGGATTTCAGCTCGATGACAGAGGCGATCTCGCAATAGGCACCGATGACAGCCAGGAAGATATAAACCAGGTACAGCCCCAGAAAATGACTTCCCTGCAACTGATTTACAAATCTAAATTGCGCCAGTACGACTCCCAAAGTGGAAAGAGTCAGTATGGATGGGATTTGAGGAAAAAATTCACTTAGTTTTTCCGAGAGAAAAAAAGCAAGCACCCCCATGAATGTCAACCAAATCAGGGAGCGAAAATCAAAACGCTCGTCTTCAGCGATAGGCGCTTCCAGGGTGTTTTGAGAAACCTTACGAGTTTTCCAGAATTTCTGCATGATTGTAGGGATAGCCAGCGTGACTATGATCCACAGAGTGGTCACGACATTGTCAACCGCAATGGTTCCGGCATACAGAATTCCCTTTTCCTGCATTTCATATTGCAGAGCCACCGCATTGAAATTGGCACTTCCCCCGGTATAGGTACCCGCCAGCATTCCTGCTATGACCCGGGCATCTTCACCAAGAGCCTGTTCAGGAGAGACAACGTGCCAGGCGACCAAAACACCAAGGGCCGTGGCCAGAGACCCCAAGACGAACAAAATGATCATGGGGGCACCGGCTTTTTTGATGCTATTCAAATTCACACCTAGAAGCAAATAAAATATGGAAAGAGGAGCCAGGTAGGTAAATATGCCGTCGTAAAGTGGAATGCTGTCAGATGCTGAAGGAATCAACCCCAAATTGGCCACAACAGCCGTGAAAACGATGACCAGAAGAGCCGCTCCAAATTTACTTCCTGTTTTTGTTTTGCCTGCGTAGACTGCAAGAATTACCATTAGGCACAACACGGCCAAAACATAAATGGGGTTGTTTAGATAACTCATGACAGGT
>JAHEHE010000008.1 GCA_024644725.1 Flavobacteriaceae bacterium | reverse complement strand
TCAAATTCGACGGGCAAGCTTCAGCCGTGGCTATTACTGAAGGCGGATCTGTGGATGTAGCCTTTAAAGATGGTATTGCCGTTTTTACACAAACGAGTGGAGGACTCATGTTTGAAGCTTCAATTGGAGGCCAGCATTTCTCTTTTAAGCCCAAAGAATAATTTAACAGCGACCGAAAGGTCAATTTCTACAGAAAAATAGTTCAAATACCCGGGATGTGATTTGTTTCATGTCCCGGTTTTTTTGTGTTCTCCAGACATCTTTTCAAATGCCTCAATTCAATCTATTTTCACAACCCGGTTCTGAATCAAGGACATCAACACATAGAGCAGGATGATCAGGGGAACCCCAACCAGATTGAAAACAAACAAAAGAAGAGCCGACAAGACAAGAAAAACATAGGGAAACTCATTGCCCTTCCAGCCGTAGGATTTGAACTTTAGGGAGAACAACGGGATATTCGCATTCATCAGGTAGCAACCTGCCAGAGTGATTGCTATCAGAACATAGGTGTTTTGAATCCATCCCGCTAAAAAACTGCTTTCATCATAGGCCAGTATCAGGGGAAGTGAGATCACAAAAATTGCGAATGCTGGTGTGGGCAATCCGATGAAGGAATCTGTCTGTCTTTCGTCTATATTGAAATTTGCCAACCTGTAGGCAGCGGCCAGGGTGATCAAAAGCCCTGCAAAGGGAATGAAATAATAGAAGGTCTCATCAAAGGTACTCCAACTCCCCTCTTCACAACTGAGTTCCATGAACCAACTGCTGCGAGCCGTTTGAAGCAAAAGCTGAAACATGATGATTCCCGGAACGACACCCGAAGTCACCACATCCGCAAGAGAATCGAGCTGTTTTCCGAGCTCTCCCTGAACGTTGAGTTTACGAGCAAAAAAACCATCGAAGAAATCGAAGAAAATTCCCAGAAGAACAAAACCAGCTGCAGCAACCAGACGATCCGAGCAGGCCATTAAAATCGCCAGCATTCCGGAAAACAAATTCAGAAGTGTAAAAAGGTTCGGAATGTGCTTTTTCATGAAATGATTTTCGCTTTCGGTAAAATTAGTAAAATAAGAACGATATCGATTCCTATTCCCTGTTCTATTCTTAATTATTGTGTTAATAACTATTGCAGAGGGTTTTTTATTTTTTGACCGTAATTATTACATTAGCAACGCTACTTAATCCAGATACTTCATGTCAGGCCAGACTTCATATACCGAAGAGAACATCCGCTCGCTCGATTGGAAAGAGCATATACGGATGAGACCCGGTATGTACATCGGAAAGCTGGGGGACGGTTCTGCTCACGATGATGGCATTTACATCCTGATCAAGGAAGTCCTAGACAATTCGATAGATGAGTATGTGATGGGAGCCGGCAAGACCATCGAGGTCTCAGTGAGAAAGGACCAGGTAACCATTCGAGATTACGGTCGTGGGATCCCGCTGGGCAAGGTCGTCGACGTGGTTTCCAAAATGAACACGGGTGGAAAATACGACTCCAAGGCGTTTAAAAAATCAGTAGGACTGAACGGTGTAGGCACAAAAGCCGTGAATGCCCTTTCGGCCCATTTCAAAGTGCAGTCGATGCGCGATGGAAAGGTGAAAACTGCAGAATTCGAACAGGGCAACCTGGTGAATGATCCTCCTACAGAGAAGACCACTAATCGCAAAGGGACCAAAGTGACTTTTGTTCCCGACACCAGCATCTTTCCACATTACAAGTTCCGCAACGAGTACATCGAGAAGATGATCAAGAACTACGTCTACCTGAACACAGGCCTGACAATCATTTTCAACGGAGAAAAATACCGGTCGGAAAATGGTCTCAAAGACCTGCTCAACGAGAATATTTCGGAAGACGCCAAGCTTTTCCCGATTATCCACTTGATGGATAATGATATCGAGGTGGCACTCACCTACAGCAAGCAGCAGTACAGCGAAGAATATCATTCGTTTGTCAACGGACAAAACACAACCCAGGGAGGAACACACCAAAATGCTTTCCGGGAGGCCCTTGTCAAAACAATTCGCGAATTTTTCGGGAAAAACTTTGACGCCTCGGACATTCGCAAATCCATTGTTTCTGCCATAAGCATCAAGGTGATGGAGCCCGTTTTTGAGAGCCAGACCAAAACCAAGCTGGGTTCCACTGAAATGGGAGGCGATCTCCCCACGGTACGAACCTTTATAAACGACTTCGTCAAGACGCGATTGGACAATTACCTGCACCGGAACCCCGAAGCGGCCGAGAAGATCCAGAAAAAAATCCTTCAGGCCGAAAAGGAAAGAAAGGAGCTGTCCGGGATTCGAAAAATTGCACGGGAAAGGGCAAAAAAGGCAAGTTTGCACAACAAAAAGCTGCGAGACTGCCGTATTCACCTGAACAACATGAAAGCCAATGACCGGCTCGACAGCACGCTTTTCATCACTGAAGGGGATTCTGCGAGCGGCTCGATCACCAAGTCTCGAAATGTCAATACCCAGGCGGTGTTCAGCCTGAAAGGGAAGCCTTTGAATTCCTATGGGCTTACGAAAAAGATCGTCTACGAGAACGAGGAATTCAATTTGCTACAGGCGGCCCTCAACATTGAAGACGGCATCGAGAATTTGAGATATAACAACATCGTGATCGCAACGGACGCCGATGTTGACGGCATGCACATCCGTTTACTTCTCATTACCTTCTTCCTTCAATTCTTTCCCGAAGTGATCAAAGAAGGACATCTCTACATTCTCGAAACACCCCTGTTTCGGGTGCGGGACAAAAATGTCACCCATTACTGCTACTCGGAAACAGAAAAGCAAAAGGCGATTAAAAAACTCAAAGGCAAACCCGAAGTCACCCGGTTCAAAGGACTGGGAGAGATATCTCCAGACGAATTCGCCCATTTCATCGGCAATGACATACGTCTCGACCCCGTGATGCTCAGCAAGGAAACCTCCATTGAGAAACTATTGGATTTCTACATGGGAAAAAACACCCCGGAGCGTCAAAAATTTATCATAAATAACCTGAAGGTCGAACTCGACCTTATTGAAGAACCGGCTGCGACAGCCTGACCAAAACCGAACTGCTGACTATGGCGGAGCACGAAGACCAACATTTCCCACCTGAGAACGAACGGAACGGAGATACGATAACCAAGATAACCGGGATGTATGAAGACTGGTTTTTGGATTATGCCTCCTACGTGATCCTGGAACGTGCCGTCCCGGGAATCAATGACGGTTTCAAGCCTGTTCAGAGAAGGATCATGCAGTCCATGAAGGACCTTGATGACGGGCGCTACAACAAAGTTGCAAATCTGGTCGGGCATACGATGCAGTATCACCCGCACGGGGACGCCAGCATTGCTGATGCGATGGTTCAGCTCGGACAGAAGGAACTTCTCATCGACATGCAAGGAAACTGGGGAAACATCCTTACCGGGGACCGAGCCGCAGCTTCGCGTTATATCGAAGCCAGGCTGTCCAAATTCGCTCTCGAGGTCGTATTCAACCCAAAAACTACAGAATGGCAGGCATCGTATGACGGAAGGCGCAAAGAACCGATTGACCTTCCGGTCAAGTTCCCGCTTCTTTTGGCACAGGGAGCCGAAGGAATCGCTGTTGGGCTTTCGACCAAAATTCTGCCTCACAATTTCAACGAGTTGATTCAGGCCTCCATAAAGATCCTCAAAGGACAGAGTTTTACGATTTATCCTGATTTTCTTACGGGTGGAATTGCCGATGTGAGCAATTACAATGATGGCAAGCGAGGGGGAAAAGTAAGGATTCGCGCCAAAATATCACAGCTGGATAAATCGACTCTGGTGGTTACCGAAATACCCTACGGGACGACCACTGCTTCCCTGATCGATTCGGTCTTAAAAGCCAATGACAAAGGCAAGATCAAGATCAAAAAAATCGAGGACAACACAGCCAAGGATGTTGAAATCCTGATCCACTTGCCTTCTGGCGTATCCCCGGATAAAACGATAGATGCCTTGTACGCCTTCACCAACTGCGAGGTTTCTGTCTCTCCAATCTGCTGCATCATCCAGGAGCATAAACCGGTCTTCATTGGAGTCAAAGATGCCCTTCGCTATTCAACCGATCACACGGTTGAGCTTCTGAAACAAGAACTGGAGATCAAACTGGGAGAACTGGAGGAGCAATGGCATTTCGCTTCTTTGGAGCGCATCTTCATTGAGAACCGAATATACAGGGACATCGAAGAAGAAGAAACCTGGGAAGGCGTGATCAAAGCCATTGACAAGGGCCTGAAACCGCATATAAAGCATCTTAAGAGGCCTGTGACCGAAGAGGACATCGTCAAACTGACTGAGATTCGCATCAAAAAGATCTCCAAATTCGACATCGACAAAGCAAAACAGTTGATTGAAAGCCTCGAGGAAAAAATCGCTGAGGTCAAGTCGCATCTGGACAATCTTGTCGAATATGCCATTGACTATTTCAAAAAACTGAAAGAAAAATTTGGCAAGGACAAGACGCGCCGTACGGAGCTGAAACTTTTTGAAGACATTGTTGCGACTAAGGTCGTCCTCAGAAATTCGAAACTCTACATAAACCGAAAGGAAGGCTTTATAGGAACTTCCCTGAGGCGAGATGAATACGTCACGGATTGTGCGGATATCGACGATATCATCGTTTTTCGGAGTGATGGTAAGATGATCGTGACCAAAGTGGACAGCAAAACCTTTGTGGGCAAAAACATCATTCACGCAGCCGTCTTCAAGAAAAAAGACAAACGGACCATTTACAATATGGTTTACAAGGATGGAAAATCAGGTGCGTCGTTTATGAAACGATTTGCTGTGACCAGCATCACCCGCGATCGCGAATATGACTTAACCACAGGACACAAGGGATCAAAAGTCCTTTATTTCACCGCCAACCCGAACGGAGAAGCTGAGGTGATCACAGTTAACCTCAGGGCAGTGGGCAGTATCAAAAAACTCAAATGGGACATCGACCTGGCGGAATTGGCCATCAAGGGAAGAGGGGTTCGTGGAAATCTTGTCACCAAACACCCGGTTAAAAAAATCGAACTCAAGGAAAAAGGAATTTCGACGCTGAAGCCCCGAAAGATATGGTTCGACGAGACTGTTCAGCGCCTTAATGTAGACAACAGAGGAGATCTGATCGGTGAGTTCACTGCAGATGACCGCCTCTTGATCATCAATCAAAAAGGGCAGCTCAAAACAATTATTCCCAATCTCAATACTCATTTTGACAACGATATGATCGTTCTGGAAAAGTGGATACCGAACAAACCCATTTCTGTGGTCTATTTCGATGGGGAAAGAGTGAAGTACTATGTCAAACGGTTCATGGTCGAGCACCCGGACAAAGAAGAAAAATTCATAACGGATCATGACGACTCCAAACTCATGATTGTCGCCATGGATTACCGACCCGTCGCCGAAGTCATATACTACAAGAAAGACCTCGAAAACGAAATAATTAATTTTGAAGAATTTATTTCAATAAAAGGTATTAAGGCGCTTGGAAATCAATTATCTAAAGATAAAATTAGGGACATAAATTTACTTGATCCCCTGCCCTATGAGGAGCCCGAAATGAACGAGGTGGAAGTCGTAGAAGAAGAGATCGTTGACAACGGAAAATCGCAAAGTGAGAATGACAGTGATCCAGCTCCGAAGGGCAGCGATGACACCCCTAATAGCAGCGATGAAAGTTCAGACGATACGGCCGAAGGAACCAGCGGCAATCAGATCACTCTCTTTTAACCCAAACCTGCAGAAGTTAAGAATGTTTATTTAAAAAGGCGATTAGTTTTTCGGTCGCTTTTCCCCTGTGCGAAATTCGCCCCTTTTCATCCATGCTCATCTCGGCAAAAGTCAGCTCGCTTCCCAAGGGCCTGAAGATCGGGTCGTATCCAAAGCCTTTTTCACCATGCATTTCCCGGGTGATCTCACCCTCACAGATCCCTTCGAAAAAGTACTGTTGCTCGCCCAATATGAGTGAAATGACGGTTCTGAACCGGGCTTTTCGATTATCTTCATCCTTTAAGTTGTCAAGAAGCTTGTCCACATTATCCTGAAAGGAAGCGTTTTCGCCGGCATATCTTGCCGAATAAACCCCTGGCGCTCCTTCTAAAGCTTCTACTTCAAGTCCGGTATCATCTGCAAAGCAATTGAGATCGAATTTATCATGAACATAGTCCGACTTGATTTTCGCATTGCCTTCGAGGGTGGTTTCGGTTTCTTCGATTTCATCGTGACAACCTATGTCATGCAGCCCGACAATATGAATGGAATCAGAGACCAGGGCCCTTATCTCCTCCAGTTTATGCCTGTTGTTTGTTGCAAAAACGAGTTTCATGAAAAGTTTTAGACAAAAATAACGAAACCCGGTTTGGGAGAGGATCAATTATTCAAAATTTGATTGATTTGAATCAAAAATGAATTGCTGAAAATTAGTTATATTTAAGGTTAATAAAAACAACTAACCATGAAAAGCCTGATCCCCCTATTTTTTGCATTACTCATGCTGTCCTGTTCCGGAGACAAAAAATCAGAAACTTCAACAAGTGAATCCTCGAGATCTCAGGAACAAGCGGATGCAAGTTCAACAGGTTATCCGACTCAAGTTTATTTTGGTGACACTCATTTGCACACGTCCCTTTCCATGGATGCGGGAGCCTTCGGGAACCGGCTAGGCATGGATGAGGCTTATCAATTTGCGAGAGGTGATGAGATTACATCGACCACGGGCATCAAGACCAAACTCCAGCAGCCCCTGGACTTCCTTGTAGTAGCCGATCACTCCGATGGCATGGGCTTCTTTCCCGACTTGATGGATGAAAAGGAGCATGTCATGAAATACGAGGAGTCAAAAGCCTGGAAAAAAATGATCGATGAAGGGAAAGGTGGTGAGGCCGCCGTGGATATCATCAAGAAGTTCTCCCAGGGTGAATTCCCTTTTAAGACCAATGACGTGAGCATGATGACCCCGGTTTGGAAAAACGTGGTAGACGCAGCCGAAAAATACAATGACCCCGGTAAATTCACAGCTTTTATCGGTTATGAATGGACCTCCCTCATCAAAGGAAACAATCTCCACCGTGTGGTCATATACAGAGACAATGGAGACAAGGCCATCAATCAGCTGCCTTTCACCAATGAAGACAGCTCTGACCCCGAAAGACTTTGGGACAACCTGGAGAGCTATGAGAAGAATACAGGCGGCAAGGTGCTGGCCATTCCGCACAACGGAAACCTGAGCAACGGTATGATGTTTGCCGAGACCACGGTTGATGGGCGGGCCTTCGACAAGGCCTATGTAGATCGACGTATCATGTGGGAGCCCCTATATGAAGTTACGCAGATCAAGGGAGACGGCGAGACGCATCCCTTTCTTTCTCCCAATGACGAATTTGCCGATTACGAGAACTGGGACAAGGGGAACCTCGACTTGAGTGCCGTAAAAACAGACGACATGCTGCAGTATGAATATGCGCGTTCCGCGCTCAAAATTGGTTTAAAATACAAGAGTCAATTAGGAACCAACCCGTATAAGTTTGGAATGATCGGAAGCACGGATTCACACACTTCCCTCGCTACGGCCGACGACAACAACTTTTTTGGAAAGGCTTCGAATGTAGAACCGAGCAAGGAAAGATGGGAGCATCCTTTCGTGGCATCGGAGAAAGCAACCATTTACACCTGGGAGACGCTGGCCTCAGGTTATGCAGCTGTATGGGCGCATGAGAATACGCGCACCTCGATATGGGACGGCATGAAGCGAAAAGAAACCTATGGAACCACCGGATCGAGAATGACAGTGCGATTTTTCGGAGGCTGGGATTATAATGACACGGATCTCGACGGAGATTACGTGGCTCAGGGATATGCAAAAGGCGTGCCTATGGGAGGAGATTTGAACAAGGGAACAGATAAAAGGCCCACCTTTATGGTTTATGCTCTGATGGATCCTAATGGTGGAAGCCTGGATCGGATTCAAATCGTCAAAGGATGGCTGCAACCGGATGGCACAACGGCTGAAAAGGTATTTGACGTGGCCTGGAGCGGCGAAAGAACCCCTGGAACTGATGGTAAGGTTCCTGATGTTGGAAACAGCGTGAATGTGGAAGACGGAACCTGGGACAATTCTATCGGATCTGCTGAACTGAAAGCTGTTTGGACGGATCCTGAGTTTGATCCGAAACTTGAAGCCTTTTATTATGTAAGGGTTATCGAAATTCCCACCCCAAGGTGGACGCTCTACGACAAACTTCAATACGACGCCGAGATTTCAGATGAGATTCCTCTTTTCAACACGGAAAGAGCTTACACCTCTCCTATCTGGTACAGCCCGAATTAACGATAAAGATCAAAAGGCAATAACATTCAATAACCGAATCAGATGAAAAAATTCTCATTCTTCTTATCAATTGCATTTGTGTTTCAGTTCAGTGGTTTTGCTCAACAGGTGGGCGAAATGACCATGGACATGAAAAAAGGAGAGACCATTCACAAAAAAAGAGGCTATTCTCCTTATGCAGGCAGGAACTTTCCAACGCAGGTTTATTGGGGTGACACACACCTGCATACGAGCAACTCCCTGGACGCTAGGGCATTTGGCACAACACTTGGGCCCGAAGAAGCTTATAGACTGGCCCGTGGAGAAGAGATTACCGCCACTCACGGTGAGAAAGTGAAACTTTCAAGGCCACTTGACTGGCTTGTGGTAGCTGACCATTCTGATGGTATGGGTGCCATGAACGAGATCATCAAGGGAAATCCGGATTTGATGCGTGACCCGACCGTAAAAGACTGGAACGAGCGTGTCAATCAAGGTGGGAAAACGGCCTTGATGGCCACGATGGACGTGATCAACAGTTTTGCGCTTGGGGATATCCCCGAGATCTTGTTGGACGAGGACTTTAGCCAGACGATCTGGAATCGATATATTGACATCGCTGAAGAATACAATGACCCAGGAACTTTCACTACAATCATAGGTTACGAATGGACTTCCACCGAAAACGGAAACAACTTACACAGAAATGTATTGTACAGGGATGGCGGAAATATTGCGAAACGCATGCTTCCCTACACAACAAGTGAGAGTTTCAACCCGGAGGACCTTTGGAAATGGATGGAGCGCTATGAAGAGAAAACAGGAGGAGATGTTCTTGCCTTGGCCCACAATGGGAATCTCAGCAATGGAATTATGTTCCCGGTTGAAGTGAATCCGGCTACTGGAAAGCCCTTGGATGGCGCCTATGCGAAAAACCGAATCAAGTGGGAGCCACTCTATGAAATTACACAGATCAAGGGAGATGGTGAAACCCACCCCTTTCTGTCACCCAACGACGAATTTGGTGATTATGAGAATTGGGATATTGGAAATCTCAACCTCAGTGTGTTAAAAGAAGACGACATGCTTCAATACGAATACGCAAGAGAAGCCTTGAAAAATGGGTTGAAAATGGAAGAGACTTTGGGCACCAACCCATACAAATTCGGTGTTGTTGGTTCAACAGATTCCCACACCAGTTTGGCAACTGCTGAGGAAGAGAACTTTTTTGGGAAGCATTCGGGCAATGAACCCAGCCCGGAACGCTCTACGGGTATCGTAGGTGAATTTGAAGGTAGAAAGATTTTCGATTGGCAATTGGTAGCCTCAGGTTATGCTGCGGTCTGGGCGACTGAAAATACCCGCGAGGCATTGTTCGACGCTATGGCTCGGAAAGAAGTGTATGCCACGACAGGTCCAAGAATCATGGTTCGATTCTGGGGTGGATGGGAATTCAACGAAGGTGACGCAAAAAATAGACTCCCTGCAGAAGTTGGATACTCGAAGGGTGTACCCATGGGGGGTGACCTGTATAACGCACCCAGTGGCAAGGCCCCGACGTTTTTAGTGGGCGCGCTTAAAGACCCCTATTCTGGAAACCTGGATCGCATTCAAATCGTCAAGGGCTGGTTGGACTCAGATGGAAAAACACATGAAAAAGTGTATAATGTCGTCTGGTCCGACATGAAGAGCCGTAAGATGAGTAAAAATGGTCAAGTGCCCGATGTAGGAAATACAGTTGACGTCAAAAATGCAAGCTGGGCAAATACCATTGGAAGTGCGGAACTGATCACGGTCTGGAAGGACCCGGATTTTGACCCGGCACAAAGAGCTTTCTATTATGCGCGGGTGATCGAGATACCAACACCACGTTGGACCGCCTATGATGCCAAACGATTTGGTGTTCAGATGCCAAAAGAGTCTGAAATGACAACTACAGAAAGAGCCTATACATCACCGATTTGGTATAATCCTGAGTGACACTCATGCCATTAAAATACAAAACAGCGATTAATGTCCGATCAGAACCTCATCTCAAAGTTGAAAGAACTGCTTCCAGATGTTCCGAAACAGGATCTGGATCTTGTGGTGAATATTTGCACCTTAAGGTTCTTTAAAGACAAGGATGTTATATTAAAATCAGGGAGTCGCAAGAAGGAAGTATTTCTAATTTTAGCTGGAGTCGCACGTGGTTTTCTGATGAATGCTGAAGGCGAAGAAAAGACGGTTCTTCTTAGAGGTAAAGGAATTTTCGTGGGTGATGCCCCTGCAGTTTTTTTGGACGAACCACAAGAGCTCGAGATTGTGGCTGTGGGCCCCACTGAGGTTCTAATGTTTTCTTTTGATGACTTCGAGCATCTAGCCATGACCAACAACAGTATTTTGACCATTTATTTAAACAGCCTCAAGGAGGCTATTCTTAGATTGACCTACCGGGTCCAAAGCATGATCACTATGAGTAGCGAAGAGCGCTATATGGATCTTCTGAAAAAGAACCCGGCCTTTTTGGAACAATCCTATGACAAATACGTTGCAAATTTTCTAGGTATTACCCCTGTTTCCCTGTCCAGAATTAAGAAACGGTTAAAAATGGGTGCAATTAACATAAGATAACTTCTTTCAAGGCTCGATTGATTACTTTTCGTGTAAGAGTAAAAGAATTCTTTCCCCCCTGAAATGAAGCACTTAATAATTAGCTTAATAGCTGTTAGTTTTCTAGCAGCTATTTCTTGTTCCAAAAGCAAGGAGCAACTCGAAAAAGAGAGCAGACGGTCTGATGAAGATAAGTCCGAGACCTTATCTATAATCCCAGTTAACCCCTTAAAAGATGCTTTTTTTGGAGAAACCCATGTTCACACAAGCACCTCCATGGATGCTTTCATTGGTGGAAACCGACTCACCCCAGAAGATGCATACCGCTTCGCTCGGGGGGAAGAAGTAGTGGCCAACGGCAGTGCGCATAAGTTGAAACGACCCCTGGACTTCTGTGCTATTTCAGATCATGCGGAGTATTTTGGAGAAACTTACACGCTTATGAATCCCGGGACACCCGGGTACGATGATCCTATTGCCAAACAAATGCGGGAGGCTAATAATTATGAAGATGCCATGGCCCTCTTTGTAAAGTACGTCATAACTCCTGCCAGAACCGGAGGTTCTGTTCATCCCTCCTTTTACCAGGGTGACACTTCTACCATGTCGGGATGGCGTAAAAATTTTGAGGCCACGGAGAAATATTACGAACCGGGTAAATTCACGACGCTGCACGCCTTTGAGTGGTCAGCTGCCCCAAATGCAGGAAACCTACACAGGAATGTGATTTTTCGAGACACCCTTGTACCGAGGATGCCTTTCAGCGCAAATGACAGCAGAGATCCCCAAAAACTTTGGGAGTGGATGGGACAACAGATCGAGAACGGCTGCACCTTATTGGCCATACCCCATAATTCAAATGGCAGCAAGGGAATGATGTTTCCCGAAGTTGACATGGATGGGAACCCGATAACGGCAGAGTATGCAGAGATCAGGCAAAAAATGGAACCCGCTATCGAAATGATGCAGATCAAGGGCAATTCCGAAGTGCATCCTGACTTTTGGCCGAATGATGAATTCGCCGATTTTGAAATGGCCTATTCTATTCAGGACTACAGCGGGCGAAAATTTGAAAAGAGAAACTATGTTCGGTACGGATTGGAAAGAGGCTTGAAGTACGAAGAGGATCTGGGTGTGAATCCCTTCAAATATGGGTTCGTGGGAGGGTCAGACAATCACAACGGCACGCCGGGCAACGTAGAAGAGAACAATTACACAGTAGGAAGTCACGGTTTGGCTGATCAAACAGCAGAAGACAGGTTGACACAGGTGATCGACGGGTGGGCTACGGCCTATGACATCAATCCGGGGTCGTTGACAGGTGTCTGGGCAGAATCAAATACAAGGGAATCCATTTGGGACGCCATTAAGAACAAGGAGACTTTTGCAACCAGCGGGCCTCGAATGAAGGTCCGATTATTCGGTGGCTATGACTTCGAAAGCAATTACATTAGCACATCATTCGTAAAGGAGGGCTATTCAAAAGGAGTTCCGATGGGAGGCGACCTTCCTGAAGTGAACGGAAAATCGCCACAATTCATAGTTTGGGCCATTAAGGACCCAATGGGGCCGGGACTTGATCGTATACAGATCATCAAAGGGTGGTTGGAAAATGGAGAAATGAAAGAAGCCATCTACAATGTAGCCGTTTCTGATGACAGGAAAATTCAGTCGGATGGGTCTGTAGAACCTCTGAAAGCGATGGTCAACATGGAAACAGGAGATTTTGACTCCTCCAAAGGAAGTTCTGAATTGATGACCGTTTGGACGGACCCGGATTTCGACCCTTCTCAGAAGGCCTTTTATTATGCCAGGGTGCTGCAACTTCCAACGGCCCGATGGACACTTTACGATGAGATTCGCGAAGGTGTCAAATACCCGGATGCCATTCCGAAATCTATCGTGGAACGCGCCTGGTCGAGCCCCATTTGGTACAGTCCGGAGTGAATACAGTTTTTTTATCGAGACAACTGACGTATTTTTGATATCAGTTCAATTGGATAACTATGAAAAATGTTCTAAAAGAGCCCCTGTTTCACTTTGTGCTCATCGGTATCGCCCTTTTCGTACTGTACGGGTGGGTCAGCGATAGAAGAGACAGTCAGGAAACGATCTATTTTGATGATTATGACATGAACAACCTCATTGCGAGCTGGGAGATGCAGTGGAAAAGACTCCCAACCGACGAGGAGCTCAAAAGCCTTGTACAACAGAATATACGCCAAGAGGTGTTTTACCAGGAGGCCCTGAAGATGAACCTCGATCACAACGATGAGATCATCAAGAGACGACTGGCCCAGAAAATGAACTTCCTTTCCAATGATTTGGCCACCCTGAAGGAGCCAACGGAAGATGAACTCAGGAAATACTACGAGAATAACCGGGAAAAGTATTTGCTTTCTCCGATTTATTCTTTTTACCAGATAAGCTTCAGGTCCGATTCTCGAAATAATCCACAGGCTGATGCGAAAAAATATCTGGAAACCCTTGATGACAAAGGCCCCGAGAAGCTCAAAGACCAGGGAGACAAGCTGCCTTTTCCGTATTATTTTGAATCGACCGACAGGCATGAGCTGGATCGTCAATTGGGAATGGATTTTGCCCGGTCCCTCGAAGGTTTGGATACTGACACTTGGACAGGACCGGTTCGGTCGGGCTTTGGTTGGCACCTAGTTTATCTGACTGAGAAAGTACCCACCAGGGCACCTGAGTTTGAGAGCATCGTCAACGAGCTCAAGCGAGACTTCGAATATGAGAATCAGAGAAGGATAAATGATCAGGTATACAGCGAGCTTCGCCGCAGCTACGAAATTGAATTTGACCTGGATCCTGAAAAATTTGATGAGGCATTTGTCGAATACTTAAAATCTAAGGATGGCTCAAATGACTAAGTCACTTTATAGCAAGACTCTCTCACCTTTCTTAATGGTTTTCGGTCTGTTTTTGATCTCTTTTTCAGCAAGCAGTCATGAAATACGCCCGGCGTATCTTCAAATTGTGGAGACCTCACCCTTGAAGTATGAGATCTACTGGAAAGTGCCACGCATGGGAGACGCCGTTCCTCGGATACAACCCGTTTTCCCGGATGGTTTCAATTTGGAAGTTCTCAAAGACCCGAAACAGACTCCGGATGCGGCCATTTATACATACCTTCTCAGTTCAGATACAAGCCTAAGAGGCAAGGAGCTTTTCATCAACGGTTTGAACAAAACGCTTATCGATGTGCTGGTTTCCGTGTCTTTTCTAAATGGAGAGAAAACCACCCTGATGCTGCAAGCTGATCGCGACCGCGGGATCATACCGGGGGAAACAAGCGCTTTGCAAGTTATCAGGACCTACACGATTTTAGGCATAGAGCACATTCTGCTGGGCATTGACCATCTGCTTTTTGTTCTCGCTTTGATCATGATCACCAAAGGCAAATGGAGAATTCTCAAGACCATTACGGCGTTTACCCTGGCTCACAGCATCACCCTGAGTCTCGCGGCCCTGGGCATCGTCAACTTTCCAGGACCACCTGTCGAAGCGGTTATCGCATTGAGCATCGTTTTCCTGGCCTCGGAGATCATGAAAAATATAGAAGGAAAACAAACGATGACCAGCAAAAAGCCCTGGATCGTGGCATTTACTTTTGGGCTCTTGCATGGATTTGGCTTTGCAGGAGCGCTTGCTGACATCGGGCTTCCGCAGACGGAGATTCCACTGGCCCTGGCATTCTTCAACATTGGCGTTGAATTGGGGCAGATCATTTTCGTGATTTTCATGCTAGTCGTGATCTACCTGATCAATTTGAAAAAAGACTGGCCATCGGTTCTAAGGAAAGTTCCCGCCTATGCCATCGGTTCGCTGGCTGCTTTTTGGATGGTCGAGCGCATTGCCGGTTTTTGGGGCTGATTCCCTTTGTCAGTTAAAAGTCAAGTCTTAACTTTATTCTTGAGATCGCCGCTTTCATTTAAAAAAGGTTATAGATGAAAGTCTCATTTTATTTTTCGCTCATTCTGGGGATCACATTTCTGACCCTGAGATTCATCGGACTGTTTTTGGATCTTACCTACAACAATTTGCTTCTTGCCCTGGGCTTGTTTCTCCTTTTGGGAGTTAGCCTGCCGTTATACCTCTATGAAAGATACAGATATCGACAAAAAATGAATGAAATCATCCAAGATCATCAGATTAAGGGCTCAAAAGCGAAATCATCCGAAAAGAAACCCGGTTCCTACAAAAAAAAGATTCAAGAATACCCCAGCTTTCGCAATCAAAAGCAAGGCCTCAAATGGGGAGGTGGCAATATTCACGGATCTGCGGCCACAAGAGGAAGCAAAAGAAGTTTTCTGAAGAAATAACATATTCATCCTATAATATCAACTTCACCCTATTATAACATTTTTGCTCTATTCATGGTGGTACGGCTCATTGCGCAAGATGGTGAATGCCCTATAGACCTGCTCCACGAGGAAGAGCCTTATCATTTGGTGTGACATTGTCATCTTGGAAAGGGAGAGTTTCCCGTTGGCTCTTTGGTAGATCGCATCAGAAAAGCCATAGGGCCCTCCGATCACCAGTACCAGGTTTCGCGTGCCGGCGTTCATTTTCATTTGAAGGAACTTTGAAAACTCTATGGATCTAAACTCCTTGCCTTTCTCATCCAGGAGAACGACCTGGTCATTACTCTGAACCTTTTTAAGAATGGCTTCCCCTTCGATCCTTTTCTGTTCCTTCTCCGACAGGTTTTTCGCGTTTTTTACATCGGGCAGAATTTCGAGACTCACGCTGAGATAATGCTTCAACCTCGTCAGGTATTTGTCAATGAGAATCTCAAGGTTCTTGTCATCTGTTTTTCCTACTGCCAGTATTTTTATTTTCATAGAATTCGGACCTGTTGGAGGGATATCCAATTGTTCGGGTAAAGATAAAGACTTATTTTTGTAAGCTATTGTCCTGTTTTTAAAGGACTAAATCGGCGAAATGATTACAAAGGAACAAATGCTCAGTGAGTTGCAACTGATAATCAGGAATGGTATCCGAGAGGACATTGGTGAAGGGGATCACAGCTCTTTGGCATGTATCCCGGCTGATGCTTACGGGCAGGCTCGGCTACTGGTTAAGGAAGACGGAGTGCTGGCTGGCGTGGAATTGGCCAAAATGATCTTCAATGAAGTGGACCCGGAGTTGAAAATTGAGGTCTTTCTCAGTGACGGTGACAAGGTCAGCAACGGGGATGTAGCATTTCATGTAACGGGACGCTCCCGATCCATCCTTAAGGCGGAACGATTGGTGCTCAATGCGATGCAGCGAATGAGTGCCATCGCGACTAAAACCCACAAATTTGTCAAGAAGCTCAAAGGCACCAAAACCCGGATTCTGGATACCCGAAAGACCACCCCGGGGATCAGAGCTATTGAGAAATGGGCTGTAAAGATTGGTGGCGGCGTAAACCACCGGTTTGCCCTTTATGATATGATCATGCTCAAGGACAACCACATAGACTTCGCCGGCGGCGTGGATCAGGCCATCGAAAAAACAAAGGCTTACCTGAAAGAGAACGACCTCGATCTCAAGATCATCGTTGAAGCCCGTGACCTGGAGGAGATCGAACTCATTCTGAAACACGATGGAATTCACAGGATCCTGATCGATAATTTCAGCTATGAAGACACAGAACGCGCCGTGCAGCTCATCGGTGACCAATGTCAGACCGAATCCTCTGGAGGCATAACCCTGAAAACAGCAAGAAAATACGCGGAATGTGGTGTTGATTATATCTCTTCAGGCGCCCTGACCCACTCGGTTCAAAATTTGGACCTGAGCCTGAAGGCCTTCTGAAAACCTAGCCCCGACCCTTCTCAACGGGAAGCTCCGGCAAGGAACCCCATTCCGTCCAGGATCCGTCGTAAACCGAGTACCCTGACCTTCCGGTCAATTCTGCACCCAGTGCGAGCACACAGGCTGTGATCCCCGATCCGCATGAAAATACCAGGTTTTGGTTTGCTTTGGATGTTTCGGAAAATAAGGCTTCAAGGGTATTTATATCTTTCATCTTTCCACCTTCTTGGAGCTCGCCGTATGGCAAACTTTTTGAACCCGGAATATGTCCGCTGCGCAAGCCTTCACGAGGCTCCGCTACCAACCCCAGAAATCTCTCCCCGGCCCGAGCATCCAGAACCTGCTTGGAAGAGTCCTGCAGCTCGGCTAACACTGCTTTGTGATCCTTGAAAAAATTCGAATCAAGACGAGCTTTGAAATTACCCAGGTGGCCCGAGTAGTCTTTTTTGGGCATTACGGGATAGCCCGCTTGCTCCCAGGTCGGGAGACCACCATCCAAAACGGCGACATTGTCGTGCCCCATGGCACGGAACATATACCATCCACGAGCACTGGAATAGATTCCGTGCTGGTCGTAGAAGACAAGAGCTGAAGAATTGTCAATTCCGAATTCTTGAGACACTCGCTCGAAACCTGCCGCATCCAGCATTGTATTGGGAAACTCCGCATCTTTCTGCGCCCAGCGGTTTTTGAGATCCATGTAGCGTGCCCCCTCAATCAGAGATGGGCTCAAAGTATCTTCACCCATTCCCGCTTTCGGTAGTGAAGCGTCCAGAACAATGAGATTCCGAGCATTGAGATGCTCGTACAACCAATCGGCACTTACCAGTGGGTTCTTCAATACAATATCGCTCATCGTCTTTATTTTTTGTCAAGTTATCGATTGTTCGATTTCTCCTTAAGCATTGGCACAAAGCGGAAATCCCCGAACTCGTGCTTTTCAAAAGACTTTTCAGAGGTTCGAATAAAGAGGGTCATGACCTGCACGTCATCTCCGACTGGAATGACGAGCCTGCCCCCTACTTTCAATTGACTGAGCAGGGCCTTGGGTACCTCAGGCGCTCCTGCCGTTACAATAATCCCATCAAAAGGAGCCTCCTCGGGCAAACCGAGATAACCATCTCCATAAATGAGCTTTTTGGGCACATAACCGACGGACGGCAAAAACTTTTTGACCCTGGTGTACAATTCCTTCTGTCGCTCAATGCTGTAAACCTGTGCCTTTAACTCGATAAGAACTGCCGCCTGGTATCCTGACCCCGTACCGATCTCCAGGATCTTGTCGCCGGGTTTCACTTTGAGAAGCTCAGTTTGAAATGCCACAGTGAAGGGCTGGGAAATCGTCTGATCCGCTCCAATCGGAAAAGGTTTGTCCTGGTAGGCAAAATCCACGAAACTCGAATCCATGAACAGATGCCTGGGTATCTTGGAGATCGCCTCCAAAACTTTCTTATCAGTGATGCCCTTGCGCTCAATGGTCGCTACAAGCTGGTTCCGCATCCCTTTATGTCGGTTCGAGTCTTTAAGCATTTTCGTCTAAGAGTTGCTGGTATTGCTCAAAGATCATCTCGTAATCTCCGGTACTGAACATATAGATCATCCAAAGCATGGAAATGACTCCGATAATGATCCCGATGATGGAAGTCGTCCTTCCGGTTTGTGCATTGTTGATTCCGTCAAAATCATTGGGGTGCTCATTGTAGATGGCAATGGCCTTGTTGGATTCGTAAATCCCGATGGCTCCAAGGATCACGCCAATCACACCCCAACAGCAACAAGCGGTAATGATGGAACTTATGCCGAGAACCAGTGCACTTTGTGAATGCGGGAGTTTTTCTTTATACATAATCAGATAAACTTTGATATATAATGGACAATAATGATCGAAATGTTGAGAACGAACAGCCACTTTAAAACCTGGGCTCCTTTAGCGAAGTTAAATTTCAGGTGAATACCGAGAAATGCAAACATCAGAATCAGGGTGTAAATCGCCGGATAGACCGCAAGTGCTTCGGTGAATTCAGCTCTGAGAATATGAATAACAGATCGCTGCAGGCCACAACCCGTGCACTCGAGTCCGAGTTCCTTCCATTGACAGGACAACATGTTTTTCTCTAAAAAATCAACAAGACCCATGCTTCAAATTTCAGCACTTGAAATTAACAATAATTTTCGATCAGAGTTCGGGAGACGTAGTGAAAGTTCCGTAGAGAAAGGTGTCATTGAAAATGAGTTTTTCCTCTCCGCTTTCAAGTACGACATCGTTCAATACGATAATATGCTCCCAGGCTTCTATCGTAACTCCGTCTTCCTCATAAACCGGACGATTTTCCACCAGGATGAATCCCGATATGCCTTCCCAATTCTTGAGCACTTTGGGCTCTACCGGAGGAACTGTTGAGCAAAAATAAGATGAGGTCACCTGATCATCAAAGACGCGATCCGTCACGGTATAGAGGCCGCTGGTAGAAACCTGAACTGGAATGACCGGCTCTTCATCCTGACGGATTTGTTGCGCTGTCAACGTGACAATCAATGCCTCTTTCTGACCATCCGTGCTCAGACGATATAGGGTATAGCTCCCGCATGTATTGACCGTTTCTTCAAATTCAAAACTCGCTATGTCGAGATTTCCATCACTGCAAGAATGAAAAAGCAGAATAAACAGAAGTGAAAAATAGCTTGTGATTCGCATGAGCTTCATAAACTGGATTTGGGTTCCCGGTTCTTTTTTCAGTGTAAAAGTAATTCTTTTGCATCCGAAAATAATCAATCCCAAGAATAAAAATAACTACTTTTGTGAAATGCAGAAAATATACCTCGACAATGCGGCTACAACCCCCTTGAATCCTGAGGTGATTGAGGTGATGTGCGAACAGTTGCGGGACAACTTTGGCAACCCCTCCTCCACTCACGAATACGGGAGAAAAGCGAGGGTCCTGCTGGAAAGCACCCGAAAACAGATCGCGACTTCTTTCCGTTGTTCGCCTTCCCAAGTATTGTTCACCTCAGGAGGAAGTGAGGCGGACAATCTCGTGTTGCAAAATGCAGCGCGACATTGGGGAATCAAGCGGTTTATCAGCTCCGAGATCGAGCATCACGCTGTTCTGCACGCACTGGATGCGATAAAAAAAGACAATGGCGTAACAGTCGATTATGTTCGGATAAACGCCTTTGGAGAAGTCGATATGGAACATTTGGAGGAGCTACTTAAAAGCTCTTCGGTTCCGTGCATGGTCAGTCTCATGATGGTCAATAATGAAATCGGAAATTTGCTGAATGTTTCTGCGGTCAGTGCGCTCTGCAAGGAGCACGGCGCTCTGTTCCATTCGGATACGGTGCAGGGCATTGGCCACGTGGCGTTCAACCTGGAAGACAATCCGATTGGCTTTATCGCTGCAAGTGCCCATAAATTCCACGGACCCAAGGGAGTGGGCTTTGCCATAGTCCCTAAAGGAATGCACATTGAGCCCCTTATTCACGGAGGCGAGCAGGAAATGGGCACTCGAGCTGGAACAGAGAACACGCATAGTATAGCAGGAATGGGCAAGGCGCTGCAAATGGCCCTTGACAATTTCGAATCGGAACGTGAGTACGTGAGTGGTCTGAAACAGTATTTTATTGAGCAGCTGAAGAGCAACTTCAACGAAATAGAATTCAATGGCCGATCTGCAGATTCTGAAAAAAGCGCCTTTCACATCTTGAGCGTACGCTTTCCCAAAGACGTCCCCATGCTGCTGTTCAATCTCGACCTCAACGGGATCTCCGCCTCGGGAGGCAGTGCCTGTCAAAGCGGTAGCAATAAAGGTTCACACGTGCTGTCAGCCATTCTCGACGAGAAAGAATCCGAGAAGACCTCCGTTCGCTTTTCCTTCAGCAAGCACAACAACCGCCAGGAAATCGATCGGGTCATAGAAGTCCTAAAAGATCTGATCTGAATCAGCTGTCGGCGTCCAGGTAGTTCGGGATTCCGTCTCCATCGGAGTCGTCGTTTCTTGGGTCTCCGTCTCCGTCGGTGTCTTCATCCCGGGTAAAGATGCCGTCGCCATCATCATCGACGTCGCGGTAATCCGAGATTCCATCGCCATCTGTATCATCTCCCAAAACATCGCCATCACCGTCTATGTCTTCATCATTGTCTTTGACCAGGTCATTGTCAAGATCTGATTCCACAACGCGTCCACATTCAAAGAAATAATAGATGGGTGCATTCACCGGCACATTAAATGACCCGTTGTTGCCATATGCCAAACCGGAAGGCATAAAGAAAATCCCGTTCCCGGCGTCTTCGTAACCGAAAGATTCGTCAGGGTAGATGACGCGATTTCCTGATTTGTACTTAGAAGCTCCATATCGGAAACCTGTTATGGTGCTCGCCAGATGAAACCAGGATTTTGTGCTGGTATAACTCAAGTTGGAGTCGAACTGGGTGCTGTCAAGGAGAAATCCCTTGTAGAGCACGTGCACCGAATCATTGATGCTCGGATTCGATCCCACCCCCTGATTGTCAATGTAATAGTAAAGCTTGTAGTCGATGTCATCGCGCTCCACCAACTCCACCTGCACGTCATTGTAAAGAGGAGTCTCATTCCCTGTTATGGTATCAATTGCCTTGTCTTCTGTCAGGTAGTGCGTCTGCAGGAATTCAATGAGCAGCGCATCATCGATTGCCTCCTGTGCCACAGGATCAAATTTCTCATCGTCATCATCATCGTTACAGGCAAAAATCAAAATTCCCAGCAACAGTACAAGTCCATATTTCCACTTCATATTCAAAATTTTGGAGCGCAATTTACAACATTACTTTGATTATCTGAACTCAATTTTACGCATACGAAGGTTCAGGGGCGTAATTTCCAGGTACTCGTCGTCACGAATATATTCCATGCATTCTTCGAGCGAAAAATCGATTTTTGGGAAGATGCGGGCGCTGTCATCTGCCCCGGCGGAGCGAATATTGGTCAGCTTTTTCCCTTTGATGAGATTCACCCCCATGTCATCCTGACGACTGTTCTCTCCAACGACCTGCCCTTTGTAAATCTCATCGTTCGGGTCGATGAAGAATTTGCCTCGATCCTGCAATCGGTCTATCGCATAAGCCGTTGCCTTGCCCGCTTCCGCGGATACAATGGCTCCGTTGTTTACCTCACTGAATTCTCCTTTATAGGTGTCATATCCCCTCAAGCGATGGTTGATGATCGCCTCTCCCTGCGTCGCTGTGAGTATTTTGTTTCTGAGACCGATCAAACCGCGAGAGGGAATATCGAATTCCAGGTGCTGCAAATCTCCTTTGGGCTCCATCACGTGAAGATCCCCCTTTCTCAGTGTGACCAGGTTGATCGCCTTGCTTGCCAATTCTTCCGGAACGTCAATAACCAGAGTTTCGTAAGGTTCGCATTGCCTGCCGTCGATTTGCTTGAGAATGACCTGGGGCCGTCCCACTTGCAGCTCGTAACCTTCTCTTCGCATGGTCTCGATCAAAACAGAAAGGTGAAGAATACCCCTTCCGTAAACAATGAACTTGTCCTCACTGTCAGTTTCCTCGACTTTGAGCGCAAGGTTTTTCTCAGTTTCCTTGAAAAGGCGATCACGCAAGTGACGTGAGGTCACAAACTTGCCTTCCTTCCCGAAGAAGGGAGAATTGTTGATGGTAAACAGCATGCTCATTGTAGGCTTGTCCACTTCGATACGAGGCAGTGCTTCGGGCTCCTCGAGGTCAGCGATGGTATCCCCGATTTCAAAACCTTCCAAGCCAGTTATGGCGCAAATGTCCCCGCTTCTCACCGATGGGGTCTTGGCTTTGCCGAGTCCTTCAAAGGTGTGCAATTCCTTAATTCTGACCTTTTTGGTGCTTCCATCCGCTTTGCAAAGCATGTAATCCTTTCCTTCTTCGAGGTCCCCGCGAAAAACCCTTCCGATAGCGATTCTCCCGGTGAAAGAAGAATAGTCCAGGGAAGTGATTTGCATCTGGGGATTTCCTTCACGGTAAGGAGCCTCCGGTATTTTCGCAATGATAGCATCAAGCAATGGGATGATGTCTGTAGTCTCATTCTTCCAGTCGTCACTCATCCATCCGTTTTTTGCAGACCCGTAAATGGTGTGGAACTCGAGCTGCTCTTCTGAGGCATCCAGGGCGAACATCAGGTCGAAGACCTTCTCGTGCACGAGGTCAGGTGTACAGTTCTCCTTGTCTACCTTGTTGACTACCACGATCGGCATCAGGCCCAATTCGAGTGCCTTGCTCAATACGAAACGGGTTTGTGGCATCGGCCCTTCAAAGGCATCCACCAGCAAAAGAACCCCGTCTGCCATTTTCAGAACACGCTCCACTTCACCACCAAAGTCGGCGTGACCCGGGGTGTCGATCACATTGATCTTGACGCCCTTGTAGTTGACAGACACATTCTTTGAGAGAATGGTGATCCCACGCTCCCTTTCCAGGTCATTGTTGTCCAACAAAAGGTCGGTTCGTTCCTTGCGGTCATCCAGGATCTTGGCCTGATCAATGATCTTGTCTACCAGGGTCGTTTTCCCGTGGTCAACGTGTGCGATAATCGCTATGTTTCTAATTGATTGCATATCCTCTTTTTACGAAAATGCAAAAGTACTCCTTTATTTTGATTCTAAGCGAATTTGTTTTGTCGATGCGGATAATCAGGCAATGCTAAAAATGATTTCCCAAGGGAAGGAGGTTTATAACCGTCAGAGTGCTATTTTTGCAACGATAAATTCAAAGCCACATGGAACTCTCTGCTGTCAAAATGGTCGTAACCGACATGGACGGGACGCTTCTCAACTCAAAAAGCGAGGTAAGTGGCCGTTTTTTTGAGCTTTTTGACGAGCTTCAGGCGCACAAGGTCAAGTTCGTCGCCGCCAGTGGCCGGCAGTACAGCAGCATATTTGACAAGCTTCAGCGCATTCATGACCGGATCGCCATAGTCGCTGAGAATGGAGGCTTTGTAAAACAGGGTGATCTTGAGCTCGATTCGGTGATTCTCAATCGAAGCCTTGTAACCGACATGCTTCCGGTTTTGAGGGAAATTGATGGGCTCTACACCGTGTTCTGTGGCAAGCAGTCGGCCTACATCGAAAGCCGGGATCAGAAGTTCACAGACATACTGGGTGAATATTATACCCATTTTGACATCGTCGACGATCTTTCCGTTGTGGACTATGATGATTTCTTCAAAGTGGCCGTATATCATTTCGAAGGATCAGAAGCCCATGTATACCCTTACGTGAAACACCTGGAAAGTCACCTGCAGGTCAAAGTCTCTGGCCGGAATTGGATCGACATTTCCGATCCAAGAGCCCATAAGGGCAACGCGGTCAAATTGCTTCAGCGCCGACACGGAATCGGCCGTGAAGAAACCATGGTTTTCGGCGACTTCAACAACGACCTCGAAATGTTACAGGAAGCCTTCTTCAGCTATGCCATGGAAAATGCCCATCCCAATGTGAAAAAAGCAGCGCGTTTTTCAACGAGAAGCAATGACCAGCAGGGAGTGGAATTTATACTGGAACAGCTTCTCGAGGCCAAGCGGCAATCAGCGGGTCAGTAGACTGAGAACATCCTCTCGAATGCGAGTTGGGCGAAGCGTTTCGGCATCGATGAGGCACCAGGTGGAACTGGCTCGAACGAGCGGTTTTTCCCCGATGAACATCTCCACATGACGAACCGATCGAACGCCCTTTGAGGATCCTACCCAGGTCACAACAGTGATCTCATCGCCAAAAACCGCCTGGCTCAGATAGTCGATCTCATGGCGCAGCACAACCCAGAAATACTTCTTTCGCAGGTTTTCATCCGCCAGCAGGTTCCAATGCTTTTCAGAGATGTCATTGACCCATTGCAAATAGACCACATTGTTCACATGATTCAGACGGTCGAGATCACTTTTGTCGACCTTGATTTTATGCGAATAGGATATTTTGTCTTCCAGGCTCATTTGTGGCGTTGCTTAAGAATTTCGACGACATCAGACAAGGTATAACCCTTGGCTTGCAGCAGGATCAAATAGTGAAAGAGGAGGTCGGCCGACTCATTGAGAAACAATTCCTCTGAATCATCCTTCGACTCGATGACCAGTTCCACGGCTTCTTCTCCTACTTTCTGCGCAATTTTGTTGATGCCCTTTGAGAACAGGGAAGATACGTAGGAATTCTCGGGAGCATTTTCGCGGCGGTCCCGGATGACGCCTTCCAGGGCAGTCAGAAAGCCAAATTGATCCGTGTTCTCTTCTCCCCAACAGGTATCCGTTCCTTTGTGACAGGTGGGACCATGTGGGATCGCTTTCACGAGAAGGGCATCTCGATCACAGTCTTCACTGATGCTGACCAACTCCAGGAAATTTCCGCTCTCCTCTCCTTTTGTCCACAGTCTCTGCTTGCTCCGGCTGAAGAAGGTCACGCGACCGATTTTCCGGGTCGTTTCAAGGGCTTCCCGGTTCATATAGCCCAACATCAAAACTTTTCCGGTATTACTGTCCTGCACGATGGCGGGTATCAAACCTGTTTTTTCGTCAAATGTCAATGTCATATTCTCATGTTTATTCCTTGTTCTTTCAATTCTTCTTTCAGGTCCCCAATCTCGATCTCCCCATAGTGAAATACGCTGGCGGCCAATGCGGCATCTGCCTTGCCGGCCGTGAATGTATCCGCGAAATGCTGAACGTTGCCCGCCCCTCCACTGGCGATGATCGGGACATTCACGCGCTCAGCGAGAGCACTCAGGGTTTCATTCGCAAAACCGTTTTTTGTCCCATCGTGATCCATGGAAGTAAACAGGATCTCTCCCGCTCCCAATCGAACCGCTTCTTCCACCCATTCAAAAAGATCTATCTCCGTAGCAACCCTGCCTCCGACCAGGTGGACCTTCCATTGACCATCAATCAGCTTTGCATCGACAGCGAGCACGATGCACTGACTTCCAAATTTGTTGGCCAGCTCTTCGATCAAAGCCGGGTTTTTCACCGCCGAAGAGTTGATCGATACCTTGTCGGCCCCGGCTCGAAGGAGCATATTGACGTCTTCTACACTTGAAATACCTCCGCCGACCGTAAAGGGGATGCTGACTTTTCGCGCTACTTTTTCAACCAAATTAACTAAGGTCTTTCGCTTCTCTTTTGTTGCCGTAATGTCGAGGAAAACCAGTTCGTCGGCTCCCTCTTCGGAATATCGCTGAGCCAGTTCCACGGGATCGCCTGCATCCCGTAGCTCCACGAAGTTCACGCCTTTGACCGTTCTTCCGTCTTTGATGTCCAAACAGGGTATGATTCTTTTTGTCACCATGGGCTTTAAGCGTTATCGTTTAAGCTGTTCTTATTCAAAATGAATTGCTCCAATTGTTTCAGGGAAATCTTATTCTCGTAGATCGCCTTGCCAATGATCACGCCTTCACACCCTATTTCAGCGAGCCTCGGAAGTTCCTTGAAATTGGAGATTCCACCGGAGGCAATGAGCCGGATCTCGGGCAGTTCGGAAATCAGGCTGGCGTAAAGCTCCTCAGACGGGCCCTGCAGCATCCCGTCTTTCTCAATATCCGTAGAGATCACGTAACGGACTCCCTTGTCCAGGTAGCCCCTGACAAAAGGCAGCAGCTCCTGATCGGATTCCGTTTCCCAGCCGCTCACCGCTATTTTTCCTTCTCTTGCATCGGCGCCAAGGATAATTTTGTCCGGGCCATAGACTTCCAGCCAGCGCAAAAAGGTCTCCGGATCTTTGACGGCAATGCTGCCTCCCGTTATCTGAGCAGCTCCACTTTCAAAGGCGATGTGCAGATCTTCATCCGATTTGAGACCCCCTCCAAAATCAATACTCAGATTCGTGCCGGACGCAATGCGTTCCAGCACCTTGTAATTGACAATGTGCTTGCTTCGCGCCCCATCGAGATCCACCAGGTGAAGGTGCTGTATCCCGGCGCCTTCGAATTGAAGCGCGACTTCCATCGGATCCTCATTGTAAACCTTTTTGGTGCTGTAGTCCCCTTTGGAAAGACGCACGCATTTCCCGTCAATGATGTCAATGGCCGGTATGATCCTCATATCTCGATTTTTTCTATGAAATTCTTCAATATCCGCTCCCCGGCATTCGAGCTCTTTTCGGGGTGAAACTGGCAGGCGTAAAAGTTGCCTTTTTGAATGGCTCCAGAATAGACGAGTCCGTAGTCGGTGCTGGCGATCGAAAAGGGGTTGTCGGGCACGTAATAGCTATGCACGTAATAGACATATTCACCCTCGGATAAACCATCAAAGAGCTCGGACTTCAAATCCTCTATTCTGTTCCATCCAATCTGGGGTACCTTGAGACGATCGTCAAACTTCAAAACGTCTATCGGAAAGATATCCATGCATTTCGTGTCGTTTTCGGCGGAATGTCGGCACATGAGCTGCATGCCCAGGCAGATGCCAAGTACCGGTTGCTTCAACCGGGGAATCAACTCATCCAGACCAAATCTCTGAAGCTCCTTCATCGCGCTGCTCGCTTCGCCAACCCCTGGAAAAATAACCTTGTCTGCATCCATGATCTTATCTACATCATTGCTGCAAATCGCCTCATATCCCAGGCGTTCCAGAGCAAACTGGACCGACCTGACATTTCCGGCCCCATAGTCTATGATCACGATTTTCATTATAACATTCCTTTGGTGCTGGGCAGTATCATTTTTTCAGGATCCCGTTTCACGGCCGCTTTTATCGCTTTGGCCAGGGCCTTGAATATCGACTCGATCTTGTGGTGCTCGTTGCTCCCCTCTGCCTTGATATTCAAATTGGCCTTGGCACCGTCACTGAACGACTTGAAAAAATGATAGAACATTTCCGTCGGCATATCCCCAATTTTCTCTCTTTTGAATTCGGCTTCCCATACCAACCAGGGTCGTCCGCCGAAATCTATGGCTACCTGGGCCAGGCAGTCGTCCATCGGCAGGGTGAAGCCATAGCGCTCCATACCCCGTTTGTCTGCGAGAACCTGGGCAAATGCATCCCCCAGGACAATGGCTGTGTCCTCGATGGTGTGATGCTCATCCACATGAAGGTCGCCTTTGACCTCCACCTCGAGGTCCATGTTGCCGTGCCTCGCAATTTGTTCAAGCATGTGATCGAAGAAGCTCAGACCCGTTTTCAGCTTGTTCCTGCCGCTTCCATCGACATTGAGTGAAACCCGGATGTCTGTTTCTGCAGTGGCTCTTCTGAGCTCCACGGATCGTTCCCTAAGCTTTAGGAACTCGTAAATCTCTCTCCAGTCGTCTGTCTCCATAGAAATCGATCCTTCCAACTCCATGGGTGTCGCTGAAAGCTCCGATTCTCCCAGGGCACGCTGATTCTTGATGAAAATTCCCTGGGCACCCAGGTTTTTCGCCAGTTCGATATCAGTAAGGCGATCTCCTATGACAAAGGAATTCTCCAGGTCGTAAGCATCTGAAAAATAGTCCTGAAGCAACCCCGTTCGTGGTTTCCTATTCGGTGAATTGTCCTCAGGGAAGCTCCGGTCGATAAATTGCTTGTCAAAGATCACCCCCTCATTGGCGAAGGTCCTTACAATAAGGTTGTGCACCGGGTGAAAGGTGTCTTCCGGGAAAGCCTCCGTACCCAACCCGTCCTGGTTGGTCACCATCACCAGCTCAAAATCAAGCTCACGGGCTATCTTAGAGAGGTAGTACAAGGCACCCGGGTAAAACTCGAGCTTCTCAAAACTGTCTATCTGCTCGTCTTCCGGTTCGCGGATCATCGTCCCGTCTCGATCTATAAATAGTACTTTTTTCATGTCTTCCTTATTCATGTCTTCCTTATTCATGTCTTCCTGTAATCGTCTTTGTATGCTCCTCGCTGTATTGTCGTCTTTTGAAATCTTGTTATTCAAAACTCTTCAATGTATCTATCAGCTTCTCGTTCTCTTCCTGGGTTCCCACAGTAACGCGCAAACATTGCTCACAAAGGGGTTCTTTGGATCTGTTCCGTACCACGATTCCCGCTTCAATCAATTGTTTGTACCTGAGATCAGCATCATCCACCCGGATCAGCAGAAAGTTGCTGTCTGAAGGAAATATTCGTTCGACGAGCTTGCAGTTAGGTAACTCGGATTCAAGCCAGACTCTTCCTTCCCGAAGTGCGCGGATGCCCTCTTCGATGGAGCTGATGTCTTCAAGCTCGCGCAAAGCCACTTCCTGAGTCAGGACATTCACGTTATAGGGCATCTTTACCTTTTTCAAAAGATCGATCACTTCCTTCTGCGCAAAGCACATGCCCAGTCGAATACCTGCCATTCCCAAAGCCTTGGAAAAAGTCTGGGTAACTACCAGGTTTGGGTAGTTGTCGATCATCCCGATCATGCTCTCGGCGTCGGCAAAATCAGCGTAGGCTTCGTCCACAACCACAAGACATCCCAATTCGAGCAATTTCAGGATATCTGTTTTCTTCATCAGATTGCCTGTGGGATTGTTTGGGGAACAGATGAATATGGCCTTTGTTTTTGAATCCACCAGGGATTCAATTTCTCGATTCTGCAACTGAAAATCCTGATCGAGCATTGCCGTTCTGCACTCGATGTCATTGATTCCGCATAAGACCCTGAACATGCCGAAGGTAGGAACACTGATCACTATATTGTCTTCTCCCGGCTCCATAAAAACCCGAAAGATCAGATCGAGTATCTCATCGCTTCCGTTGCCCAGGAGTATCTTTTCGGAAGACACTTTCTTGAGCTCCGCAATTCTGTCTTTCAACTTGCTCTGGTTCGGGTCCGGGTAGCGGTTCATCCCATTTTCGTAGGGATTCTCATTGGCGTCAATAAAAATAAGGTCGCGCTCGAAGTCCTTGAAATCATCCTTTGCCGATGCATAAGGTTTGAGTCCTAAAACAGAGGGAC
Organism: Flavobacteriaceae bacterium; assembly: GCA_024644725.1. Lineage (GTDB taxonomy): Bacteria > Bacteroidota > Bacteroidia > Flavobacteriales > Flavobacteriaceae > Lutimonas. The sequence continues at coordinate 23,525 of JAHEHE010000008.1, read as the reverse complement.
GAGCCAGTTGCTCCACGCTTCGGTTTTTTTTATCACTTTTCGTCATTTCACCTTCTTTCATGACTTGTCTCGTTTCATTTTTTCCAAACGGAGGGTCACTGCATTTCTGTGGGCTCTGAGACCTTCCGCCTCGGCCATCTGCTCAATGGCTCCGCCTATGCCCTGCAAACCTGATTTGGTTATCTCCTGAAATGTAATCGCCTTCTGGAAAGAATCCAGGTTGACCCCGCTGAAATTGCGGGCAAACCCATTGGTGGGCAAGGTGTGATTTGTCCCCGAAGCGTAATCCCCGGCACTTTCCGGGGTATAGTTCCCTACAAAGACTGAACCCGCATTTGCAATATGGCTCAAAACGGAATCCGAATCTTTCAAACATACGATCAGGTGCTCCGGCGCATAAGCGTTCACAAGCTCCAGGGCCCGCTCGTAGGAGTCCATCACGATGGATTTGGAGTTTTCTATGGCTTTTGAAGCGATATCCTTTCGGGGCAGGGCCTGGAGCTGTAATTCAATCTGCTCCTGCACGGCCAGCTCCAATCTTTCTGAAAGCGAAACCAGAACCACCTGGCTGTCTGCTCCATGCTCTGCTTGTGACAAAAGGTCGGAAGCCACAAAAGCGGGATCCGCGCTTTCATCTGCCAAAACGAGCAATTCACTGGGTCCTGCGGGCAAGTCGATAGCCACCCCGTATTTCAGGGCCATTTGCTTGGCTACGGTCACATACTGATTTCCCGGGCCGAATAATTTATAAACGGCGGGAATGCTTTCGGTGCCGAAAGTCATGGCAGCAATGGCCTGGATCCCTCCTACTTTGAAGATGCGATCAATGCCGCACAGTTCCGCAGTAAAAAGTATCGCGGGGTCTATATTTCCATTCTGATCCGACGGCGTGCACAATACCACTTCCTTGCAACCCGCTATTTTGGCCGGAACCGCCAACATCAAAACGGTTGAAAACAGCGGGGCTGTGCCCCCGGGAATATAAAGTCCAACTTTTTCAATCGGTCTTTTTTCCTGCCAGCAACGCACCCCGGGGAACGTCTCAACCTCGACTCTTTGGGTTCGCTGAACACGGTGAAATTTTTCTATGTTCTCGTGAGCCAGACCAATGGAGCTCTTCAGTTCTGCAGTCAATTTTCCGGGGGCCTCTTTCTTCTCTTTATCAGAAACTTCCAGGGCACTGAGGTCTGCCCCATCGTACGCTTTGACGTATTTTCTCACTCCGGCATCCCCGTCCTTCTCGATTTCCTCGAACATGGAGGCAACCAGACCTTCTATTTCCTCATAGGTCCTTGTGGGGCGTCTCAGCACTTGACTCCAAATCTCTCTTTCCGGGTTTTTATAGGTCTTCATAGATCAATCATTTTTATTTCCCGCATTACAACACCATTTTTTCAATCGGGACCACCAGCAAGCCTTCCGCACCCTGGCGTTTGAGTTCGTCTATCACATTCCAGAACTTATTCTTGTCAATGACCGTGTGAATCGAGCTCCATCCCTTTTCTGCCAGGGGAAGAACCGTCGGACTTCTCATTCCCGGTAGCAACTCAATGACCTTTTCAATCTTTTCATTGGGAACATTCATGAGAATATACCTGAAATCTCTGGCCTTGAGCACTGACTGCAAACGAAACCTCAGAGTATCCAGCAATTCCCGCTTATCATCATCCAACAAAGGAGAGACGGCTAGGACGGCCTCAGATGTAGCGATCACTTCGACTTCTTTCAAATTGTTTTTAAACAGGGTGCTCCCGCTGCTCACAATGTCGCAAATGGCATCGGCGAGTCCTATATTCGGGGCTATCTCCACGGATCCTGATATTTGGTGCAGTTCGGCCTCAACATTTTGGCTGGAAAGGTATTTGTTCAACGTATTGGGATAAGATGTCGCAATCCTTTTGCCCCTCAGGTCCTCTATCGAATTGTACTCGACGGATTTGGGCACAGCCAGGGAAACACGGCATTTGGAGAAATTGAGCTTTTCAACAACCTGAATCTTCCCCTGGTCCTTTTCAACCAGCAGATTCTCCCCGATAATGGCGATGTCAACCACTCCATCGAGCAAATATTGCGGAATGTCGCTGTTGCGGAGATAAAAGATCTCCATCGGAAAGTTCCGTACGGTCGCCTTGAGCTGATCCAGCCCGTTGCTAACGGATATCCCGCACTCTTTCAGTATTTTAAGAGAATCTTCATTGAGCCTCCCTGATTTTTGTATTGCTATTTTCAATCGTTCCATGGATCTTGATTTTTATGAGCCCAACAACCGAAATCAAAAAAACCCGCTTGATGGACTCAAACGGGTTTTAAATATGTTGACTTTACTCAATACATTCTCAGCTCGCTTGAGGGCAAGAAGAAAAATGGTGATGATGCAAAGTTGTTCTGTTCATAATTTTTAACTGCGAAACAAAGGTAAAAAAATAATTTCTAGAAATCCATAGCCAAAATGAAATTATTCAACTGCCGTCCTGATGCTTCTTTCGGGCGTATTCAAATCCCTGCCTCCACCATTTGCGCATTCGCTCCTTCTCAAAGATCAATGAGTTCGTGGTGAGCACTGTGGGTGTATAGAACAGGTTTAGTTTGACACCCCGGTTTTCCGCTTCCAGCTTTCCGATGGAAATGTTCGATTTTTCAATGTGAATCTGCATAAAATTGAACAGGTGCGTGATCAGGTCAAACGGGTTTCTGGAAGGAAGGCGGTTCAATTGAGGCACCTCCGTTTCCAGCACAATGGCATCAATTTCAGTGGCTCCCCGGCGAATGGCCTCATGGACCGGAACCAGGTTGGCAAATCCCCCATCGGCATACTCAAAGCTGTTCTTGGTCAAAAGGGACATAAAAGGAATGAAATTGCTGCTTCCCCAGATATAATCCCTGAAATCGGAAAAGGATTCCTCTTCCAGAGATTTGAATTCGACCTGGTTCAAAGTGAGGTTGGAAACTGTTACGAGCAATTTCTTTCGCAGCTCCAAAGCCTGTTGGAGATCCTCATCGGTAATCCGGCGCTCGATCATTTCTCTCAAATTGAGGCTCTCCCCAAAGGTTTTGCTTCCCCTGAGGAAATTGCGAAGGGTCGTTCTATGGTTGATGCTCACGATCTGATGACCCCTGAATCTTTTGATCCGAAATGGAAAACTCGAAAATATGGTCGTCTGATCCACATTGGAATAGATTTCCCGAAGCTGCTCGACCTTTCCGAGTGCCAGATGCGTGATCATCAGGCTTCCGGTGGAAGTTCCGATGAAAAGGTCGTAGTTCTTTTTCTCCTCCTGAATCAGGTGCTGAGCCACTCCGCCCGCAAAAGCCCCTTTGCTGCCTCCTCCCGATATGACAAGCGCCTTCATATATTTTTTTCCTAAAAATAGCTGTATAACTTTAAAAAATTTACTTTTGATCCAAGATTTTCAGAGGTGGCAAAACATTATTTTCTCTTCTTCACATGTTTGAGTGTTCTTTTCATGAAGGCCCAGTCACCTTCGGTACAATTGATTTTTGAAAAGAGTTTCCTCCTGCCGGGTACAAGTATTCGGGCCATAGAGATCGATGAGACCTCCAACGTCTGGTTTGCCGGATCGAATGGCAAGTTCGGCAAAATAACAGAGGGCGAACTGACCATCGACAGTCTGAGCTACAAAGAAACGGTTCCTTCATTCAGATCACTTGCACTTCGCAAAAATGAGGCATATGCCTTGAGCATTGAGAATCCGGCTCTCCTGTTCAAGCTTCCTGAACCCGGATCGGGAGAGAGCCCGGAACTGATCTATAAAGAAGAGCACGAGGATGTGTTTTACGATTCCATGACATTTTTGAACACGAAAGTGGGTATTGCCATGGGGGATCCCATACAGGGCTGCCTTTCCATACTTATCTCCAGGGATGGTGGAAGAAGCTGGAAGAAAAAGTCGTGCCTGGAGCTTCCGACCACTTTCGAAGGAGAAGCCGGGTTTGCAGCGAGTGACACGAATATTGCGTCTTGGGGAGATCTGATCTGGATCGGAACCGGAGGTAAAAAAGCACGCGTTTTTGCTTCCACCGACATGGGAGAATCCTGGACAGCATTTGATACGCCAATTATTCAGGGCGGGACGATGACCGGGATTTACAGCCTGGATTTTGCGGATGCGCTGAACGGTATCGCAATGGGAGGCAACTGGGAAAAGAAGGGTGACTTTACAAGCACGAAGGCGATCACTGAAAATGGAGGGAAAACCTGGAGTCTTGTTTCCAATGGGGATTTACCGGGCTATATCAGCTGTGTGCAGTATGTCCCGGAAACGGGAGGTAAAGAACTCCTGGCCTGCTCGACCGAAGGAATCTACTATTCGAAGGACAAGGGAAGGAACTGGATAAAACTGAGCGACAAAGGATTCTATTCTCTTCGGTTCGCAGACGAAGAAAACCTGTGGTTGTCTAAAAACAATGAAATTGTTAAAGTCGCCTTGAAACACAACTGATCTTTTATATTTTTGAACCCCCATGCAGAAACCAATGAAAAAAATGAGAAACCTGATTGTGGTCATCACCGTGTTCGGAATTGTTTTGAGCAGTTGCAAGAACAGTCAGTTTGAACGTGAATTCTCTTGTGACACTCCCATGAGCTTCAGCAACACCAAGACCTATAAGGACGTCTTGAGTCATTTTGAAATTGATGTGCCAAAAAATTGGAAAACAAGTCTTTACTATGATGAATATCAATCAAAGCTTTATACTGCTGACACAACGAGAAACTTATCTGAATCCTACATCATCGACGTCAGCTGGCACCAGGGGGAACTGATCATAGATGACGATTTGGAGCGCCTGGTTTCGGAGCAGGTCGGGCGAGAGTTCAACTTGATCCCGGTCAAAGCCGGGGAAGGGGAATTCCTCGACTATCCTTCTTATTACCACATATCTACCGGCAAGAAGAACAATATGAGCTGGCATTATCTGCAGATTTATCTGAAATATGCTCCTGACGAGTACTACACTCTGACCTCCAAGATCTATGGGGACGAGCTGGTCACCGAGAGAATCTGCGCGTCCTTTGCTATTTTCAAGGAATTGGAGTTCATCGATTGACCTGACCAGCCACTCACTTACGAAAACCCCTACAATCGCAGTCATTTGAAATATCTTTGGATTTTCAGCGTTTTCTTTTGATGGGATGAAAATCCCCTTTGACCAAATACACAATACGAATTGCTATGAAAAAGAACCTCGTTCTTGTATTGGGTCTTGTGTTTCTGTTGTATCCTATTGCGTCCTGCGATCCAGAAGATGAGCTCAATTCTTTGAAAATAAGCGAATCCCCTGCAATTATAAATACAGAAAATCGAATAGCTCCAGAAGGCCAGGTTTATGACAAGGCGCAGATTGATGCAGCCAGCTGTGATGAAATAGAGTCAACGCCTCTTTACGGGGGAAAGGACATCGAGGTGGGACTTGTACATCTTTCCAATTCGGATGAATTTGTATTCATTACTTACGACCTGACAAACACTTCCTGGTCCTTGCAGGAAACCCACCTGTACATTGGGCCCGAACAGGACATACCTTATACGAAAGCCGGAAATCCAAAAATCGGGAATTTCCCCTATCACGCACAACAGGACGATACAAACAAAAAGGAGTTTTCCTATGCAATTCCGATTGGTGAATTTGAAGATTGCATGGTTATCATTGCCCACGCCGTGGTGCAAAAAGATGATGAGCCTGAACGTGAAGAAACGGCTTTTGCCTTTGACAGTAACAATGAGCTCCCCGGCAGCAGATGGGGATGGTACATGGACTATTGCTTGCATGAGTGCGAGGACGGTGCCGAGAACGGGGACGAAGAAGATCACAACGACCAGGATAGTGCAAACAACCAGGAGAATACAGGTAACGAACCTGCAAACGGATTCGACCTCGACTGCCTGGAAAGCTATGCTTTTCATTTCGCCGACAAGAAGGACGCACACTGCTTTTTAAGCTCGGGTTTCGATCAGTGGGGCTGGTCCAACCAGGTCTTTTACAACCCGCTGATGAACTATGTCACAGGCTATGTTCTTAACTTTCCTCTGCTCGCGAGCGCCTATCAATGCGACATTCGAAACAGCCTGGAGGTGGGTTATATAACGGTCCGGATTACGGGAGGTGACGGACGATTCACCGCAGAACTAGATGTTCACGTCACGGATCAAACGTATGATCTTCAAGCCTTTGACATGTATGTCGGTACCGAAAAATATCCTCTTGACAATTCGATGAACCAAACGGTTCTTCCGGAATTCTACAACTATCACGAGTCTCTCAATGGAACCCGGCGCCTGACATTGCATAATATCACATGGCCTTCAAATGCCTATTTTATCGCACGTGGCATTCTGTGTCCTGCAAATTGAGAATTCAATCCATCTTTTTTGTGCCGAATGATCGGGAATTGATATTTTTGATCCAAACAATGCAGCATGGAACAGATCAAAGAACGATTTCTCAAATACATACAGATAGACACACAGTCGGACCCGGAAAGTCAAACCACGCCAAGTACTGAAAAACAGTGGGATCTGGCGCGCTTATTGGCCAAGGAGCTGGAAGATATCGGACTCGAGGATGTGAGCATCGATGAGAATGCATATATCATGGCTACTTTGCCCTCAAACGTGACCCATGAGGTCCCTACCATTGGATTTGTCTCTCATTTTGACACGAGCCCGGACTACTCGGGATCAGGAGTCAAACCCATGATTCACGAGAACTACCAGGGTCAGGATCTGGTCCTTTCCAAAAAGGACAACATCGTCCTGTCTCCCTCCTATTTCGACGATTTGCTCCTTTACAAAGGTCAAACATTGATCACCACCGACGGAAGCACGCTCTTGGGTGCGGATGACAAAGCCGGCATCGCCGAAATTGTCACCGCTATGGAGCACCTTGTGGAGCATCCCGAGATCAAGCATGGGAAAATTCGCGTGGCCTTTACGCCCGACGAAGAGATCGGTCGTGGAGCCCATAAATTTGACGTCGAAAAGTTTGGCGCAGATTGGGCCTATACCATGGACGGCAGCCAGGTGGGTGAGCTCGAATACGAAAATTTCAATGCCGCGGGAGCAACGGTGACCATTCACGGGAAAATCGTTCACCCGGGATACGCAAAAGGGAAAATGATCAATTCCATGTTGATCGCCTCCGAATTCATTCAAAAGTTACCTGCTGAGGAAATCCCTCAGGAAACAGAGGGTTACGAGGGTTTTTTCCATTTGCAGCAAATGAAAGGTGAAGTGGAGGAGACGCGCCTGGACTATATCATTCGCGATCACGACATGGATCTTTTCGAAGCTCGAAAGAAAGAAATACTGCGATTAGTCGAGGAATTGAACGCGAAACACGGTGAAAACACGGTGGAGGTTGAAATCAAGGACCAGTATTTCAATATGCGGGAGAAGGTGGAGCCTGTCATGAACATTGTCGATGTAGCTCGCGAAGCCATGAAAGAGCTTGGGATCGAACCCATCGTAAAACCCATTCGGGGTGGTACGGACGGATCACAGCTGTCCTATATGGGACTGCCCTGCCCGAATATCTTCGCCGGCGGCCATAATTTCCACGGGCGCTATGAATATGTGCCTCTGGAGTCGATGATCAAGGCCACCGAAGTAATCGTGAAAATCGCGGAAAAAGTTGCCTTAAACAGGGATTAGAGCAAACAAAGCCATTCAGGTGCAACTGAAGTTTCTAAAATAACACGGATTCAGAGTATCTGTTATTTTTTATTATAAAATTTTGATAGTCACAGGGCAATAGTAGATTTGCCGCTCCAAACAATTCAGGAAATGACCCACGAGAATTTACTTTCACTGGTTGAGAAGTACGAGAGTCCGCTCTATGTCTACGACGCTGAAAAGATAATCAGTCAGTACAACAAACTGCAGTCTGCTTTTGAATCGGTAAACAAACTCAAGATCAACTACGCCTGCAAGGCTCTATCGAACCTGAGCATACTCAAGCTGTTCAATTCCCTGGGAGCCGGACTCGATACCGTTTCCGTACAGGAAGTGCAGCTTGGGCTCAAGGCCGGTTTCAGTCCATCAGATATCATCTTCACTCCGAATGGGGTTTCCCTGGATGAAATCGAACAGGCTACGGAATTGGGCGTTCAGATCAATATAGACAACATTTCCATCCTGGAGCAATTTGGTCAGAAACACCCGGAAGTTCCGGTTTGCATTCGTATGAACCCCCACATCATGGCCGGTGGAAACACGAAGATCTCAGTGGGTCACATCGATTCCAAATTTGGAATCTCCATCCATCAATTGCCCTTGATCCACAGGGTTGTCGAAAACACCGGAATGCACATTACCGGGGTTCACATGCACACAGGTTCCGATATCTATGACATCGATGCGTTTTTACGTGCTACGGAAATCCTGTTTAACGTCGCCAAGACATTCAAGGACCTGGAGTACATCGATTTTGGAAGCGGTTTCAAAGTGCCCTACAAGGAAGGGGACATCGAAACGGACATCGTGGAGCTCGGAGAGAAAGTTTCGAAGCGCTTCAATGACTTTTGCTCGGACTTCGGGCGCGACCTGACTCTCATGTTTGAGCCGGGTAAATTCCTCGTCAGTGAAGCCGGACAATTCCTGGTGCACGTCAACGTGGTAAAGCAGACCACCTCTACGGTCTTTGCGGGGGTTGACAGTGGCCTGAACCACTTGATAAGGCCCATGTTCTACGACGCCTATCACCACATTGAAAACATCTCAAATCCGTCAGGAAAAAAAAGATTCTATACGGTTGTCGGCTATATTTGCGAGACCGATACGTTTGGTGCTAACCGTCAGATCAGTGAAATCAAGGAAGGTGACGTACTCAGCTTCAAGAATGCCGGAGCTTATTGTTTTTCAATGGCGTCGAATTACAACTCGCGTTACCGACCCGCGGAGGTTATTTTCTACAAGGGTAAAGATTACCTGGTGCGCGAAAGAGAGACGATAGAGGATCTCATACACAGACAGACGAATGCCACAGTAGATCTTATCGGCCGAGAGTGAAATTATCTTCAACGACTCCTTTCACCTTGTTGTTGAGATACTTCATCGAATTGTAGCTCGAGTGCTCGAGGGTAATGACGACAAGATCTTCATCGGGGTATTGCATCAGCGAGGTGCTGAAACCATTCCATCGGCCGTTGTGGTAGATCACTTTCTGATCCGCATCCTCTTTGATCCTGAAACCAAAGCCATAAGGGACCTTTCGGTTGTACTTGGTCATTCCCTTGGTGTACATTTCCTCCAGGGATTCTTCTGAAATCAATCTTCCCGAATTGAGGCCCTCGACCCATTTTAACATGTCCTCTGTCGTCGAATAGATGTTCTTGTCTCCTACCACCGCATCGTTGACTGTTCCCGGAATGGCCGCATGCCATCTCCTTCTGTACAACCGGTAGCCGGAGAGTTGACCGTCTCGGATCGAATCCTGACCAAAACTGTAGACAAAAGATTGTCTCATGTTCAAAGGTTTGAAAATCTCACGATCCACAAAATCAGCGAAACTCTGCCCAGAAACCTTTTCTACGATAGCCGAAAGAACGAAATAGCCCGTATTGGAATAATCAAAATTGGCTCCAGGTCTGAAAAAAGGATTGAGTTTCTCCTTCGAAAGAAGATCCATCATTTCAGCATTGCTCGGTGCGTGTTCTTTGTCCCATTTGTGCTCGGCCAACCAAAAATACTTGGGAAGTCCTGAAGTGTGATTCAAAAGATGTCTGACCGTCACTTCGGTATACGGAAATTCGGGATAAAAGGCAGTTACCTTGTCATCAAGATCCAACTGACCCCGATCTTTAAGAAGAAGTACCGCGGCGGCCGTAAATTGCTTGCTCACCGAAGCGAGTTGAAAAACCGAATTGTCATCGATCTTGCTTTTCTCCTTAAAATTTGCGTAGCCATAGTGCTGCTTGAAAATGACTTTTCCTCCTTGGGCAACCAGCACACTTCCATGAAAATCGTGCCTTTTGTTAAATCGTTGAAACGTTGAATCAAGCTTTTGATTCACTTCCCGGGTCAAAGCCGCAGGATGATAGGCCAATGGAATATTGACATTCTTGCGCAATTCCGTGGTTTTCTCCAGGAAATCCTTTTCAGGAACGCTTGTTGCGACGCTGAAACTGTGGAGAACGAAAAATACAAGAACAAGGAGGTACTTTATTGCAATATTCCTTTTCATGCTACTATGTTACTGTTAAAGACCCCAAAAATTAAAAAAAATCCCGGATTTTCCAACAATCGGAGCATAGAATTCCCGGAGTCACGCATTAATTAACGTAATTTTTGCACTTTTATTGAATCTCAGCATCTTAACGACATTTCTACAGCATCAATATTTGGCCGGTTTCCCATGAGCCCGGGTGCGTTTGATAAATTCTCTGAGATCCTCGTTGGCAGACTTCAGGTCTTCTTTTCTGAGATACATCATGTGTCCACTTCGATATCCTTTGAAACTCATTCGATCCTGCAGCTTTCCGCTCTGATCGAGTTGCCACATCGTGTATTTGGCATTGAAATAGGTGGTTGCCCCGTCGTAGAACCCGGATTGGAAAAGCAGGTTCAAATAAGGATTTTCGGCCATGGCCTTGCGCAGATCATCGCGGGTGTTGTTGTTTCGCTCATCCCAGGGCCGAACAGGTCCGAACATGTTGTATTTGATGTCGGTTTTGAACTTGAGCTCTTCCCGGATGTAGTAGTTGATCGCCGGGGTGAAGGAATGCAACCAGGAGGTGAGCTCAGCGCTGTAATCCGGGCTGTCACCGGCCTCAGATCTGTCCAGTCCCAAATACCGCGAATCCAGTCTTCCGATGGTTTGACCAGTCTTATCCCGCAAGAGGTCCTTCCAGAAGAACTGGGTAGGCACATCCAGGTTGTTTTGCATAATGGATTTTACAGAAAGGCCCGAATAATAGGACATTTTTTCGGCAACCTTTTTCTTCTCCTCGGCCGATAGAGAGCCTCCACGAGCAAGAGCAGGCATAAGATGATCGAGTGCATAGTTCTCTGATTCCGGAAGAATGTCCAACAGATCCTTCTGCTGCAATTCCTGAGGAAGTGCTTTGTGATGCCAGGCGGCAGCCGTGAAATACGGTAGATTCAGGGCAGATGAAATCGCGGGATCAGAATTGAAATAATTGTAATCCGCCGGGGAAACCAGAATGACTCCGTTGAGATACATCCATTGCTTCTCCTGAAGCTCCAGGGCCAGTCCACTGACACGCGTGCCCCCGTAGCTTTCACCGATAAGGTATTTTGGTGAGAGCCAGCGATTGTGACGCGCCACGAACGAATTGATCCAGTCGGCCAGGTATTTGATGTCAGCATTGATACCGAAGAATCGCTTTCGCTCTGCCTCTTTCATGGCTTTCAACTTGCCTGGTTCAGTGGCTTTTGCCTCATCACGGATGGGCCTGGAATACCCTGTATTGACAGGATTGACAAAGACAATGTCGGCGACGTCAAGCACCGAATTTGGGTTCTCGTGCACCCCATAGGGCTGCTGCGGATACCCTTCTTCGTCGATATTCAAAACCTTCGGGCCGGTATAGGCCACATGCATCCAAACGGAAGCGGAACCGGGACCCCCATTGAAAGAGATCAAAAGTGGGCGATCAGCCATCGTTCCGGCATTGCTTCTTTTGTAATAGGTATAGAACAAACTGGCAACTGCTTTCCCGTTCTCGTCCCAGACGGGTTGGGTTCCCGTCGTAGCCGTGTAGGAAATCTTGACCCCTTTTATAGTTGTCGTATGATTGGTCACGACCGTTGTGTCGGGCGGCAGGGTAATGTCCTGGGCCCAGGCTCCGGTACTGCTTAAAAGCAGGATCAGTATCAAATTGTAAAAGGATTTCTCGAAATTGTTCTTAAGTATTTGGGTCATCAGATGCTATTTAGATTATTCGGGATACTCGATCCGCAGGTGGTAGATATTATTTAGTTTCTTTTTGATCACTTTCTTGATGATTTGAATCTCTTTGAAGGTGATATTGGAATTCATGTACTGGCCCTGGTTCATCTGCCCGTTGATGACCTTTTCGACCAACTCATCGATCAGAAGGGCGGTCGGATCCTTGATGCTCTTGGAGGCCGCCTCGCAAGCATCACACATCATGAGAATGGCCGTTTCCTTGGAAAAAGGAATGGGCCCCGGATAGGTGAAACTCTTTTTATCCGCGAAATCGGGAGTGAGCTCCAACTGCTTTTTGTAAAAATAATACACCATGGTCGTTCCGTGATGCGTTCGGATGAAGTCGATAACCCTGTCGGGAAGGCCGTTTTTCTTGGCCATCTCAATTCCCTTGAGAACATGATCTATGATGATTTCAGCCGAATCCAAAGGTGGCAGCTCATTGTGCGGATTGACACTTGTCGACTGATTCTCGATGAAATACATGGGGTTCAGCATCTTTCCGATGTCGTGATAGAGCGCCCCGGTTCGAACCAGCATCGCATTAGCTCCTATTTCATTCGCCGAAGCTTCGGCCAGGTTCGCCACCTGCATGGAGTGCTGAAAGGTTCCGGGAGCCTTCTCATTCAACTCCCTGAGCAATTTCGAATTGGTGTTCGAAAGCTCCAATAGGGAGACATCGGAGACCAGGTTGAAGGTCTTCTCGTAGATCAAGATCAGGAAAAGCGACAGGAATGAAAGCACTCCATTGAGCGCGAACAAGGCAAAATAAGACCATTTGAGCTGTTGTGCATTACCTTCCTGAATGATCGAAAAGGCCAGGTAGGACAGCATGTAGACCAGAGTTATCTTCAAAATCGAGATAAACAGGTTGGCCCTGCGATGCAATTCGGAGACCGTAAGTATGGTGACGATACCCGCGATCATCTGCAGGAAAATAAACTCAAAGCTGTTCGGCACGATAAACCCGAGTATGAGCACGGTCACCAGGTGGGTAAACAGTCCGAGGCGGGCATCGAAAAAGGCCTTGAGTATGATGGGCAGAATAATGATCGGCACCACATAGATATAATTGAGCCAATACTTCTGAACGATCGTTACCAGGAATACGATCAGGATGATGTTGAAGAAGATAAAGGTCATTTTCGTGTTGTTCTCCCAAATCGCAGGTCTGTATCGCTGCAAAAACAGCATCAGCATCAGAAGGACCATAGCCACGAGAATCGTGTAACCGAAAACAATCCAGTTGTAATTGGATTTGCTCCAAAGCTGCGAATCGTATTCGCTCTTAAGCGACATGAGTATCTCGTATTTGGAACCTTCGACAACGTCACCCTTGGCGATGATCCTCTCGTTTTCGGTCACCAGCCCCTTATTGACCGACAAGCTTTTGATCTCCTCGTCAATAACCCGCTGGGTAAGCTCCTCATCATAGAAAATATCGGGCTCTAGAATCTCAAAGAAAAGAGTCGTAAAGCGCTGCTCCAATGGTTTGTAGCGGGTGTTGTCAAAATAACTCTGAAGCTCCGGAACCAACATCTCGGTCGTAAAGAGCTTGTCCGATGCAATATCTTCAGCCTCGTTCCCTCTTCGCAATGTGATCACGGTGTTCTTGACCACCTTGTCATTGTCGCTTTTATTGAGAAAACCCGTTTTATAAACCGTATTCAGAAAGCGCTTGCCAAATCTTGAAATGGAATTTTTATTGATTCCAGCAGCAGCAGAATCCTCTAAGACGAGCAGAACCTGAACATCGTATTTTTCTTCCACCTGCTCGAGCACTCCCTCACGAACCGTAAAAAACAGTTTCTTGTTGGCCTCAATCTCCTCTTTTTCTTTTGCCAGATCTTCCTCGCTTTTCAAAATCGCAAAGTCAAAGGGTGCATAAAGGTTCTCGTAGGGCCAGGGCTTTCCCTTTTGGATATTGTACTTGAATTGTCCTCCTTTCGGGAAAAGATAGACAACGGTCGCCGTGATCAATACAAACAAAAGTATTTTGTAGATCAGGGTGTGATTCTGGTAGTATGCGTTGATGAAATTCTTCATTTCAGCCCTAAAGATGCCGATTAGATTTCAAATGTAAAAATTTCAGGCCCAAAACCATCTACTTTAGACACTGAATCGCAAAATGATCTCAGCAATTTTAACTAATTTCGCATACAGAAATCAATGGCCCGTTAAAGCAATCAGGCAAAAGGGTAAAAGGGCCTTCAAACACATTGGATATGAAAGAAGCAGTCATCGTTTCAGCGGTCAGAACACCTATAGGAAGCTTTTTGGGCTCCCTGTCCGAAATTCCGGCGCCCAAATTGGGAGCTGCGGCCATCAAGGGGGCCCTTGAGCGCATCGGTCTTGATCCTTCGGCCGTCGATGAGGTCTTTATGGGAAATGTCGTTCAGGCAGGCACAGGTCAGGCACCGGCCAAACAGGCGGCACTATATGCCGGATTGCCGGATACGATACCCTGTACCACGGTAAACAAGGTTTGCGCCTCGGGCATGAAGTCAATCGCTTTTGCCGCCCAGGCCATTCAATGCGGAGATGCCGACATAGTGGTGGCTGGCGGTATGGAAAACATGAGCCTCATCCCGCACTACCTGCAGGGAAGAAAAGGACAAAAATTCGGAAACATAAATATTGAAGACGGTCTGCTGAAAGACGGCCTTGTCAATGTTTATGACGGAAAGCATATGGGTACCTGCGGAGATGCCTGTGCGGAGAAATACGATTTCAGCCGGGAAGACCAGGATGCTTTTGCCATCGAATCCTACGAGCGTTCAGCAAAAGCATGGAGCTCGGGCAAGTTCGACGAAGAAGTTGTTCCCGTTGAAATACCTCAGCGAAGAGGCGAACCTATTTGGCTGAGGGAGGACGAAGAGTTCAAAAACATCAAATTGGAGAAAGTTCCGCATCTGCGTCCTGCTTTTGGCAAAGAAGGGACGGTTACGGCAGCAAATGCCTCAACGCTTAACGATGGAGCCGCGGCCCTGGTGATCATGAGTCGTGATAAGGCCGCAGAGCTCCAGCTCAAACCCCTTGCCGTGATCAAGGGCTATGCCGATGCCTCACAAGAGCCGGAATGGTTCACTACGGCGCCCGCAAAAGCCCTGCCCAAAGCGATCTCAAAAGCCGGACTGAGCCCGGACAACGTGGATTTCTACGAACTCAACGAGGCCTTCAGCGTAGTTGGACTGGCCAACATCAAATTGCTGGACCTTGACGCGGACAAAGTCAATGTGCACGGAGGTGCGGTGTCTCTCGGGCATCCGCTCGGATGCTCGGGCGCACGAATCATTGTTACATTGATCAATGTACTTAAAGCCGAGGGGGGCAAAATTGGAGCTGCCGGAATTTGCAATGGCGGTGGTGGAGCAAGTGCCATGGTAATTGGCCTGGAATCCTAGTTTGAATTAATCCGACGGCAGCCATTCATGGACCAGGGAATATGTCATCTCAACTGTATATCGATTCGCAGCGATGCCGATGACCGCAGTGAAATGATTTCACAGCTGCTGTTTGGCGAGACTTTTCACATACTCGAGGAACGTGATCAATGGTACCTCATTTATGCCGATTTTGATCATTACGAAGGCTGGGTATTGAAAATACAAGTGACCCTCTTACCTCATGAGGCCTATAAACAAATCAAAGCCGATAACTCGCATTACTCCCGGGAAATGATAAGCCTGGTGGGCAACAGTCCGGAAAAAATGCAGATCATTACGCTGGGTGCCACCCTCCCCTGCTATTCGAAGGGTTCATTTTCATTGGGAGCCGAAAGCCTGGAATTTGAAGGTGAGATCAACTCCGAAATGGCGGGAAGGAAGGATTTGGTTCGAACCGCCCACAAGTTTCTAAACACTCCCTTTCTTTGGGGTGGCAGATCTCCCTTCGGAATCGATTGCTCCGGTTTCACCCAGATGGTCTACAAAATAAACGGATACATGCTTTACAGGGATGCCCATCAACAGGCCAGCCAGGGTGAAGTTCTGAGTTTTATTGAAGAGAGCGAACCCGGAGACCTCGCATTTTTTGACAATGAAGAGGGCGAAATCATTCATGTTGGCATTCTTCTGGCCAACAACCACATCATCCATTGCCATGGAAAAATTCGCATGGATCGGATCGACCACAGTGGCATCTATAACGTAGACAGCGGAAGACACACCCACAAGTTACGGGTCATGAAGAGAATTCTGGAATAAAAAAAACCGCCTCGATAAAGGCGGTTTTTTTATTCGTTTTTCAATCTCTTATTTCAAAGAGTCGTACTTCGCTTTCATATCCTGGAACTTGTCATCCATACCGGTGTTCTCGTACAAACTCATCAAGGTTCGAATCGTATCGAGATCGTCAGGTCTTACCTCATAGGCTTTTTCGTACAGAGGAATCACTTCTTTGTAGAGTTCAACCTGTTTGGCCTTGATCTCATCATATTTGTCAAAGTTGTTCAGATTCTTGTTCATGTCCTCAACGAGTTGCTTATCGGCATCCAACATGGCTGAACCGAGGTTAATGTAAGCATCCACATAGTTGGGATCGAGTTCGATCGCTCTTCTGTAGTATTCCTTCGCTTTTTCAACATCACCCTGCTCACCGCTGATTACCCCTAGGTTAAAGAAAAGGGCCGGGTTATCAGGATCGAGTTCAACTGCCTCGCTCATCAGCTTGGCGAACTCTTCCTTGTTCTCCAGTTTAATCTGCAGGTTTGCTTCTGTAAGGATCAGGTTTACGTCTTTTGGGTCCATCTCTCTCGCGTCGCGAACGGCCTGAATCGCTTTTTCTGTATCACCTTTTTCCACATGAACGAAAGCAATATTCTTGACAATGGCGGCTCTCTTTGATTCTGACACGTTCACCTGAGGATCTGAATATGTACCCGTTTTTACCATCAGGTCCATCTGGTTCTGAGTACCCATATTCTCTCTCTCACCCGTCTCGATGTTCACTGCCGTGTACTCCTTAACGATGCCCGTGTACCCGAGATCTTTCAATTCCGTGAAATAATCCAGGGCAAGATCATAGTCCTTGTCCAGGTACGCTGCATTGGCTGCATACTCCAAAAACACGGTGTCCTTCGGGCTCATGGAATAAACCTGGTGCAATTCTCCTTTCGCAGAGGCATAGTTCTTCTCCTGGTAATCCTTGATTCCCGCGGCTGAAACTTCCGAGATCATCGTATTCAGCGTGGGCTGGGCCATGGTGCTGTACTTGTTGATCCCTGACTTCTCTTCAGCTTCAAAGAGTTTTTCAAAAGAACCTGCGGCTTCTTTGTAGTTCTCCTTGCTGGGATCTGTCTTCGACAATCCGGCATAGGTCTCACCTCGGAGGTAGTAATACTTTGGAAGCGTTTTGTCGTCCATGTTTGACACCATTCCGTCCAGGGCATTCACCTGAGTCAACGCAGCTGCAAAATCTCCTTTCTTCACGGCTTTCTCAGCAGCCTTGATTTCGTTTTTCTGTGCAAATGCTGCTACGCTGATCAGAAGAGCGAACAACATCACGATTTGATTTCTCATGTTTGATTTGTCTTTTGTTAATATTATTTTAATGAGGATGCAAAATTATACATTTTACTCATTTTTTTCATGATTTTCATCAGTTTTTGTTTCATTTTCAGGTACATCCATCACATCATCGTCTCCATCCACTTGATCCTCCTCGTGTCTGACCTTGGCAACAGCCGCGATAGAATCACTATCCTTGATATTGATCAGTTTGACACCCTGAGTGGCTCTTCCCATAACCCGAAGATCGGAAACCTCCATGCGGATCGTGATCCCGGACTTGTTGATGATCATGAGATCGTCCTGGTCCGTTACGTTCTTGATCGCCACGAGTTCACCTGTTTTCGGCGTGATATTAATGGTCTTGACTCCTTTCCCACCCCGGTTGGTGATGCGATAGTCTTCCAACTTGGATCGCTTGCCATATCCTTTTTCTGAAACGACCAGGATATCGCTCTCGTCATCAGCAATCGAAACCATGCCGACCACCTCGTCTTTCTCATCTCTTAGCTTGATGCCTCTCACCCCGGAAGCATTTCGCCCCATCGGACGCGTCTTGCTCTCCTCGAAGCGTATTGATTTGCCCGATTTCGCGGCAATCATGATCTGGCTCTCCCCATTTGTGAGCTTGGCCTCGAGCAATTCATCGCCTTCGCGGATGGTAATCGCATTGATTCCATTGGTGCGCGGACGAGAATATTGCTCCAAAGAGGTCTTTTTCGTCAGTCCTTTTTTGGTCACCATGATCACGTAGTTGCTGTTCACATAGTCCTCGTCTTTCAGGTCCTGAGTGACCAGGAAGGCTTTCACCTTGTCATCCGGCTCAATATTGATCAGGTTTTGGATCGCACGGCCTTTAGACGTCTTGTTTCCTTCGGGAATCTCGTATACGCGCATCCAGTACACCTTACCATTTTGCGTAAAGAAAAGCATGTACTGGTGGTTGGTCGCTACAAAGAGGTATTCCAGGAAATCCTCGTTTCTCGTTGAAACCCCGCGCTGACCACGTCCACCGCGATTCTGAATCTTGTACTCCGAAAGGTCGGTACGCTTGACATAACCCGCGTGAGAAATTGTAACGACAACTTTCGAATCCGGGATCATGTCTTCAATGTTGAGCTCGCCTCCGGTATACTCGATGACAGATCGCCTGTCATCTCCGTATTTCTCCTTGATCTGGAGAAGCTCCTCCTTGATAATGTCCATACGTCTTGATTCGTTGGCCAGGATATCTTTGAGGTCCTCGATCAACTTGATGATCTCCTCGTACTCCGATCGCAGCTTGTCCTGCTCCAGTCCGGTGAGCTGTCTCAGTCTCATCTCGACAATGGCGCGCGCCTGAATTTCAGAAAGCTCAAAGCGCTTCATCAATTTTTCACGTGCGTCGTCCGCATTGCTCGAGGCGCGAATCAACTTGATGACCTCGTCTATATTGTCACTGGCGATGATCAAACCTTCGAGTATGTGTGCCCGGGCCTCCGCCTTTTGAAGTTCAAACTTGGTTCTGCGGGTCACCACATCATGCCTGTGATCGACGAAATGACGGATCAGGTCCTTGAGATTGAGCACCTCGGGCTTACCATTGACCAGCGCAATGTTGTTCACGCTAAACGAAGTTTGAAGTGCCGTGTACTTGTAAAGTTTGTTCAGAACGATGTTCGGGATGGCGTCACGCTTGAGCACGTAAACGATGCGTCGCCCTTTCCGGCTCGTCTCGTCGCGGATGGTGGAAATCCCATCTATTTTGTTGTCATTGATCAGGTCCACGGTCTTCTTGAGCAATTCAGAGCCATTTACCTGGTAAGGAAGCTCGGTAACCACAATGCATTCCCTTCCTCCTACTTCTTCGAAATTGGCCTTGGCTCGAATGACGACCCGACCCCTTCCGGTATGGAAAGCGTCTTTGACACCTTCATATCCGTAGATGGTTCCCCCTGTTGGGAAGTCAGGGGCTTTGATGTGTTGCATGAGACCGTCTACATCGATGTCGTTATTCTCTATGTAAGCAACCGTTCCATCAACGACTTCGCTCAAGTTATGTGGTGCCATATTGGTGGCCATACCCACGGCAATTCCGGAGGCTCCGTTGACGAGCAAACTAGGAATTCGCGTTGGCAGCACAGTGGGCTCCTGAAGTGTGTCGTCAAAATTCAAGCGGAGATCAACCGTCTCCTTTTCGATGTCCGCCAACATGTCTTCGGAAATCTTTTGCATGCGCACCTCGGTGTATCGCATCGCGGCCGGACTGTCTCCATCGGGTGATCCAAAGTTTCCCTGGCCATCTACCAGCTCATAACGCATGCTCCAGTCCTGGGCCATCCGAACCATAGCATCGTAAACGGAAGAATCACCGTGCGGGTGATACTTACCCAATACTTCTCCAACCACCCTGGCCGACTTCTTGTGTGCACCCGTTGCCCGGATCCCCAGCTCGTGCATTCCGTAGAGCACTCTGCGGTGAACAGGCTTCAATCCGTCGCGAACATCTGGAAGCGCTCTGGACACAATTACCGACATCGAATAATCGATGTAAGCAGATTTCATTTCCTCCTCGATATTGATCGGGATTATCTTGTCATGTTCCGCCATTTCAAATCTGTTTTTTTGTCAGTTGTTTTCGATGTTTTTTTAGCTGGAGCAATATACAATTATTCTTATTTTCCAAGGGCTGCGGGCCTGTTTTTCTTCCGATTAGTTATTAACAACCGGTGTCAATTATTTGCTTGAATCTTAGTATCTTAGTACCCTTCCAAACCCTGTACATAACTTTTGTAATGATTTAGCGAAAATTTCCACTAAATTTACACAGTAAACACGCGAAACATGGACGACAATTTTTCACCGAAAGTTAAAGATGTAATTGCCTACAGCAAAGAGGAAGCGCTGCGATTGGGTCACGATTTTATAGGGACGGAACACCTCATGCTCGGCATTTTGAGGAAGGCCAAAGGTGAGGCATACGACATATTGAAAACCTTCGAGCTCAATTTCTCTTCCTTGAGAAAGAAAATAGAATCCCTGCATGAGGCGGGAGACACTTCGGGGGTGAATGACAAAAAGAGCCTGCACCTGACCAAGCAGGCGGAAAAAGCCCTGAAGACGACTTTCCTGGAGGCCAAGCTCTACAAGAGTGAAGCCATCAGCACGGCGCATCTGCTGCTTTGCATACTACGAAACGAAAATGACCCAACCACGAAGGTTCTGCACAACTTCGATATCTTCTATGAGGATGTGAAGGAAGTCTTCCAGGAGCTCTTTGTGGAGACCGGAGAAGAGGACATCACTGAGAGCCCCACGGCAGATACGCCTCAGGAAGAGTTTAACGACCCGCAGAAGAACCCATACCAGGGCTCCAAGGGCAAGGTGGTCAAAAAGACCAAGACTCCCGTGCTGGACAATTTTGGTCGCGATCTGACCCTGCTGGCCGAAAGCGGCAAGTTGGATCCGGTGGTTGGAAGGCAGCAAGAGATCGAGAGAATCTCCCAGATCCTCAGTCGAAGAAAAAAGAACAACCCGATTCTCATTGGAGAACCCGGGGTGGGCAAATCGGCGATCGCTGAAGGTCTTGCCCTGAGGATCATCCAAAAAAAGGTATCGAGAATTCTCTTCAACAAAAGAATCGTATCGCTGGATCTGGCCAGCCTGGTGGCTGGTACCAAATACAGGGGTCAGTTCGAGGAGCGCATGAAGGCCCTCATGAACGAACTGGAGAAGAACGACGACATCATTTTGTTCATTGACGAGATTCATACGATAGTCGGTGCCGGAGGGGCCACAGGATCCCTGGATGCGTCCAACATGTTCAAACCTGCTCTTGCACGGGGTGAAATCCAGTGCATCGGAGCGACGACCCTGGATGAGTTTCGTCAGAACATCGAAAAAGACGGGGCGCTGGAGAGACGATTCCAGAAAGTCATGGTTGAGCCCACCAGCGTTGAAGAGACCATACAGATCCTTGAGAACATCAAAAACAAATACGAGGATCACCACAACGTCATCTTCACTCCTGAGGCCATCCGTGCCTGCGTGACCCTGACCAACCGGTACATGACCGACCGCTACCTCCCAGACAAGGCCATTGATGCCCTTGACGAGGCGGGTTCCCGCATCCACATTACGAATATTGTAGTGCCCAAGCAGGTTCAGGAGCTCGAAAAGAAACTGGAAGAGATCCGCGAGAACAAAAACGACGTGGTCAAGAGTCAAAAATATGAAGAAGCCGCTCGCTTGCGGGATGATGAAAAACGCATTGAGAAGGAACTAGAAGTGGCCCAGGCCCAATGGGAAGAGCAATCCAAGCTCCATAAGGAAACGGTTACGGAAGACAATGTAGCAGAAGTGGTCAGCATGATGACAGGAATTCCGGTCAACCGCATCGCCGAGGCAGAAAGCAAGCGCCTCAAGGATCTTCCAAAATTGATCAAGGGCAAGGTAATTGGCCAGAACGAGGCAGTGGCCAAAGTTGTCAAGGCCATTCAGCGAAACCGTGTCGGGTTGAAAGACCCGAACAAGCCGATCGGATCCTTTATCTTCCTGGGTCAAACCGGGGTTGGAAAAACCCAATTGGCAAAAATTCTGGCCACTGAGCTATTCGACTCCCAAGATGCTCTGGTGCGCATCGACATGAGCGAATACATGGAGAAATTTGCCATCTCAAGACTGATCGGAGCTCCTCCGGGCTATGTGGGCTATGAAGAGGGTGGACAGCTCACGGAAAAGATTCGAAGAAAGCCCTATGCAGTGGTTCTGCTCGATGAAATCGAAAAGGCTCACCCCGATGTATTCAACATGCTTCTCCAGATTCTGGATGACGGTTACATAACCGACAGCCTGGGAAGGAAAATTGATTTCAGGCACACCATTATCATCATGACCTCCAACATTGGCTCACGTCAGCTCAAAGACTTCGGTCAGGGAGTGGGCTTCGGAACAGCTGCTAAAAAAGAGCAGGCCGACGCCAATGCGAAGAGCGTGATCGAAAACGCACTGAAGAAGAGCTTTGCACCTGAGTTTTTGAATCGTATAGACGATGTGATCATCTTCAATGCACTTGAAAGGGAAGACATTCATGCGATCATCGACATCGAACTTGAGAAGCTTCTCGACAGAATCTCAGGACTGGGCTATCAGCTCAAACTGAGTGACGAGGCCAAAGACTTTATCGTTGAGAAAGGCTTTGACAAGCAATACGGCGCGCGCCCGTTGAAAAGAGCGATTCAGAAATACATTGAAGACGCGCTTGCCGAGGAAATCGTCAATGCCAATTTGAGTGAAAATGACACGATCAAAATGGATCTCGACAAAGGCAAGAACGAATTGACCATTAAGATCGAGAAGGAAAAAGAATCCAATTCTTAAAATCCCGAAATCCGAACAGAAATTGAAAACCCCCTGGCAGATGCCAGGGGGTTTTTTATGTTAATCGAATTTTTGTCTGCATCAAAGTCTGTGCAAGACTTGTTCCTTCAGTTGAACTGTTGCATTAGGAAGTAAGTTTTTCTTTGACATCCTGGACTTTTGACTTTACTTTTTTGAGGCGCAGGGCCAAAAAGATATTGGCGATACCGGCAAACATAATCGCAAGGGCCAGAGTAATGACCAGATAGCTCGCTCCGATCAACGGATTGATGATGGCCATGAAAGCAAAGATCACGACCAGAATACCAAAGAGCAAGATCCAGAACCAGTCGGTATCTCCTAGTCTTTTCACCTGGAATGAGATTGAAATAACATTGAATCCTCTAAAGAGCAGCCAAAATCCGATGAACAGGGAGAAGAGAACAATGGTTATTCCGGGGTACTTCAATAGCAGGAAACCGACGATGACATCGAGAACACCGCCCGCCAGGTAGAGACCAAAATTTTCAATGTCGTCCTTGTTGGTCAGTGCAAAAAATATGCGGAACAAACCGCTTACAAGGATCAGAGCGCTGAAGAGTCCGGCAAGACCCACGAAGCTCTCCACGGGGGTACTGAACATGTAGTAGGAACCGATGAGCAACAGGATTCCAATGATTAAAAAGACCCACCAGTTTTTGATTGTGCCGGTGATCGCAGAAATAGCGTTAGACATAATTAAGGTTTTAAGGT
>JAHEHE010000113.1 GCA_024644725.1 Flavobacteriaceae bacterium | reverse complement strand
GGCGCCCAGTTCGACGAGCGCTTCTTTGCCTACCTCGACTTCATGATGGATCTGCTCGCCAGCCCCGGCGAAGGAGAGCAGGAACTCTGGGACAAGCTCGCCCGCCTTGGCATCGGTTCCCGCAGCGACTTCAAGTTCGACGCTCTTCCTGAGGAGACGCAGGAAGCCATGAAGGCCGGAGTGAAGGAGGGATTCGGCAAGATCGAGGCCTTCCTCAAGAAGCACGCCAACGATCCGCTGGCAAGCGGCAAGATTTTCGGCACCCGGGAATTCCTCACCGAAAGCGCCCGCGAGAATTACGGCCTCGACAGCATCAATCTTCCGCGTTCCGCGGCTGCCCACCAGGGCCTCTACGGCAACTCCGCCGCCGAGGCGATCTACCCCACCTACTTTACCGATTCGGACAATGAACCACTCGATGCATCAAAACACAGCTACACGATGACCTTCGCCAAAGACGCACTGCCCCCGACCAAGGCCTTCTGGTCGGTCTCGATGTACGACGGCAAGACCCAGCTCTTCCTCGACAACCCGCTCGATCGCTACCTGCTCAATTCGACCACCATGGACGATTACGTGCGCGGGGAGGATGAAGAGTTGGTGCTGCATATTTCGAAGAACTCTCCCAGCTCCGACCTGGAACCGAATTGGCTGCCGGCACCGGACGGACCCTTCTACCTGGTGATGCGCCTCTACGGCCCGGAACAGGCGGTCCTTGAGGGTGAGTGGACGCCTCCGCCGCTTATGAAGGCGGTGGCGCCATAGGCCGGCACAGCCACCGCCGCGGAACCGGACTAAGCAGGGGTGACGCCGATGCTCGTCCGCCGCGCCCACCTCTACGCAGCGATGTTCAACGTCATCAACAAGAACGTTCTGATGAAAGAGAGTCCCGCGGCAACGTGCTGGAACGGGACCTATGCGGCCGACGGACTTCTCGACCACAGTGGGAAGTTCCCGGCCGTCGAACCGATTAACTGACTTTTAGGAGATGAAAATGAGACCTCTATTTTTGACACTTGCACTCTGTATCCCAACTGCCGCATTCGCCGAAGAAGTTAACGTCGAGAACTTCGTCCGAGCTGAATCCGACACGATGTTTCGGCAGAATATGGCTGCCTTCGGCGTAGATGTCGGCGAAGTTTTCCACCATAGAGAGCCTACAACACCTGATAACCAGCCTGTTATCCGCATGAATCAGGACACGCTATATACAGGTGTCATTTTGGATCTGGCAGAGCCGGTAAAAATCTCGCTGCCCGAGATCGAGGGCCGGTATCAATCCATGCAGGTAGTCAATCAGGACCACTATATGTTTGTCGAGGCCACGCCTGGCACATACGACCTGACGGAAGAAAACGTTGGCACGCGGTTTGCGGGTGTGACGATCCGGACTTTCGCCAATCCGACCGATCCCGAAGATCTGAAAAAAGCGCACGAAGCTCAGGACGCCATCAAGGTCGAGGGTGGCGGTCAAGGCCCGTACGCCGCACCGGACTGGGACCAGGACGCGCTCGCAGCAGGTCGAAAAGCGCTGAGTGATTTCGCTGCCGCGCTCGGTTTTGAAGCTTCCAGGGCCTTTGGCCGCAAAGACGAGATCGAGCCAACGGCTTATCTGATCGGCGCAGCAGCTGGCTGGGGCGGGCTGCCACGGAGCGCAGCGATGTATATCATGGACAGCGTAGCTGCAAACGACGGAAACACACTTTATAAAGTGACGGCAAAAGATGTGCCTGTCGACGGCTTCTGGTCGGTCACGATCTACAATGCAGATGGCTATCTCGAAGCGAATGATCTGGGTGTAAACAACTACAACAATGTTACGGCTGAGCCGAATGATGATGGATCTACAACGATCCACTTCGGCGGTTGCCAAGATGGTCGGATCAATTGTATTCCGATTACACCTGGCTGGAACTTTGCCGTGCGGATGTATCAGCCGCGCGAGGAAATCCTGAATGGTGATTGGACATTCCCCGAATTTGTCAAGGTCGAGTGATCCGCCATCGATAACCCTATTCCCAACGACCACAAGAAGTACAGTGTCGGTGAAAACGCTGGCTTTAAGCTTGATGACCAGGGCGGGATCGAGATCTATATCGCGGCCGAAAAGCCCGAGGGAGTGCCTGAGGAGAACTGGCTGTTGATCAACAGGGGCGACGAAACCCTGGATCTCGTGAATCTCATCTACGCGCCGGATCTCGGGAAGATGAAGACCTGGCAGGCTCACAAGGCGGAGAAGCTCTGAACTTTGAAGGTGAAATCATTGCGGTAGCCCATACCACATTGTAATGTTGACGAAGCACCACACGAACCAGCGCTCGTGTGTGGTTGCTGCAGCAGATTCTACCACTGCATTTTCGAACACTATCTTGGGAAGGATTGTGCAATGAAGTTATTTGAATTAAGCCAAGAACGGTTTGAGGTTGTCCATGCCGACATCTCAGATGGTTCTGAGCCTGCCTTACGCTTTTACATCCTGGTAGCCGTATCGACCTTGATCGCGAGTTTTGGTTTGATACTCAACAGTACCGCCGTCGTGATCGGTGCGATGCTGGTGGCTCCATTGATGACTCCGATTTTCGGCATCTCCCTGGCTCTGGTCAGAGGGGATACGGGCCTGTTTGGCAGAGCCATTCGAGCCGAGATCTTTGGGGTGATCGCTGCGGTGGGAATGAGTCTAGTGCTGGGGCTCACATTGGGCGATTTCGAACCCACCAATGAAATGCTGTCGCGCACCAGCCCCACGCTGTTTGACTTGCTGGTGGCCGTTCTCGCTGGATTTGCGGGGGCCTACGCCCTGGTGGATGAAAAACTCAGCCCGGCATTGCCCGGCGTGGCAATTGCCACCGCGATTGTCCCTCCCCTAGCCAACAGCGGTCTTTGCCTGGCTCTCGGTGATGTGGCGGCAGCAGTGGGGTCTTTTCTATTATTTTTCGCGAATTTTCTCTCCATCCTGGTCGTTGCCGCGATCACCTTTTTCTTGAGCGGCATGGCCAAACAATTTGGGGTGAGGGAAACGGGAGCTACGCTGCTGAAACGGTTCCAGCTACCTATTGTTGCCTTCGTGCTCATCGCTGCGTTCCTGGGTCACTCACTTTTTCAAATTGCCCAGGAACGGAAAATGGCCAGAGGAATCAAAGAAGTGCTGATTCAGGAGACGGCCCTTATCCCCTCTACGGTGTTGGATGACATGCACTTTTATTTGGAAGAGGAAGAAGACCTGATTCATGTCGTGGCTAATGTCAGCACCCCAGCCGTACTTACCCCTACTCAGGTGAGTAAAATACAGAGTGTATTATCCCAGGAGATCGGCAGACCGATCGAACTGATCATGCATTGCGCTTTGAGCAGCAATGTATCCGCACTTGGGTCGGTAAAAAACGCGATCGAGCAACAACTCGATGGCACCTTCGCCAAGTCGCTCGGCAACGACACCCTGAAAGATATTGCCACCACAGAGCAGATTATGAGGGAGTACTTCTCCCTGGATAACGCCCTGGATCTCGCCAGAGTGGAATTCGTGCCCTTCGGGAAACGGCGATTGATGCTCGCTCATGTCCAGGGCTTCAGGCTTCTTGCACCTGATGAAATCGAAAACCTCCAAGCTGAAATTCAAAAAGCTGCCGAGGATGAGTCCATTGAGCTGATTATCAGTCAGGTGAAAAAAACAATCAATACACCCGAGGGTACGTTTCGCTATGGCTGGTTTATGGGCACACAGGGAACGCCAGAAAACCTCGAACGTGCGCGCCAGATAAGAGCAGATATCATAGCTCACTTTGACCAGGATGACGCATTTACCTTGGTAAATACCAGTGTCACTTATCTGGATGACAAATTTCATTTCCTCCTGGAGGTCACAGGCCCTGAACTATATTCCGATTCCAACGTAGAGAAACTGCAGGCTGAGCTTGAGGAAAAATTCGCTACTCAAATGGATCTCTACGCCTGGAGCCGTATCGAGGTGGTGCATGGACCGAAGGGGGTGCTTTCAATGAAAGAACTGAGTGCGCAATTCAGCAGTCGCCAGAAGGAAAACCTGCCTGAGATGATGCCCCTGATCCTCGAAGCATCACGAAGGTAGTTACACTGCGCGGGCAATAACATGATTTCACGCTTAAGGGAGCTCATTCGCAGGAAAGGATTTCTGGCGATATTGTTCCTGGCTCTCCATGTCGCCGGGTTCATCTCTTCCATCGACGCAGTCATGAGAACCCGAACCTCTCAAGGTGCGATCGCCTGGGTAATTTCACTCAACACGATACCGATCGTGTCGCTGCCGGCCTACTGGGTGCTCGGTAGGACTAAATTCCAGGGATATGTAGTCGCCCGACAGCAGGACGATTCTGAGCTTTCCCATCCCGTATCTAAAAAGATGAATGACAAGAAAGGGTTTGTCTCAGACTTGTCATCGAATTATCCGGCTGTTCGAGCTGCCGAATTGTTAGCTGATTTACCGCTGACAACGAGTAATTCGGCTGAATTGCTGATTGATGGCGAAGCAACCTTTGCATCCATATTTGAAGGTATTGAGCAGGCGCGCGAATATGTCCTGGTGCAATTTTATATAGTCAAGGATGACGATCTCGGCCGGGACCTGAAGGATCGACTAATCCTCAAGGCCCGCGAGGGCATTGATGTCTACTTTCTCTATGATGAAATAGGCAGTTACAAACTGCCGAAATCGTATCTGGAGGAACTCAGACTCAGCGGCGTTCAGGCCGTCAATTTCCACTCCCAAAAAGGCCCGAGGAACCGCTTTCAGATCAATTTTCGAAATCATCGGAAAATTGTCGTAGTTGATGGAATTTCCAGCTGGGTTGGAGGTCACAACGTCGGCGATGAATATCTCAGCCGGGGTGACAAGTTTGATTATTGGCGGGATACCCACATGAAGGTAGAAGGACCGGCTACCTTGGCGGTTCAGCTATCATTTCTCGAAGACTGGCACTGGGCGACGGATGAGATTCTTGATCTTGATTGGCAGAAGGCCTTCGATCACTTCGATGACAAGCATATCCTTATCATACCGTCTGGTCCAGCAGACAAATTGGAAACCGCCGGGCTGATGTTCACCCACGCCATTAATTCGGCCAAGAAACATATCTGGATCGCCAGTCCCTACTTTGTTCCGGATGAAGGTATCATGGCAGCTCTCCAACTGGCGGGCCTAAGGGGAGTCGATGTGCGAATCCTGATTCCGGACGAACCTGATCACCTGCTTGTCTATCTGGCAGCCTTCTCCTACTTTCAGGAGGCAGAAGATACCGGGGTGAAATTCTACCGCTACACCAAAGGGTTCATGCATCAGAAGACTATACTCATCGATGACAGCGTGTCGGGGATTGGAACCGCGAACTTTGACAACCGGTCGTTCCGTCTCAATTTCGAAATTACCGCCATAGTTGTTGACCGTGAATTCAATAAAGAAGTCGAACAGATGTTTCTGGATGATTTCCAGAATTCCAGTATCATGGAGAGTGGCGCCTACGCCACTAAGCCGTTTTGGTTTCGGTTGGCTGTTCGCTTGGCCAACCTCACGTCACCGATGTTATAAATGATCTCAAATGCAGGAGGAGAACTATGCGATGGATTGTGCTCGTTTTAACAGTTGTTCTTTGTTTCGGATTATCGTCGTGCGGAAAATCGACCAAGCAAAAAGTGCAGGAAAATGAAATGAAATCCAAGAGTGATGTCCGCATGAAAATTCTTGATCAGTACAATGCATGTATAAAGAAGGCCGATGGAGATGCAGCAAAAATACAGGAATGCGAGAGTCTGCTTAAAGCTTCTGAGAAAGTTAAGTAAACTCGGCCACTGGCTGACTGTCGCAGTGCTGCTTCTGGCGGTTCAGCTCACCTGTTTTGGTCCCCCAGCAGCGGCTGACCAGAGGGAATTTCCCGACTGGGATCAGGGGGTCTATGCCGAGATTAACAGAAGGCATGGTGAAAAGGCC
>JAHEHE010000054.1 GCA_024644725.1 Flavobacteriaceae bacterium | reverse complement strand
GAAACTCATTGATCCGAAGGCATT
Source organism: Flavobacteriaceae bacterium (assembly GCA_024644725.1). Taxonomy (GTDB): domain Bacteria; phylum Bacteroidota; class Bacteroidia; order Flavobacteriales; family Flavobacteriaceae; genus Lutimonas. The sequence goes on along the minus strand of JAHEHE010000054.1, from coordinate 19,099 downwards.
CCTATCCAAAAAGCGACAATACCCGTCATTCAACCCTATTTTTCATGTGATGAAAGATTATTCTTGGACATTGGGGAATTCCAATTATTTTTGGGCTTTAAAAATCGAAACATGCTTTCATCACCACGAACCAAAATTCTATTTCTTCTCGTTTTTGCATTCAGTTTGACATCTTTCGCCCAGGAACTCTCCTTTGAGGAGTACAATCCCGAGTCAACACTTGTCGTTCCGGGAGAACCGATTTTGAGGGCCAAATACCCTTTTATAGACATTCACGGACATCAGCGCAATATGCCGGATCAGGATTTGACCCCGGTCATAGCCGCTATGGACACGCTTAACCTGGCCATTATGATCAACCTGAGCGGCCGATCCGGGGCACAACTGCAGAAATCCGTCAAGAACATAGCCGATCACTATCCGAATCGATTTGTTGTTTTTGCCAATGTGGATTTTGAAGGTGTTGGAAGCCCAAACTGGACCGAGAATGCTGTGGCCCAGCTGGAGAGAGACATAAAGAACGGTGCGAGGGGCCTGAAGATTTACAAGAGCCTGGGCATGCGATACAAGGATACCAATGGAAAAAGAGTGGCCATCAACGACCCAAGGCTGGATCCGATCTGGGCGAAATGCGGTGAGATGGGGGTGCCGGTATTGATACACGCGGCCGATCCCAAATCGTTTTGGGAGTCTTTCGATGCCGAAAATGAACGTTGGCTCGAGCTGAAAACACATCCCCGCAGAAAACGCGGAGACGACAACCCTGCTCCCTGGGAGACGATCATCGGTGAGCAGCATGACATGTTCAGAAAACATCCGAATACAACCTTTATCAATGCGCACTTTGGCTGGTATGCAAATAACCTCGGGGCACTGTCCCGCCTGATGGATGAAATTCCGAACATGTACGTCGAGATTGCCGCCATAATTGCCGAATTGGGTCGGCAGCCGAGAAACGCAAGAGCTTTTTTCGAGAAATACCAGGATCGCATCCTGTTCGGAAAGGACAGCTGGAAGCCTGAAGAATTTCCGACCTATTTTAGGGTGCTTGAATCCGATGACGAGTACTTTCCCTATCACAAAAAGTACCACGCGTTCTGGGCCATGTACGGTATGGACCTCTCCGACGAGATCTTAAAAAAAGTCTACTACAAAAATGCGTTGAAAATCGTTCCAGGACTGGATAAAAGCCTTTTTCCGGAATAGGCACTATTGCTTCAGGATCGTGGTGGCAAGTGTCTTTTGGCCTTCCCTGACCTTGAGAAAATAGAGACCGCTTTTTACCCCTGTCATATCGAGTCCGTAAACCGATCTGGTGATATTCCTTTCTTCATGGATCAGTCGACCTGTTACATCGTATACCGAAACCTGCATGTCTTCAATGCCTTTTCTACTGATAAAGAATACAGAGGACGAGGGATTCGGGTAAAGCTTGAAGCTGTGTTTTTCAAAATCGTCTGCTGCCAGTACCGCTGTGGCGTCAATGCTGAAATTGTCAATAACCGCTCCTTCTCCCGTAACCGATTGGTCGGAAGCAAAAACAAAGCGGAACACGACCGTGGTCTCATTGGTAAGAGCCGAAAGATCGTAACTGTATTGTTTCGGTGTGGCATCCGTGCCGGTCCATTGACTCCCGACGGTAATGGGTCGATCGGCGTCAATGAAATTGCTGTTGTACCAGTTCGGGTCATCTGCTGATCCTAAGATGCTCCAGTTTTCTCCTGAATCGATCGAGTACTCCATATACAGGACATCCCAATTCTCTTCGATGTCAAAAGCCATGTCGAATTTGAGAATCGGGTTTTCCAATTGACTCAGATCATAGCAGGGAGAGATCAGGTAGGCCGTGGTCATATCAAAATATTGGCCATCATAATTCGTCACATAGGCGTAGTCAAACTTCGACCTGAATTTGTCAGTAGTGGCCTCTGAGCGATCCCATAGGGCCCTCGAGCTTCCTTTGGTTTCGGTTAGCCAGACATCCTCGTTGACATCCCCAAAAGTATTCACATAGCGCCCTTCGCCAGCCTGGTTGGTTCGGAAAGTGGCAAAAAGTGCATTGTTCGTTATGTAAATGTCACCGTTTGCTTCCACCTCGATTTCAAGTTCGTGGGTGCCAATCTCTATTTCCGGATTGTTGGGGAGCTCGATCTCCAGGGTTTCATTCGGATTGATAGTGTCATCGACCGTGTAGGAATAGGGCACACCATCCACGAGATAATTCACCTTGAAGGAACTGAGCGCATCGGTTCCGCTATTTTTTACGGTAATTCTCGGGGTGAGGCCCGAGCATTGAACCGAATTGTTCGAATTGACTGCAAGGAGAGCGAGATCTTTGTCCAATTTTTCAACGTCTATGGGGGACTGCCAAACTCCACGGCCGTAAGTTCCTACAGTCAGGGTTTTATCTTCGACATTGATCTCCATGTCATAGACCGGAGCGTTCGGAAGGCCCTCATCATACCGTTCCCATTCCTCCATATTGTCATTAATGTGATATACGCCCACGCTTGTTCCGACATAAATGTCATTTAATGGGCTCTGCGGTTGGTTTTTAACCACCAGCTTGGAGTCGGTTGGCAAATTGACGCTGATGTCGTTCCATGTCAATCCCGCATCCTCTGACAGAAAAACCTTGCCTTCAACTCCAGCCGTAGTCGCATAAACTCGGTTCTCATCAAGGGCACTGATATCAATAGATGTAATCAGGGACGTAAGGCCCATGTCAAGCTCTTCAAAATCTGCTCCTCCGTTCACGCTTTTATAAATTCGGTTGCTCCGGGACACATAGATCACCTGGCTGTTGGAGGGTGCCATGGCCACATAGTTCAAATCCCCTCCGAACATTCGTGGAGAGACAGGTTCCCAAGCGTTGTTTTCCAATTTGTAAAGCCTCGAGTATCCTGCGAAAAGATCCCCTTTTTCATTGGCAACCAGGGGCGTTACCCAGGCACCTCCGCTATCGGAGTCATTGGTCTCTGCACCGGGAGCCTCGACGACCGTTCCGCCAGGGGTATTTCCGGCATTGTAGGTCACGTTTAGCCTGCCACCGAATTGACTGAACCCGTAATAGATATTCTCATCATTGGGGTCGACGACACAATCCATGCCGTCTCCGTCGTGGTATTGGTACCAATTGTCATTGTTATAGGCAAAACCTCCATTGTCCTGCAAACCTCCGACGACGCGATTGGCATTGCGGGCTGCAGTCGAAATCCTGTAATACTGGCTGATGTTCATGGTCTCAGTCAGGTCGGTAAACGAGTTGCCATTGTCTGAAGACTCGTAGATCCCGCCATCTGTGCCTGCATAGAGTTTGTCGTTGAAATAGCGCATGAAATGAATGTCTGCGTGGGTGTAAGCGTCATCGCTGCGATCGTACCAACGATTCATCTGCGTAAAATTGTCACCACCATTGGTGGAGCGCCAGATGTCCAGGACACCCACAAACACCATGTCGGCATCATCCGGACTCACCGTGAGCGCCATGTCATACCAGGCCTGGGTGCTGCCCCCGAAAATATCTTTGGATTCACTGGTTTTGGCGAAGCTGTCGCCGCTGTTGACCGACTTGTAAACGCCCTGGAAAGAATTGTCCGTATTGGCACTTAGAAGATAGACCACCTCCGGATCGGCCGGACTCACATCTATGGCGAATCGCCCGGATTTTTCCGGCAGACCGCTGCTTATGACCTTGAAGCTGTCACCTCCGTCTGTTGACTTGTAAAACTTGGAGGGGCTCACTGCATAGATCACGTCGGGATTTCCGGGTTTCAGCTTGATGTCCTGAATATTGATTGAAATCGAATAGTCCCAGGTTTTTCCGGCATCCTTTGTTTTGAAGAATCCTGTGTTCGTGGCTACCCACAGAATGTCGGAATTGTCGGGATGCATATAAATCTCACTTGAGATGGCATTGGTCTTGTCGAATTCCAGTCCGGTCTTGTTCCAGGTGAGTCCGCCATCGGTTGACTTGAGTACACCAACGCTATATGTGTCTCTTGCGTCATCATCACCCGTGGCGATGTAGATGATATCAGAATCCCGTGGATCGATCACGATTCCCGATACCCCGATCTGCGGAATCTCATCCGACAAAGGGATCCAGTTGATTCCGTAATCGACCGATTTCCACAATCCGCCTGAAGGAGCACCCGCGTAGAAAACATTGGGTCGGTTCGGATCGATGATAAAAGTGTTGATTCTTCCCTGTCCGAATTTTTGAACCGTGGTGTAGGGTCCCAGCGACCTCCATTGGGCGGTCTCGCTTTTCAACATGTCTTTTTCGGCCTCCCAGGCATTCCAGAAGTCCTCGGGTTTAGCCAGTGTACCGTCTTTGCGTAGAAAATTTCTCCAGTGATTTTCCCACCTTTTATAGGGTTTGAAACCGCTTCCCTTCAGGTTGCGATCTCGCCCTTTCCAGTAGTTTTCAAAAGCGGCGGACATAGCGTCCAGGGAACGTTCCTGGGACAGAGGTTTGGCAGAGCTGAGTGGGTCATCGGCACTCGCCATCCACGGAGCGGACTCGTTGTACTGTCCGAAGGCAAATCCGAAGCAGATCAGGGCACAATAGAGGGATAACTTTTTCAATTGAGGGAATTGTAGCTATTTGCCAAATATACTAATTTACTTGTTTAACTATTTTCTTCGGTTGAAGCTTGTCAGCGGGTGATAAAGTATCCTTGTCGGATGGGGTCACAGTATCCTTTGACACTGAAGTTTCCTGAAATGTTCCAATCTCCAGAGAATCGTTCCTAACCTCCGGCTTATCGTTGAATTCAGCCAGTTCCCGGTTGATTCTATCCTGCTTTCCCAGGTCGTTGATCTTGATGTTCAGGGCTGCAAAAGCGTCCAGGACATTGTTGTTTTCTGCCAGTACTTCTTCGTCGGTGATCGTCGGAATGGTCGACATGTCAGAAAGTCTTTTCGCTTCATTGTGCAGAACATTGAGCCGCATGCGCACAGCAGGGATGTCGAGTTTTTCAACGCGAATCGAATCTTTCATATACTGGGCAAGCTCCTCCAGCTCAATGCTGTTCAAAAGGGCATCCGACTTGGTGATTTCTCGGTATTGAACGATCAGCTCACTGAAATCCTGGTACTCTTTCCAGTTTTTGACCAATTCTTCGGATTCTTTGTTCAACCCTACCACTGGTGATTCAGATTTTAACGCCGGGGCCAGGCCCCGATCTGTCGCGTATTCAGGGGGCTCTTCCCTCTCTGAATTTTTCTTACAGGAGAGTGTGGACATGGCGAGGATAAGGAGAAGTGTCACTATTCGGATCATAGGATGGCATTACGGGTAAAGCATTGCACATAAAAGGTGCCGGTTCGAGTTCAAAAATACGCATAATTTGCTTAGACCGACGAAACTGATAACGGTCAATTCATTCGTTGAAATAGCTATCTTTACATCCGTAAAAATTAGAAAAATGGGCGCAAAGACATTGATACTGGGTTCGAGCGGACAGATAGGGACCGAGTTGGTTCTCCGGTTGAGAGAAATCAGGGGAAGTGAGAATGTAATCGCATCTGACATTCGAAAAGGCAGCTATGAGGTCATGGAATCGGGTCCTTTTGAATTTCTGGATGTGACCCACAAAGATGAAATCCTTGAGGTCATCCAAAAATACGAGGTTAAGGAAGTCTATCTTATGGTTGCAATCCTGTCAGTGATAGCCGAGAAGAACCCCAAGAAGGCCTGGGAGCTCAACATGAATACCTTGTTCAATGTGCTTGAACTAGCACGTGACGGCCACATAGAAAGGGTTTTCTGGCCCAGCAGCATCGCTGTTTTCGGCCCGGACACCCCACGAGTGAATACCCCCCAGGACACCATTATCAAGCCAACTACCGTCTACGGGATCAGCAAGCAGGCCGGTGAGAACTGGTGCTCTTATTATGAGAGGAAATACGGGGTTGACGTGCGAAGTCTTCGCTACCCGGGTTTGATCAGTTACAAGGCGACGCCTGGAGGAGGAACAACCGACTACGCCGTGGAGATTTTTCATGAAGCGGTCAAGCGAGGGTCCTATGTGTCTTTTCTCAAGGCAGGTACGAAGCTTCCCATGATGTATATGGACGACGCTATCCGGGCGACTGTCGAGCTGATGGAGGCCGAGCGACCTGCGACATTCCATTCTTACAATGTGGGCGCACTGAGTTTTTCACCTGAAGAGCTGGCCGGGGCGATAAAAAAGCAAATGCCCGATTTCAAGATTGCCTATAACCCGGATTCCCGACAAGAGATCGCCGATACCTGGCCGGAGAGCATTGACGATTCCCGGGCCAGGAAGGATTGGGGTTGGGAGCCCAGAGTGGACCTGGATACCCTCGTAAGATCAATGTTACTTGGATTACACTTCAGCAGCTAGTCAGTTTTTATTTTTGCTTCGTCTAATACGAAGCAAGCCCTCGGGTGAAAATTGTTTCAAACACTGATTTCCATTATGAAAGATATAATAGACAAAAGCCTCAAGACGGCCCGTAGTTACCAGGATTACAAATCCCTGGTCCTCGACCTGATCAAAGAAGGAAAATCCACTGGGCCGGTTCAGGACGAGAACCGGGTGAACTATACCAAGTTGAACAACCAGCGCATGAAGCGCCTGGACAAGCAGACTCGCCTTTCAGAAGAAGCCCGGAGCGCTGCCGAGAAGATTGATAAGGACTTTACCTGGTTGGTGCTCACAGAAAGCTGGTGCGGTGATGCCGCTCAGACGCTACCTGTGATCAATAAATTTTCGGAGGCCAACAAGAATATCGATTTGAAGGTGGTTCTCAGAGATGAGAATGACGAGCTGATGAACCAGTTTCTTACCGATGGTAACAAGTCGATACCCAAGCTCATTGTGATTGAGAACGAAAGTAAAAAAGTGGTAAGCTCTTGGGGTCCGAGAACTGAAAAAGCCACCCGAATGATGCAGGAGTACAAGCAAAAGCACGGCAGGGTTGATGATACAATCAAGAAGGATCTTCAGTTATTCTACAACAAGGACAAAGGAAAGCAAATTGAGAAAGAAATGATTTCCCTGCTCAGTCTAATCGTTGAAGACTGATGCTGGTTCCGTTCGATTCTCTTCCGGGAACGTCTCGGGTCTACTACTATCCCTCTGATCGAAAATTCTACCCGAATGAGTTGCCGGGTATTATATCTAAGGTTGAGGCGTTTTGCCAGGGTCTTGACGGTTGCAAAATAGGTTATAAGGTTATCTATGACCGTTTCATAATTTTCTTTGTTTCGGATGTCACTCCTCTTTCTATACAACTCAATGATAAGCTGGTCGAATTCGTGCTCAACCTGGAACATGAATATGAAATAAGCCTTCTCGATAAAGTGAATGTTTGCTTCAAGCAGGGGGAATTCGTTCAGCGCAAGGAGATCCAGGAATTCAAAAAGCTGATCAAAAACCGATCGGTTTCCGCGAAAGCGATAGTCCTTGACCCGATGATCAACACAAAAGACGAGTTTTTGTCGAACTGGGAGGTTCCTTTGTCAGAGAGCTGGGTGGCCCATTTACTCTGACTTACTCTCCAGGCGATTGATAAAGCCTTCGATGGTTTCAGCTTCTTCGACCTTGAAATCTCCACTGCGGGTCCTTCTAAGTTGGGTGAGATGAGCCCCGGATTCAAGCTTTTTTCCAAAGTCATTGGCCAATGACCGAATATAAGTTCCTTTGCTGCAGCGGACACGGAAGTCGACCTCCGGCATGTTGATATTGGTGATCTCGAACTCAAAGATTTCAATCATTCTCTTTTTGACCTCCACCTTTTCACCCTTTCGAGCCTTTTCGTAAAGGCGCACTCCATCTTGCTTTACAGCGGAATATATCGGGGGTATTTGTTCGATTCTCCCCATAAAATGCTCGGTGGTTTTTTCAATCATTTGGGAGGTGATGTGCTCCAATGGCCACTGTTTGTCCACAGACGTCTCCAGATCGAAAGAGGGGGTGGTTTCGCCTAAGCGCAAACGACCCGTGTACTCTTTGGTCTCTGCCTGTAACTCCTCGATGGTTTTCGTCTTTTTCCCGGTACAGATGACCAATAAACCCGTTGCCAGCGGGTCCAGGGTACCTGCATGCCCGACCTTTATTTTCTTGAGCTCAAACTTTTTCCGGATGGCCCATCGCAACTTGTTGACCACCTGAAAGGAGGTCCAGTTCAGTGGCTTGTCAATGAGGAGTACCTGTCCGTTTATGAAATCTTCAGCATCCATAGGTGAAACCGTTTCAATGAACCTTTAGAGTTTGGGTGACCTGAATTACAGGTAAAAATAGGAATAGGCAATGGCAATTATGCCTATTGTGAAACAATAGATGGAAAAGTAATAGAGCTTGCTCTTTTGAACCAGGGCAATCATCCATTTACACGCAATTAGGCCGGAGACAAAAGCCGCCAAAAATCCTACCGTCATGACCAAAAAGTTCTCATCTCCAAAACTGATGACCCCATCCGAAAAGTCCTTGGCGACTTTGCCAAAGATCAGGGGTACCACCATCAAAAAGGAAAATCGAGCCGCCTTGGTTCGGTCAACGCCCAACAGAACAGAAGTCGAGATCGTGGCCCCGGACCTCGAAATGCCGGGAAGCATGGCTATGGCCTGTGATAGCCCAATGATCAAGGCGTTCAAATAGGACACCGGCTTATCGGTGTTTTTCGCTTTGTCTGCCAGCAAAAGAAGGAGTCCCGTAATCAGCAGCATGAAGCCCACGAGAAGCACATTTCCTGTAAAGAATTCTTCCAGCTCCTCTTCGAAAAGAAGCCCCACCAGAACTGCGGGGATCATGGAAACAATGATTTTTATCGAGAATTCAAATTCTTCATTTTTCTTGAACTGAAACAGGCCCCTGAAGATCTGAAGGATTTCTTTCCAAAAGATCACAATCGTGCTCAGAGCGGTGGCAAAGTGGAGCACAACGGTAAAAGTGAGGCTTTCCTGGGGAACCTTTTGATCCCCAAGTATGGCTTTGGCCAGCTCGAGATGCCCACTCGAAGACACGGGTAAAAACTCGGTCAGACCCTGGATAATACCCAGGACTATCGCGTCGATGTAATTCATGAATTGGATGGGTTCGGATTCGCCATAATCGCGTAGACCTCTATGGCAAGCCCCAGGAGAACCAGGGTAGGTGCCAGTCGAATGCGCCTAAAATTGTAGATGGCTTCGTTAAAGACCTCCGGATCGTCGCTTCCTCCACCTGCCATAAGAGCAAACCCAACCAGGATCACGACGATGCCAATCAGCATGATGATGTAGTTCTTCTTCCCAAAAAGGAATTCACCGGATTTCGACTTGTTTTCTTTTTTCTTCTTTGCCATATCAATAGTAAAGTTCGTCGGTTCTCAAATTAAGGAATCTTTGGGTAGCCAGATAGGTGCTCAGCCAGGTGAGTACTATACCTGCCAGAAAAACAGCTCCAAAGAGCCCGGCAAGCATCACCCGGTCATCCATCATTCCAAAGGCGGGAAATATCTTGTCGAGATAAACCAGCAAGCCGATCAGACCGGCGATAGCCACCAGGGCGCCCACCATGCCCAGCTTGATGCTTTTCCAGATAAAGGGCCTTCGGATAAATCTTTTCGTCGCGCCCACCAGCTGCATGGTTTTTATCGTAAATCGTTTTGAATATACCGAGAGCCGGATCGAGCTGTTGATCAGCACCACAACAACCAAAGAGGCAAGGGCGCAGAAAAGCAGGATGAAGAGGCTGATCCGCCTGACATTCTGCGTGAGCAGGTCGATCAGGGGTTTGTCATAGGATATGGAGGACACGAATTGATTCTCTTTGTATTTTTTCTCGATCTCTTCCATCTTTTCGGGGGTCACATAATCTGCCTTCAGGTAGATGTCTATCGAGTTTTCCAAAGGATTGTATCCCAGGAACTCCATGAAATCTTCCCCGTTTTCTTCCTTGTACATCTCAGCGGCCTCTTCTTTTGAAATGAAAGTTGTACTTCTCGTAAAAGGCTCCTCGTCTATGGAAACCTGAAGGTTCAGTATTTTATCCTGACTCACTTCATTTTTCAGAAACAGGGTGATCGCTGCACTTTCTTTGAAATAATCGGACACTCTTTTGGTGTTGAGCACGAGCAACCCGAGTACGCCGAGCAAAAAGAGCACGAGCGAAATGCTGATCACTACCGAAATGTAAGAGGATCGAAGTCTTCTTTTCTGATACTTCTCGAAAGATTTACTCATCTGGGTTCAGAAGATTTTGAGATCTGCAAGGTAATTATTTATCCTTTATGCTCAAACTAATTTCGCTCCTGGCACAATTCGACGAGAACCCCGTTGCTACTCTTCGGATGCACGAAGGCGACGAGTTTGTTGTCAGCCCCGATCTTGGGCTCTTTGTTCAGAAGCTGGAAACCTTCCTTTTCCAGGCGCGACATCTCGCTGCGAATGTCTGACACTGCGAAAGCGATATGGTGAATGCCCTCACCTTTTCTGGCGATGAATTTTGCAATTGGGCTATCTTCATTCGTAGCTTCCAAAAGCTCGATTTTGTTCGGGCCCACCTGGAAAAAAGAGGTTTTCACGCCCTCGCTCAGGACCTCCTCGATTTTGTAATGAGGCTTGTTGAAAAGCGATTTGAAGATTTCGTTTGACCTGTTTATGTCTTTGACTGCGATGCCTATGTGTTCGATCTTGTCCATGTAATTTGCGTATTGATCCAAAATTAGCGAATTTAACCCATTCGAATGGACCGAGAAATTCACAGATTCAACCTATTTTTGTACACATGGAAACAAACAGACAGAAGAAGATTGCCGGAGTATTGCAGAAAGATCTGGCAGACATACTGCAGAGTGCGGCCCGGGACGGGATGAAAGGAGTCGTGATTTCGGTCACCAAGGTGATGGTGACAGCCGATCTGAGTCAGGCCAAGGCCTACCTGAGTATTTTCCCGCCTGAGAAAAGAGAAGAAATCATGGAAGGCATTGTGGCCAATACGCCAATGATCCGTCACGCCATTGCCCTCAGAACAAAAAACCAGCTCCGAAGAATGCCGGAGATGACTTTTCTGATCGACGATTCCCTCGATTATATCGACAACATCGATCAGGCCCTAAAGGGACTTGAGGATCCCATAAAGAATCCGACCAATGGGATGAGCAAGAAAAAATAGCCGGCTTGAACTTTCCACTGTATATTGCCCGCAGGTACCTGCTCTCCAAAAGCAGCAACAATGCCATCAACATCATTACACTGATTGCCACCATCGGCGTCATTGTGAGCACGATTGCCTTGTTTGTTGTACTCTCGGTCTTTTCAGGGTTGAAGGATTTCAGTTTGAGCTTCATCAGGACCTCAGATCCGGACCTCAAGATCACCTCGGTTGAAGGGAAGTCCTTTCATTTCAACGACTCGGTTCGCACTGCCCTTATGCTAGACAAGATCAAGGCCTACAGCAAGGTCGTTGAGGAGCGGGTGTTCCTGAGCTACGTCGACAAATCACATGTAGCGAGCATAAAAGGAATTGACACCAATTTCCTTCATGTGAATCGACTCGACACAGCCGTTTACTTCGGCAACTGGGTGAATTACGAAGCCAAGCACACCGTCGTTGTTGGGAGTGCCATCTCGATGGCTCTTTCGATCGGGACCTATGATTTTTTGGAGGCACTGAAGATCTACGTTCCGAAACCGGGCAAAGGGTATATTACCAATCCCAAAACCGCGTTCAACCAGGTCAATGCACAAACGATTGGCATCTTCCGACTGACCGATGAAATCGACAGGAAGTACGTTTATGCCAATCTGGCCCTGGCCCAGGACTTGTTGAACTACGACGAGGATCAAATATCGGCAGTCGAGATCCGTCTCACTGACGAAGAGTACGAACAGGAGGTTCAGCAGGAACTGAAGAGTCGGCTCGGAAGTGGCTTCGAGGTGCGCACCCGTCAGCAGCTCAATTCAGTTTTTTATAAAATGCTAAATACCGAGAATCTGGTCTCCTACCTGGTTTTTACCCTGGTGCTCATCATTGCCCTGTTCAATGTCATCGGGGCCATTGTCATGATGATCATCGACAAAAGGGAGAATCTCAAAACTCTGTTTCACCTGGGTTCAGAGATCCGGGACATACGCCGCATCTTCGTATTCCAGGGATTTTTGTTGACCTGTTTTGGTTTGTTTACCGGTCTTTTGGTAGCCATTCCGCTGGTCATTCTTCAGAAAAAATTCGGCTTTATCATGATCACGCAGTCTCTGGCCTACCCCGTGGAGTTCAGAGCGATCAATGTTCTGGTCGTGGTTATAACATTGCTGGTACTTGGGTTTATCGCCTCACAAATTGCCAGCGGACGGATTTCAAAAAAGCTAGTGGAATGAAATCTTTCCAGCTGAAAGAAATCGTTCTAGTGCACTGAGAATTTTTCCAGGACCTCATCGAAGACTTCGAAAACCATTTCCTTGCTTTCGGCAGTAACCATTCTCAACCTGTATTCCTTGAAATGCGGAATTCCTTTGAAGTAATTGGTGTAGTGCCTTCGGGTTTCGAACAATCCGGCGTGCTCTCCGTTCCAGTCGATGGCCATCTCGAGATGCCTTCTTGCCGTTTGCACCCGTTCTTCCAGACTAGCTGGCTCGGCATGCTCCCCGGTTTTGAAATAGTGTTTGACGTCCTTGAAGAACCACGGGTTTCCGATGCTGGCCCTGCCGATCATTGCCCCGTCCAAACCGTAGCGATCCCGCATGAGAACGGCTTTCTCCGGAGAGTTCACGTCTCCGTTCCCGAAGATCGGAATGTACATCCTCGGATTGTTCTTGACATTGGCAATGGGTTCCCAGTCGGCCTCCCCTTTGTACATCTGAGACCGGGTACGACCGTGAATAGCCAGGGCCTGAACCCCCACATCCTGGAGTCTCTCCGCCACATCTTCAATGTAGATGGTATCATGATCCCATCCCAAACGGGTTTTCACAGTGATGGGCAGCGCGCTGTGTTTAACCATGGCCTCGCTCAGTTTGACCATCAGGGGGATGTCGCGCAAGATACCCGCACCGGCTCCCTTGCTCACCACTTTCTTGACCGGGCAACCGAAATTGATGTCAATGAAGTCGGGTTTTGATCGCTCGACGATTTCGACGGTTTTCAACATGGAATCCAGGTTGGCACCAAAGATTTGTATGCCTACTGGTCTTTCCTTTTCGTAGATATCCAGCTTTTGGACGCTTTTCGCCGCATCGCGGATCAGACCTTCCGAGGAGATGAACTCGGTGTATACCACGTCAGCTCCCTGCTCCTTGCAGAGGGCACGAAATGGGGGGTCACTCACGTCCTCCATGGGTGCGAGCAAGAGTGGAAAATCTCCAAGTTCTATGTCTGCTATTTTTGCCATTCGCTGCAAAATTATTGATTTCTGGGGTTTTGGCCGCAATTCCTGACAGTCTTTCCTGAAAATGAAGAGTAGCGCTCCTGAATTTTTGTATTTTTAGGTGGCCCTAAGCCATTGCCAGGGTCCTTACGGAATCAAATCGAATCAATGAAAAAATACAATTGGGCCATACTCGGATGTGGCAAGATCGCCGGGAAATTCAGCAGCGATCTTAAGCTTTTAAAGAATGCCAATCTGTACGCCGCTGCTTCAAGAAGCCTGGAAAGAGCAGAGAATTTTGCTGAAGAACATGGCTATAAAAAAGCCTATGGCTCCTACCTGGAGCTGGTTCAGGATCCAGATGTGGATGTTGTTTACATTGCTACCCCGCATTCTCATCACATGGAGCACAGCATACTCTGCCTGGATCACAAAAAAGCGGTACTCTGTGAAAAGGCATTGGCCCTTAACGCTACGGAGGTCGAGGCGATGATTGAATCGTCAAGGAAGAACAAAACTTTTTTGATGGAGGCGTTCTGGACCATCTTTCAGCCCAAATTCAAAAAGGTCCTGGAATTGGCATCTGACCCGGAGCTCGGGCAGTTGAAATTTGTCAAATCGGATTTTATGTTCAACCCCGAGGTCGACCCTGATAAGCGACTCTACAATATCCAGCTCGGAGCGGGATCCCTGCTCGACATCGGGATTTACCCGATTTTCCGCTCACTTGTTTTGCTAGGCAAGCCCACGGCCATAAAGACCATGCCCCGATTGCTGAACTCAGGAGTTGAAGAGAGCATTTTCATGCTCTTTGATTACGAGAACGGGTCCATGGCGGCGCTTACTTCTAGTTTTGCAGCTTACTCGAAAAATGAGACGGAGCTTTGTTTCGAAAACGGATACATCAAGTTTGAGCGTGACCACGATGTTCCGATCTTCCTGGGCAAGAATGACGCTGAACACGAGATCAAAGTGGACGCGGGCCCGGGAATGGGCTATGAGCTGGAGGCCGCTCATGTAATGGAATGTCTCGATGCGGGTAAAATCGAGAGCCCGGTCTTGCCTTTGAGCTTCAGCCTGGATTTGATGAAATTGATGGATGAGGTCAGAAAAGACGCGGGAATCGTCTTTCCCGGACGTGACTGATGCGACTAACCAGATCCCATTTTAAAAAACATGAAGAGAACCGAACACACCTTTTGCCGAATTTGTGAGTCCCTTTGCGGACTTGAAGTCGAGATCGAAAATGATCGCGTAGTCGCCATACGACCCGATGACAAGCACGTGGCCACAGAAGGATTCAGCTGCGTCAAGGGCCTGAAGCAGCATGAGATTTACAGCTCACCCGACCGGCTGATGCATCCGCTTAAGAAAGTCGACGGAAAGCATGTCCGGATCAGCTGGGAACAAGCCCTGAAAGAAATAGGGAGCAAGGTTCGCTCCCTCACCCGGGAATCGGGCAAGAACGCAATTGGAATGTACGTGGGAACAGCCGCGGGCTTTGGCGTTTTGCACCCGGTTTTTGCCCAGGGATTCATGGAGGGCATCGGATCCGACAGCATGTTTTCGAGTGCAACGCAGGACTGCAGCAACAAATTCGCAACGGCCCGTCATATGTATGGTTTTCCGTTTACCCAGCCCTTTCCGGATCTTCACAACACCGAGTGCCTGATCATTGTCGGAGCCAATCCCGTCATCTCGAAATGGTCCTTTCTGCAAGTTCCGAATCCGTCGAAACACATTCGGAAAATTAAAAAGAGGGGAGGACGAGTGATCGTGGTGGACCCCAGAAAAACGGAAACAGCCCGAATCGCAGAGGAGCACCTCTTTATAGAACCGGGCACCGATGTCTTCTTCTATTTGTCATTCTTGAACGAGGTCATCAAAAAAAAGGGAGTGACTCAAGAAAGAATAGATGCTCACATGAAGGGCTTTGAGGAAGTGGCTGACTTGTGTGCCGAATGGACACCCGAGAAAACGGCCCCGGTCACTGGGATCGATCCGGAAGCCTTGAGGTTGTTGGTCAACACCTATCTCAAGTCGGACGGAGCCGCTCTGTACAGCTCTACGGGAGTCAACATGGGTGGGCAGGGAGCCCTGGCATTCTGGCTTCAGGAAGTGATCAACGCCGTTACAGGAAATCTTGACAAAAAAGGAGGAACCCTTGTCGGGCGAGGCATCATGGATTTCCTCCGCTTCGGGGTAAATAAGGGGCTTTTGATCAAAGACAGCAAATCGCGAATCGGAGGTTTCAGCATGGTCAATGACGCTTTTCCGGGGGGCATCCTGGCCGATGAGATACTGACGCCTGGAGAAGGACAGATTCGTGGCATGTTCATAACCGGGGGAAATCCCCTGATTACTATGGCAGAGTCGGAGAAACTGAAAACCGCTTTCGAAAAACTGGACCTTCTGGTTTGTTTGGACATCTTCCAGAACGAGACCTGCTCCGTTGCCGATTACGTGCTTCCCTGCACGGACCCCTTTCAAAGACCTGATCTGCCTTTTATCTTTCCTCTGATGCTCGGACTTCAGACCCGGCCCTACCTGCAGGCTACGGAGGCCATGGTTCCGCCCCAGGGCGAGCAGCGAGATGAAGCGAGCATATACATCGCCCTGGCCAAGAGCTCCGGTTTCCCGCTATGGGGATCGACGGTAGCTCAGAAATTTTTCGAAAGCCTGATGCGATTCAACCGGTTGGACAATGGCCAGCCGTCGGTGCCTCAAAAATCGATGCTGAGTGCCCTGTTGCGATTATGCGGTCAGCAGGGTTTCAAGAAGCTGTTGAAAAACGAGCACGGCTGGCTTCGGGAAGATCACAAGGAGAATGATTTCCTGGGAGAGCGTGTGTACACGGAAGATAAGAAGGTGGATCTTGCCCCTACAACGCTTGTCAATGAAGTTCCCAGGTTGAAGGATGCATTCAAAAAGGAACTCAAGCGGGGAAATCTCTTCAAGATGATCACCAAAAGGGCCGTTCAGACCCATAATTCCTGGACCCACAATACCGATCGCATGCTTAAGGGGTCTGAAGGGACCAATTTTTTGTATCTGCATCCGGAGGATGCCCGGAAGCTCGGACTGAAACACGGGGACCTAGCCGATGTATCCTCTTCCTTTGCCACGGTCAGGATCCCTGTAAAACATTTGGCGGAGCTTAAACCCGGAACTGTGGCCATTCCGCACGGGTGGGGGCACCAGGCCGCCAAGGGTCTCGGCATTGCAAGCAAGACCAAGGGGGTCAACGTCAATTTGCTCGCCGGTTCAGGACCCGATCAGATCGATCCGCTGTCGGGGATGTCGAAGCTTACCGCACTCGAAGTATCCATTGAGGCCGCAAGCGGAGAACAGGCTCCAAACTGGTCCGGAATTTCCTGAAATTACAGTGCTTTTGCCGCTTATTATTTTCAGTTTTCCTGTATGTAATTTGATTATATTTGCGGATTCAGAGGAAGACGGAAACACAGGATGAAGAATATCAGGAACTTTTGTATCATAGCCCATATCGACCACGGTAAAAGTACCCTGGCCGACAGGCTGCTCGAATTCACCAATACCATCACGGATCGGGACAAGCAGGATCAGTTGCTGGACAACATGGATCTCGAGCGGGAACGCGGGATTACCATTAAAAGCCATGCGATTCAGATGGACTATGAGTTTGAGGGTGAGAAGTATGTTCTCAACCTGATTGACACTCCCGGTCACGTCGACTTCTCCTATGAGGTTTCCCGATCGATTGCTGCCTGCGAAGGCGCCCTTTTGATCGTTGACGCGGCTCAAAGCATACAGGCGCAGACGATTTCCAACCTCTACCTGGCACTTGACAATGACCTCGAAATCATCCCTGTTCTGAACAAGGTGGATTTGCCCAGCGCCAACCCGGAAGAAGTTACCGATGACATTGTCGACCTTTTGGGATGCGACCCGGAGGAGGTGATTCACGCCAGTGGAAAGACCGGATTCGGGATCGAGGAAATACTCCGGGCCATTATCGAAAGAGTTCCGGCACCCAAGGGGGATGAAAAAGAACCGCTGCAGGCCCTGATCTTCGACTCGGTTTACAATTCATATCGTGGCGTTGAAACCTATTTTCGCGTGCTCAATGGGGAGATCAGAAAGGGTCAACGCATCAAGTTCATGGCCACCGGAAAGGAATATTTCGCCGATGAGGTGGGAACCTTGAAGCTCAAACAGGCCCCGAAGACCAGCATCAAAGCGGGTGATGTGGGCTACCTGATCACCGGGATCAAAGCCGCCAGCGATGTCAAGGTAGGGGATACCATCACCGATGCCCAGAATCCCACAAAAAATCAGATTGAGGGCTTTGAAGATGTGAAACCCATGGTTTTTGCCGGAATATATCCGGTGGATACCGAAGATTACGAGGAGCTTCGCTCCTCGATGGAGAAACTTCAACTCAACGACGCATCCCTGGTTTTCGCTCCGGAAAGTTCGGCTGCCCTTGGTTTTGGTTTTCGTTGCGGATTCTTAGGCATGTTGCATCTCGAGATCATTCAGGAAAGACTGGAACGCGAGTTTGACATGACCGTTATCACCACGGTACCCAACGTTTCTTATCACGCCTACACCAACAAGGAACCCGATACGATGATTTTGGTGAACAATCCCTCGGATTTGCCGGAGCCTTCCGTGCTGAACAGGGTGGAGGAACCGTACATCAAGGCAAGTATCATCACCAAGGCCGATTTCATTGGGCCCGTGATGAGTTTGTGCATCGAAAAGCGGGGGGAGATCACGAATCAGAACTACCTGACGCCAGAACGGGTTGAATTGACCTTTGACATGCCTCTGGCGGAGATCGTGTTTGACTTTTACGACCGACTGAAAACGGTCTCGAAGGGATATGCCTCATTTGACTATCATCCGATTGGCTTCAGGGCATCGAAACTCGTGCGCGTAGACATATTGCTCAACGCCCAGCCGGTTGACGCCCTGTCGGCTCTCTTGCATGACAGCAGCGCCTATTCCGTGGGGAAAAAGATGTGTGAGAAATTGAGGCAATTGATTCCGCGTCAGCAGTTCGATATACCCATCCAGGCAGCGATCGGTGCCAAGATCATCGCACGTGAAACCATAAAGGCCCTTCGAAAGGACGTGACGGCCAAGTGCTATGGGGGTGACATTTCCCGAAAGCGAAAACTTCTGGAAAAGCAGAAAAAGGGTAAGAAAAGAATGCGCCAGGTCGGTAATGTGGAAATCCCGCAACAGGCGTTCCTCGCAGTGCTCAAGCTGAACGACTAGCTCCGTCAGTCAGAAATGATGCCTTTTTTGCGGAGAAGCGTGTCCAGTTGGTCAGCAACCTCATAACAGGCCCCGAATTTCTCGATTTCCTCGCAGTGAAGGTCAGGATCCTGCACATTTCGACAGTCGATTTCCTCGATTTTAATGCTGTGGAACTTAGGGTCCAGCATGCGACACCTTTCCATCAGGTCAGCCAGGGTTTGATCTTCCTCGATGTCAAAACCACGCAGAGTCAGAAATCCCTTGAGATAGTTTTCGATCGAACCGATCGTGCTCCGGCAAATGACCAGGGATACAATGTCCTCCTCGGGTTTGTAGAGTTCCTGATTGCCCTCCTGGAGCTTTCGGGATCCTTTGGAAAAATACTGTTCTGCTTTCTTGTCCATGTCTGAAAAAAAAGCCCCGTGCGCATAAGATTCGCGCACAGGGCCGTACTATTGAGTTAATTTACATGCTCTTGTAAAGTTCCAGTCTTTCCCATTGTGAGTCGACCATGTCCTGGGCCTCGACCAGC
>JAHEHE010000007.1 GCA_024644725.1 Flavobacteriaceae bacterium | reverse complement strand
ATTTTCACTACCCGACTCCGGTGTTTGTCGATATGAACAGTCAGGGGTACAAGAGTTTTGAGAGCATGTACCGGAGAAGATACAAGGCATTGCCCACAGATTACTCCATTGAAGGCTTTGACGTGACGTATGATTTGCTTATGCGGCTCGCTTATAATGGGGACTTGATCAGCCAGGGAAAATCACAAAGGCTTTCGACTCGTTACAATTATATCGAGAATACATCGGGTAGTATTTTGAACAATGGTATCTACCTTGTTCGATACGAAGGTCTGGAACTCAAAGTAATTGATCCAACTGAAGAGTCAGATGCACCATCTGAAAGCAGCATGCCTGAATAGGCCGTGCCTGATGAAACACTCGTTTTATTCTTTCTTGTAAATCGAATTGAAGGCGTGTTCCGCGAAACCGGCTCCGGCTTCCTCGTACAGGTTGAAGACCACTTTCACACCGGCTTCCTGAAGCTGCATCATTTCATCTTCGAAGCGCGAAATAGCTGCAACTGCAAGGTCACAGTGCAATATGTTCAACTGTTTAATGACCTGCATATGGGTGACGTGACTGGAAGTTGCCAGGATGATTGACGGTGGATCGTCCGACAGATTTATTCGCTGCCAAAAGTTGAGATCCATGGCATCTCCCTGTATCACATTTTTGCCCTCCAGGACCAGCGCATCTATCTTCTCGTGGTTCTGATCGATTCCCAATACCTTTTTGCCGTATTTTTTTTCCATCACCTCATAAACCTGGTTTCCGGTTCGACCCATTCCAAAAACAACGACTTCCTCCTTGAGAAACTCAATGGTCTCATCCTCTGGAAGACGCTCGTCACTTTCAAAACGCAGCAACTTTCTCTGCAATATGGCATATATGCGATCTGCAGCCATATTCATCGGGGCCGCCAGGATAAAAGTAAAGGAGATGCAGAGTGCAAAGATCAACATCCAATGTGGAGGCAGCCAGCCCTTGGCCACGGCAGCAGCACCGACGATCAGACCGAACTCACTGTAATTGGACAGGTTCAGGGTCGTTATAAAAGAGGTTCGGGCCCTCAGTTTGAGCCGGGTCAGGATCAAAAAGAATAAGATCATCTTCAAAGGCAGAAGCAAAGAGAAAAAAACTGAGATTGTCACTTCCTGCCAGGTGGGTATGCCGGACAGGCCGATGCTCAGAAAAAAGCCAATGAGAAAAAGGTCCTTGAAGCTCATCATGGCCTTTGCCATTTCTCCCGCTCGATGATGTCCCGACAGAAGCACACCCATGACCACAGCGCCGAGATCTGCTTTCAGGCCCATTTCCGAGAACAAGGCGGCTCCCGCGGTTGGAATCAGAATGCCGAGAAGCAGAAACAATTCCCCGTGGCCCGAGTCATCCAACAGCTTTGTCAAAGGGGTTTTTTTGATGAGCCAGGGAATCAGCAAGAGGAGCAGAAGGCCAAAAGCCCAAGGGGAGGGAGCCTCATCGGAGGTCATGGTGAGGAAAAATACGGCGAAGATATCCTGCATGATAAGAATGCCGATTGCGATTCTTCCGTGTGTTGAGGTAGAAGTGCCGGTTTCTTCGAGGATCTTAACCGCGAAAATTGTACTCGAAAAGCTCAACGCGAACGAGATCAACAAGATCTGCTCTATGGTAAGATCTGAAAAAGCGGCCAGGCTAACGGTCACGCCCGACCATATAACCAAGCTGAGCAAAACTATGGTAATGGCCATGTGCAAACTCGAGGTGAGCCAGATCTGCGGTTTCAGCAGCTGCTTCAGCTCTAACTTGAGTCCGATGGTGAACAAAAGAAGGATAACACCGAAACCAGCGATCTCATCGATCAACGCGCTCTGCTCAACTCCGAAGTACTTCAGAACAAATCCAGCTGCGAGGAAGCCCACAAGAGGAGGAAGGCCGATTCGTTTCACCAGGTATCCAAAGCCAAAGGCGCAAAGTAACCAAACGGGATCCATATTGAGATTCTTTCTTTCCTGTTAATATCGCCCATGAGGCACATCACGCTCAAATTTAACACAAAATGGGTCAGCTGCTGTTTAAAAATAAAAAAACCCGCGGCTGCGGGTTTTTAAAAGTTAGAATCAAAGCGATTACCGCTTAAATGTGTCATTGACACTCTAAATGAGCATGGTAACCGGGTTCTCGATGTATTCCTTCAAGGTTTGAAGGAACATGGCTCCTGTTGCACCGTCCACCGTTCTGTGGTCACAGGCCAGGGTCAATTTCATCGTATTGCCGACAACAATCTCATTGTTTCTGACAACCGGCTTCTGAACGATCGCGCCTACAGATAGAATCGCTGAATTCGGCTGATTGATGATCGATGTAAAATCCGTGATGCCAAACATTCCCAGATTTGAGATCGTAAAGGTGCTTCCTTCCATCTCTTCGGGAGTCAACTTTTTGTTTCTGGCTCTGCCCGCAAAGTCTTTTACCTGCGCTCCAATTTGAGTCAGGGTCTGCTCGTCCGCAAATTTGAGAACAGGCACAAGCAATCCATCCTCAACAGCAACTGCGACTCCTATGTGGACGTGGTGATTTTTCTTGATCCGATCGTCAAACCACTGGGAGTTGACCTGGGGATGCTGTTTCAGTGCGAGGGCCGTCGCTTTGACTACGATGTCATTGAACGAAATTTTGGTGTCGGGCACCGAATTGTATTGGTTTCTGAACGCAATCGCATTGTCCATGTCGAACTCCACATTCAAATAGTAATGGGGAGCGGTGAATTTCGATTCACCCAGTCTTCTGGCGATGACTTTTCTCATCTGTGAATTGCTGACTTCTTCAAAGCTCTCCTGACCTTTTGGGACAAATGGCATTTGACTCGAAGCAGCCGCTCCAGGCGTGAAATTCTCAATGTCTCTTTTGACGATGCGACCGCCTTCGCCTGAACCACTTACCTGGTTGAGATTGATGTTCCTTTCCGCAGCCATTTTTCGGGCCAGGGGGGAGGCAACAATGCGTCCATTCGCACCTACCTGCACGGGTGCTGGGGCCGCCGGAGCTGATTTAACGGCAACAGGGGCCTGACTGGATTTGCCTTGCTCGGAAGACGGAGCTGCAACAGGCTTGGAATCTTTTGCTTCTGCTGCTTTTTCCGAAACCTTTGGTTTTTGGGCTAGACTGTCCATATAGGGGCTCATGTCGGTCCCTTTTTCACCGATCACAGCCAGGACAGCATCCACTTCTGCAGTTTTTCCTTCCTCAACACCAATGTAGAGCAAAGTGCCCTGGTGAAAGGATTCAAACTCCATGGTGGCTTTGTCGGTCTCGATCTCGGCGAGTATGTCACCTTCATCTACAGTATCTCCTATATTTTTCAACCACTTGGCGACAGTTCCTTCTGTCATCGTATCGCTCAACCGGGGCATGGTAATGACCTCCATACCTTCCGGAAGATCTGCACCTTCACTTGAAGCATCCTCCGTGGGTTCCGCTGAAGCTTCCTGAACAGGTTCTGGCTTGGGTTCAGCTTTCGCAGGCACTTTCTCACTTCCATTGTCGCTTTCCAAAAGAGCCTGAAAATCTTCACCTTTTTCTCCAATCACGGCAAGAAGAGAATCCACATCGGCCGTTTCGCCTTCCTGGATTCCAATGTGGAGAAGTGTCCCTTCATGAAAAGATTCAAATTCCATTGTGGCTTTGTCGGTCTCAATTTCAGCCAGGATATCTCCTTCTTCTACTTGGTCGCCCACCTGCTTGAGCCATTTGGCCACAACGCCTTCGGTCATGGTATCGCTCAGTCTCGGCATGGTTATTATTTCAGCCATCTTTCTCTAGTTTTTCGGTCTTGATATTTTAAATGCGATGCTTCAGAAACGGATAATCCTCCTGTTCGTAAACGACGTCGTACAATTGCTGTTTTTCCGGATATGGTGATTCGTCGGCAAATTTTTCGCACTCTGCCACCATTGCCTTGACCTCGTCATTGATCTGTTTTATCTCTTCCTCTTTCAGGTATTTCTTTTCTTTGATAATCTCTAGAACCTGGGTAATCGGATCGATTTTCTTGTATTCCGCAACTTCATCCTTGGTTCTGTATTTCTGAGCATCACTCATGGAATGACCCCTGTACCTGTAGGTCTTCATTTCAAGGAAATAAGGGCCCTTGCCGCTTCGGGCGTGTTTGATGGCCTTGTCCATGGCCTTGGCGACCTCAACCGGATTCATACCATCCACGGGTTCCGATGGCATTTCATAGGCCAGTCCGAGCTTCCAGATGTCTGGGTGATTGGCGGTTCTGGCAACCGAGGTTCCCATTGCATATCCGTTGTTCTCGACGATAAACACAACGGGCAATTCCCAGGCCATCGCCATGTTGAAGGTTTCATGTAGCGAGCCTTGTCGGGCCGCTCCGTCACCAAAATAAGTGATAGTCACTCCTCCGCGACCGAAATATTTGTCGGCAAATGCAATTCCGGCTCCCAGGGGAATCTGTCCGCCTACAATACCATGTCCGCCATAAAAACCCTTCTCCTTGGAAAAAATATGCATTGAACCTCCCATTCCATGGGATGTCCCCGTTACTTTGCCATACAACTCGGCCATCACTCTTTTTGGGTCAACTCCCATTCCAATGGGTTGCACGTGGTTCCTGTACGCGGTGATCATTTTGTCTTTTGACAGATCCATGGCGTGCAAGGCTCCTGCCAAAACAGCCTCCTGTCCGTTGTACAGATGCAAGAAACCTCTTACCTTCTGTTGGATGTAAACTGCAGCGAGCTTATCTTCGAATTTTCGCCAGAAAAGCATGTCTTTGTACCAGTTGACATAGGTTTCTTTCGTTATTTTTTTCATGTTCCGTACATTTTTTCGAATGGCAAAAATACAATTTTTTTAGCAAAAAGGATTCCTAAAAAATGGCCAAAGTTCCGCCTAAATCTTCAATTTCCACACTCGAATTTCATCAGTCCTGTTCGATATAATCTTCTATGGGGTTACAGGAGCAAACCAGATGTCTGTCACCGTAAGCCTCGTTTACCCTGCGAACTGTGGGCCAATATTTGTTCTCAGCCACAAAATCCAGGGCAAATGCTGCTTCTTTACGTGAGTAGGGGTGGTCCCAGGTGTCACTTGTCAGCATGGCCTGAGTGTGAGGCGCATTTTTCAATACACTGTCTTCACCGTCATAGGCATCGATCTCCTTTTTTATCTGAATCATAGCAGCGGCAAATCGGTCCAGTTCCCTTTTATTCTCGCTTTCCGTTGGCTCGATCATTAGGGTGCCGGCCACCGGGAAAGAAACTGTGGGGGCATGGAATCCGAAATCCATCAGACGTTTTGCGATATCTGCCACTTCGATTCCCTTGGCTTTGAATTGTCTCAGGTCCAAAATCATCTCATGCGCCACAAAACCTTTTTCGCCCGTGTAGAGGATCGGATAGTGCTCCTCAAGAAGTGACTTAAGATAGTTCGCATTGAGAATGGCAATTATCGTGGACCGCTTCAAACCGCTGGGTCCGAGCATTTTTATGTAGCTGTAGGAAATAAGATCCACCAGGGCCGATCCAAAGGGAGCAGCTGAAATCGCGTGAATCGATTTCGATCCTCCCGTTTTGATTATCGGGTTGGACGGCAGGAACTCAACCAGGTGCTCCGCCACGCAGATCGGGCCCACTCCGGGTCCTCCGCCTCCATGAGGAATAGCAAAGGTCTTGTGCAGGTTCAAATGACAGACATCCGCTCCGATGCGGGCAGGATTCGTCAGGCCGACCTGTGCGTTCATATTGGCTCCGTCCATGTAGACCTGACCTCCATTGTCATGCACAATTCCGGTAATTTCCCGAATTGTTGACTCAAAAACGCCGTGTGTAGAAGGGTAGGTAACCATCAATGCAGCCAGGTTTTCCTTGTGCAATTCTGCTTTTTCCTTCAGGTCATCCACGTCAATGTTGCCATTTTCAGATGTCTTCGTCACGACCACTTTCATACCCGCCATGACGGCCGAAGCCGGATTTGTTCCGTGAGCGGATGCAGGGATCAGACAAATGTTCCTGTGCTCCTCTCCGTTGGACCTGTGATAAGCACGGATCACCATCAGCCCGGCGTATTCCCCTTGGGCGCCCGAGTTCGGCTGCAGAGAAGTCCCGGCAAAACCTGTGATTACATTGAGCTGTGATTCGAGCTCGCGCAGCATCTCGTGATAACCCTGTGCCTGTTGAACCGGCACGTAAGGGTGTATCGAATTCCAATTGCTCTGGCTCAATGGTAGCATTTCGGTTGCAGCATTGAGCTTCATCGTGCAGGAGCCCAACGATATCATGGAGTCAGCCAGAGAGATGTCTTTTCGCTCCAGCCTTTTGATGTATCGCATCATTTCGGTTTCGGAATGATAGGAGTTGAAAACTTCATGGGTGAGATAGCTCGAAATCCTTCTCATGCCCGTTGGGATCGACATGCTGACCGGACAATCCGTTACTTTAAACGAGTAAAGGTTCTCGGAGTGGGCCAGGATGTCTATGATTTCCTCGACGTCTTCAAGCGTAGTCGTTTCATTGATCGAGACGCTGATCGTGTTGTTGTCGACATAGTTGAAATTCACCTCTTTGGCCTCGGCGATGTCTTTCAGTTTGTGCGCGTTTGAAACCTTGATCTTCAGTGTGTCAAAAAAGTTCTGGTTTTCCTGCTCCAGTCCGAGTTTGGTGCAG
Organism: Flavobacteriaceae bacterium; assembly: GCA_024644725.1. Taxonomy (GTDB): domain Bacteria; phylum Bacteroidota; class Bacteroidia; order Flavobacteriales; family Flavobacteriaceae; genus Lutimonas. Next base: position 47,985 of record JAHEHE010000007.1, on the reverse strand, counting down.
GCATCGTTCAGAATGTTCGTCAGGGAATGAATTTGCCTCGCGATGTATTTGATTCCCTCACCACCGTGATAAACGGCGTACATGCCTGCCATCACCGCCAGAAGCACTTGAGCAGTGCAGATGTTTGAGGTCGCTTTTTCCCTCTTGATATGCTGTTCACGGGTCTGAAGCGCCATTCTAAGGGCACGGTTCCCGTCTGTGTCTAAGGTAACCCCGATGATTCGTCCGGGAATATTTCTTTTGTAGGATTCGGTCGTGGCAAAGAAAGCCGCGTGAGGACCGCCAAACCCGAGGGGAATTCCAAAGCGTTGTGTGGTTCCCACGCAAACGTCAGCCCCCATTTCGGCAGGTGATTTCAATATGGCGAGACTCAAAAGATCTGCGGCTACCACCACCTTACAGTCCTGTTCGTGGGCCTTGTTGATAAATTCTGTATAGTCGCAAATTTTGCCGTGCTTTCCGGGGTATTGAACGATACATCCAAAAAAGCTCTCGTCAAGTAGAGCCTCTTCATGATCTCCGTAGACAAGTTTGATGCCCAGTGGTTCGGCACGGGTCAGCAGAATGTCACGTGTTTGGGGAAACAGCTCTTCTGAGACAAAGAAAGAGAGTGCATTTGACTTCTTTTGCGCCCGGCTCCTTCCGTTAAAAAGCATGAGCATGGCCTCAGCCGCAGCTGTGCCTTCATCGAGCAATGAAGAGTTGGCTATCGGCAATCCGGTCAGGTCGGTGATCACGGTCTGATAGTTGAGCAGCGCCTCGAGGCGACCCTGAGAAATCTCAGCCTGGTAAGGCGTATAGGACGTATACCAGCTCGGATTTTCAAAAATATTTCTCTGAATGACGGCGGGCAAAGAGGTAGGGTGGTAGCCCATTCCGATATAAGACTTGAACTGCTTGTTCTTGTTGCCAAGTTTTTGAATGTGTGAGGCGAATTCATTTTCGCTGAGCGCCTCGGGCAAATCAAGCTCCGCGTTGAGTCGGATGTCATCCGGAACGGTGTGATGAACCAGTTCCTGGAGGGATTCAACCCCGACAGTTTTTAACATGTGATTAATCTCTTTCCGGTTGGGTCCGAGGTGTCGTAAAACAAAAGAATCAGTTTGCATAAGATAATTATTTGCGAGGTGACAAAAATACTCATTTTTGACCAAAACAAATTCCTGCGGAAAGCTATAAATTGATTAGAATTTATTAACTTTTTTCATCGTAATATGCAATGATGCGTCTGATCGAAAGATTCTTCAGTTTTTATGTCTTCAGCAATATCCACGTGGCACTCAGCACCTCATGTCTGGTATTGCTCACCCTGAAGCCTTATCAGTTGCGCGACGAGAGAAGTGTTTGGTTTATTTTTTGTGGAACCGTTCTGGCCTACAATTTCATTCGTGTCGTCCAGATGGAGCGGCTCTATCCTTCACTGTCAAACTGGATGCGTTCGAGCCGAAGCTGGCTTTTGGCACTCAATGCAGTTGCCCTTCTTGGATCGATCTACTGGGCCTTGAAGTTCTCATGGGGCGACCTGGTTTTTATCATCCCTTTCTTCCTGTTGACTCTGTTTTATGTCGTTCCGTCTCGCGGGAGCCTCAGGGGACTTCGAAACCTTCCGGGCTTCAAGCTCTTTTTAATCGCTGCCGTTTGGGCTGGAGTCACCGTTCTTTTTCCGGTTTGGGTCAATGAATTGTCCTTTGACGGCAAAGTATGGGTCGTTTTGGTGCAGCGCTTCCTTATAGTGCTGGCCATCACCATACCCTTTGATATCCGCGATCTTCAGCTCGATGACCCGGATCTCGCCACCTTGCCCCAAACGATTGGTGTGGGCAAGTCAAAGATCCTCGCGCTAGGAGCACTTTTGGGCTTTGCACTGTTGTTTTTTTACGGGGATTTTTTCCAGGCCTGGGAACAGTGGTCCGGGCTGGCCGCAGCCGCAGTCTCCGGGGGATTCATTCTGAAATCCGGGGTGTATCAGAGCAGATTTTACAGTGGATTTTGGGTGGAGGGCATTCCCATGTTTTGGCTGGCCCTTTCCGTTGCCCTTACTTGAGCTGATTTTGAAGCAGAAGAATATCTACATTGTTGTCCTGCCATTGTTTGCTGAATTTTTCAGGTACCGGGGTGAAGGTATAGGTAAAGGCGCTGAGAATGATGTCGATGTCTCCATCAGCATCAATGTCGCCCTTATCCAACAGGAACCAGCGACTCAAATTGGACTCCTCAAATTTTAAAGGCTTGAATTTGAACTTGGACGCATCCTGGTTTTCCAGGTACACCAGAGCCAGGTCTGGCGCGTTTTCGTAATCCGGGAAAGTAGAGATGACGGCAAAATCGAAGTCACCGTCCTGGTCAAAATCCTCTGAGACAAAGCGTGTGGCTCCATTCAGCGGATGAAAAAAGGCCTCGGTGAACTGATTCTGCCCATCATTGAGATGAATTCTCAGACCGTGATAAGGTTTCGCGATATAGGTTTTGTCAGCGTTGTCTCCGTTTACCGTGACGATGTCTATGTCACCGTCATGGTCGTAGTCGAGCAATTCAAACCAGCTGCTTCCGTAGATGGGGCTGAATCGAATCGCGCGGTCAACCCGAAATCGCAAATCTTCTTCCTGATAAAGAATGGTGATGCTTTCGTCTCCCTGAGAGGTGATCGCCACGATATCGAGATCCCCGTCTTTGTCCATGTCCTCTGCAACCGCACGAATGGTTCCGGGCAATGTGAGAAGAATTCTTCTTTCGTAATTGCCGTTGGGCAGTCCCCGCATCAGGGTCAGCTGCCCGGTTCTGTGACCAAACTCACTGATCACCAGCTCGTCTATGCCATCCCCGTCAAAGTCGGTCACCAGGTTGTTCACCGGTCGGTGGAATATCTCCGGGATGGCCTCCAACTTATCGTCATAGGCCCTGAAGATCTTTCCGGATGAGAGTTCCGAAGGGTCGAGTATTCCCACATCCGTTATAAACGAAATGGTATCTAATTGAGTGTAGTCGACAACGGCGCTGTTGACCTTGTGCAAAACTTCCGTAGACCCACTGGAAACACTGTGTTCGATCAAGTTTCCAGAGATATCCCCCACACGTATCGATTGTGTGTTATCATCATAATCCAGAAAGGTGTAATAGGAGCCAGGTGCATCGTCCAGCGTTATCTTCTCTGATTTGAAGTGGTCCTGTACGCCATACTCCACGTTTTCCGCTTGACCGGCGAGACTGTCGGGAGCATTGCTTAGAATGTATTCTTTGAGAATTGCCCAGTCTTCAGGTTCAAGCAAAGGGGTGTAAGGATAAACCCCTGCCTTCATGACAATTTCTTTTTCCTCGAAGCTCATGCCTTTGAAAGGATCGTAATCGCCCTCCTTGATACCCATTCGGGAAGCCATGTCAGGAAGAACGCGCTCGGCCCACATGGATTTGGGCAAGGCTCCTATATCCGGACCTACGTGACAACGGGCACAATGCGCCTGGAACAGCAATTCTGCTTTGGCTTCATTGTTCTTTTTTGTGCATGAAATTAGAGTCGCAAGGGCGAAGAAGAAAATTAAAAGGAATTGCCCTGGTCTCATCAGCGGGTCTTAACCTATGTACTCTGACATTTTATCGCGCTCTTCTTCCGCCAGATTCGAATCAATCAGAATCCTGCCACTGTGTTCGTCAGTGATGATCTTCTTTCTTGAGGCAATCTCCACTTGTCTTTGAGGTGGAATTGTGAAGAATGAGCCTCCGGAGGCGCCTCTTTCTATAGTCACTACGGCAAGGCCGTTGCGCACTGTAGAACGAATTCGCTGGTACGCCTGAAGCAAACGCTCATCGATCTGCTTGCTGAATTCAACAGATTTTTTCTCAAGGAGCTTCTCCTCCTTCTCTGTCTCATCCATGATGGCCTTCAATTCATCCTGCTTGTGCTTGAGGTGCGTTTCCTTTTCGGTCATTTTTTCTTTGGCCGCATCTATGATCTCATTTTTCTGAGCGATTTTGGCTTCAAACTCACGAATGTGCTTTTCAGCAAGTTGAATCTCCAGGTCCTGGTACTCGATCTCTTTGGAAATGGAATCGAACTCCCTGTTGTTTCTTACGTTTTTCTGTTGCTCCTCGTATTTTTTGGTGAGCGCTCGGGCTTCCTCAATATTGTTTTTTTTGTTGGCGATAGCCGTCTCGAGATTTTCAATGTCGGTGCTGAAATTGTTCAAACGGGTCTGCAAACCAGCAATTTCATCTTCCAGATCTTTTACTTCCAGGGGAAGCTCACCTCTCATATTCTTGATCTCGTCGATACGGGAATCGATGAGCTGCAGGTCATACAAAGCTCTCAGCTTCTCTTCAACGGTAACTTCTTTTTTCTTCGCCATCTCTATGTGTAATTGATAGGATTTGTACTGATTTTTGATAGAATTATGCCGCTTTCGGGCACGGCAGGTGCAAAATTAGTGATTTTTTTCGTAAGATAATCCGTCAAAAGGTTTTTTGTAAACTGCTCACTTTCGTAGTGTCCAATGTCTACCAGCAGGATCTTATTCTCTGCCTTGAAGAAGTCGTGATACTTGAGGTCAGATGTCACGTAAACATCCGCTCCAGCAGCAATCGCACGTTCAATACCAAAGCTTCCCGAACCGCCCAGGACAGCGATTCTTTTGACATGACCCGCAACCAGGCCTGAATGCCGGATCACCGGGGTGCCAAAGGTCGATTTCAGCCGGGACAAAAAATCATTTGTATTTTCATCTTTTTCCAAATCACCAATCATTCCCATTCCAATCTCCGGGTGGGAATTGTCCACGGTGATTATGTCAAAAGCAATTTCCTCATAGGGATGACTTTCTCGCAAGGCTTTTAGAATCGCTCCCTGCAAATGACTGTCAAAAATGACTGTGATCAGCAGTTCAGGAACCTTTTGAAGAACCTCCTTTTCTCCAATTGCGGGTTGGCTGGATTCATCTCCAAGATAGGTGCCTTCGCCCGGCGCGTTGAAGCTGCAGTGACTGTAGTTGCCTATATTGCCCGCTCCAGCTTCAAAAAGGGCTTTTCTGACGACTTCAGCTGCAGAAGGAGGGACGTAGGTCGAGAGCTTCTTCAGTGTTTTTGGTTTTGGAATCAAGACTTTTCTATGGGTCAGACCCAGGACCTCGGCCATTTTATTGGACACGCCTTTGATGGAATTGTCCAATGCCGTGTGCATGGCATAAATGGCAATGTCATTTTTAATGGCTTTGATCACCGTTCTCTCGACATAGGATTTCCCATTGATCTTTTTTAAACCCGAGAATACGATAGGGTGGAAGCTGACGATCAGATTACAGTTTGATTCTATCGCTTCCTCTACCGTTTTTTCGAGGCAATCCAGGGTCACCAGTACCCCAGTGACACTTTGATCCGGGCTTCCCACCAGAAGTCCAACATTGTCAAAGTCCTCCGCATAATGCAGCGGGCAAAGGTCTTCAATGATTTGTGTGATTTGCTTGATTTTCATACTTGGTTGGTTAAGGTATGCTTGGATATTTCAGATTAGTTGGAAGATTTGGAAATGTCATAGCTGAGTTTGAATTCAGTCAGGTCCGGTGGATTCGGTCTGTCTCTTTGGCGTTCATGGTCATAAATCACGCGCCCGAGCTGAGCCAGAAACGGAAAAGCCACGGTTTCGTACTCATAGATTCCGTCGTTCAGCCTGTTGTTTTCATTCACGTAGATCACGGCAGTCAGCATGAATTCAACATTTTCTTTGAAATCGACGATGTAGGCATTGTCGATGCAAAAGCCATAAGCAAGCCCGATCTTGTTGAAAATTCGGATATGATCGGGTATTTCGGCAGAATTGTCATCCCCGTACAAAAAGAACTTACAGTAATTGTCGGGTTTGTCGCTGTAGTCAGGATGCCGGGTTTCTCGTGGGAGCTGAGACATGTAGGTGCGCAGAAAGCGAAGGTCTTCTGTCGTTAAGTCAAATCGGGCTTCCTGTTCCAAAGACTCCGGGAACATAAGGGATCTGATTGCCCGTTGAAGCTCCTCAACCGTGCAATAATTCTTTTTGGAAAAATCCATGGGGCCTTTGATGACTGCGTCCCCTTTCACGTAACTGTCCCCTAAAAGAATGGCTGATTCAGCTGAGAAATCCTTTGAAGTGGCCAATGCCTTCTGCGAATAGACCGGTTGGTCGGGGTCATCAACGTAAAAGATCATGGCATTGGTGTTTTGATTTTCCTCGGGGCTCAGAGATATTGACAACCTGTGAGTAAGCCTGAGTTGGTCATAGCCTTTTGCATGGAGGTTTTCATTCAGGGCTTCCTGGCCCATGAATTCGTAGGTTCGATTGTAGGCATCGTTGTCACTCAAAACCAGAAGCTTCTTGAGGTAATGCCCGAAAGAAGGTTTTCCGGAAGCCGAGGTCGAATCGCGAAGTACAGCGGTTTGCCCGGAGAAGCTACTGTCAATACTGACATATGTATCGCTATTTAATTTATTAATATCCAGCTTATTGAATTTCTCTAATGAAAGTGCTGCTCCAAATATTTTTATGCTGCTTGCGGGATAGAAATAGGTATCGGGAGACACTCCATATGAGTACGATCTGAAGCTGGGCTCATTCTTTTCATTTCGATCAATCTGAGTGTAAAGAATCTGAATTCGATAACGTTCGGGCTCACTCAGAATCGATTGAAAGTCTTCTCCTTGTGCTTCCATGAGCCGGATCAGAAGGTCTTTTTCGATTTCCTGAGCCGCCATGGTTTGTGAAACAATCAAAACCAGGCAGAGTCCAAGCCGCGTAAAAAGTGAACCCGTACCCCGAGATCTATTGCGTTTTCTCATAGATCTCAATTTTATTCTCGCCGGTCGACTTTCTGAAGGCCCTGTACATGCCTGCTGTATTGAAATCCCAGGCGACATTCCCATCCTTGTCCAGGGCGATCATGCCTCCATCGCCCCCGAGTTCCTGTATCTGACGGATCACTTCCTCTAGGGCCTGATCGACTTTCATTCCTTTGTAAAGCATCAGATTTGAAGCTTCATGGGCAGCCAGGGTCCGGATGAAAAACTCTCCTGTGCCCGTGCAGGAAACCCCACAGGTCAAATTGTTGGCATAGTTTCCGGCCCCAATGATAGGCGAGTCGCCAATCCGTCCAAATTTTTTGTTGGTCATGCCCCCTGTAGAGGTTCCTGCTGCCAGATTGCCTTCTTTGTCCAGAGCTACGCAACCTACCGTGCCGTATTTATGATCGTCAATGGGGGCAGCGTCGCGACCTGGGGTTTTGTCTAGAAGTGAGGAATGATCAAGCATAACTTTTTCCTTGCCTTGCGCCTTGTGCAATTGCTCCCGTCTTTTCTCTGTATCGAAATAGGAGGTTTCGACCATGGTAATTCCGTATTGGCCCACAAACTCTTCCGCACCCGCGCCAGACAGCATGACGTGTCGGGTGCTGTCTTTGACAAGGATCGCTGCGTCGATAGGGTTTCTGATCTTTGTGACTCCAGCAACGGCACCTGCATTCAAAGTTTGACCTTCCATGATGGACGCGTCCAGCTCGTGTTTCCCCAGGCTATTGAAGACAGCCCCTTTGCCGGCATTGAAAAGCGGAGAGTCCTCCATGATGTTAATGGCACTTCGCACCGCTTCTACCGAGGTTCCACCGGCTTCGAGAACCGCATAACCGGCATCGAGGGCTTCCTGCAGTTTAGCCCGGTAAGCCGCCTCCATCTCCTCGGTCATGTTTTCTCTTTTTATGGTCCCCGCACCTCCGTGAATGACGAGCGCAAGAGGTTTTTCAGTTATTGACTCAGTTTGGTTTTGCGCGGTCTTCACCTCTGCAGGACTCTGTTTTTCCTGACATGAGGTCACGACTGCGGCGATAAATAAAATTGTTGTCAGTGTTGATCTTTTGATGAATGCGTGCATGGTCCTGTTAATTTGTAATGTTTTACTGTTTGATTTTTGCCAAAAACTTTTCGACGGCATCCCAGTACATCTCGTGTCCCGGATTGTTTTTCCAAAGTGCCTTTGAGCCGTGCTTGCCCTCATTTTCGGGAAGATAGGAGAACTTTTCTGCTTGTACGGCGTCGTATATGGATTTCCATTTGGGATACTCGTTTTTCGCCGAGGTCACAAACACCGGAGCGGTCACTTTTGAAGCAAACGTTTTTATCTCCTTGCCATTGATTTTGAAATACTCTCCCGGTGCAAAAGCCAATATGCCAGCAATGTTTTTGTGATGCTCACTACCCATATAAAACATCAAAGCAGCAGAGTAGGAGCTTCCCCAGAGAATCAATTTTCCAGGTTTGATCCCGTGTTTGACATAGACATAGGCGGCTTCAATGTCAGTCAGGGCATCTAGATATTCGGTCGGAAGGTTGTTTTCGACTGCCATCTTGTGGGTCAGGTTCTGAATTCCGGCCACCTCTTTTCCGGATCGTTGGTCGACAGCCATGCAATTGTATCCCAAAGCATTGAGACGAGGTGCGATCTCCCGGTACTCGCCCCTGCTGTAACCCGCCTGGTGAAATAGAATGATAAAAGGAGCGTCGGCGCTCTCGGTCATATACAGGTCGGCCGTGACCCGAATTCCATCTCCCGAATTGAATTGTATCGTCTCCCCCTGGAAGCCGGTCTTCTGCTCCTGTGCCGTACTTCCTTGATGCAGGAATAAAAGGCCAAGACAAAAGATATAAAGGTGTTTCATGAAAATACAGGTCTGAATCAAGACCTAAAATTAGGGATTATTTTTTGCACCTGAAATGTTTTTCGAGACCACAGATAGCCAGGGGTACTTTACTCGAAATGCTTTTTGGATTGGTTCCAGTATACATCCATCTGCTCAAGGGTGAGATCTTTGAGCGATTCTCCATTTTTCTTAGCCTCCTCTTCAAGATACCGGAAGCGTTTTATGAATTTCTTGTTGGTCCGTTCCAGGGCGCTTTCGGGATCCACTTTGATAAATCGGGAGAAATTGATCATCGAAAACAGGACGTCTCCAAACTCAGCTTCGATCTTATCGTTGCCCGGATTCTCAAGTTCCTGCTCCAGCTCGGCGAGCTCTTCTTTCACCTTGTCCATAACCTGCCCGGGCTCCTCCCAATCGAATCCTGCACTGGCTGCTTTGTCCTGGATCCGACTCGCTTTGATCATGGCAGGAAGTGACTTGGGAACCCCTTCGAGAATCGATTTTTTGCCTTCTTTGAGTTTGAGTTGTTCCCAGTTTTGTGCCACCTGCTCCTCGTCTTCCACCACCGTGTCACCGAACACATGGGGATGCCTGTGTATCAGTTTTTCGTTGATTCCATCGATCACGTCTTTGATGTCAAAATCCCGGGTCTCTGATCCTATTTTCGAATAGAATACAATATGAAGCAACAAGTCGCCCAATTCCTTTCGAATTTCATTCATGTCCCTGTCGAGTATAGCATCGCCCAATTCATAGGTCTCCTCGATGGTGAGATGACGAAGGGATTCAAGGGTTTGCTTTTTGTCCCAGGGGCATTTCTGCCGAAGCTCGTCCATGATGTCCAGGAGTTCGCCAAAGGCTTTGAGCTGTTCTTGTCTGTTGTTCATCACAAGTGGATTCTTACTGCGAAGTGGATTCTTCCGTCTCTGAATCCTCTTCTGTTTCGTCGTTTTTGAGGCTTTCAAAATCAAATTTTCCCTCCACCAGGGTGTTGTACCAGGAAATCACTTTTTTGATGTTCGACGGATAAACGCGCTCCTCATCAAAACCGGGCAGCACTTCTCCAAAATATTCAAGCAAAGTCTGCTTGTCGGATTTGGGATCGATCGAAGATTTTCCCTCTTCTTTGCCATAAATGTTGGAGAGCACTTCCGGGAGCGGAACTTCTTCCTCGTAGGTGTATATGGCAATGTCGCTCAAGGTGCTGACATTATGGACACTGTTTACCGGAAAACGCTTGCCGTCTGAAATGGATTGAACAATCAAGCCTGACTTGGTTCTTGAAATAATCTCGAACAGGCCGGGTTTGCCCGATATGGCAATAACTTTTTCTAAACTCATAATCTGATTTTATTTTTTGATATTTGGAAATTTCATCCTGTACGAAACATCAACTTTTCCCTTGGAGATATTTTCCAGTTTCTTTTTTAACAATCTTTTCTTCAGGGAAGACAACTTATCGGTAAATAAGATGCCTTCGATGTGATCATACTCGTGCTGGAAGATACGTGCGGCCAGACCGGTGAGCGTTTCTTGTCTCTCTGTAAAGTCTTCGTCCAGATACTCCACATGAATGACCTCCGGTCTGTATACGTCCTCATTGATATTCGGAATACTGAGACAACCCTCGTTGAAGGCCCATTCATCGCCCTGCTCTTCTACGATCCGGGCATTGATGAAAGTTTGCTTAAAGTCCTTTAAGAAAGCTCTTTCTTCCTCTTCGAGCTCCTCATTTTCAGAGAAAGGAGAGGCATCGATCAGAAACAAGCGAATGTCACGTCCAACTTGAGGGGCAGCCAAACCCACTCCCTGGGCGTTTTTCATGGTTTCTTTCATGTTCTCGATCAATTCCTCAAGGCCCGGATAATCTTTGTTTATGTCTTTTCCAACTCTCCTGAGCACCGGGTCCCCATACGCTACAATCGGTAATACCATAAGATTCTTTTTATTCTGTTCATTGCCTCATTTCATTATTTCCTGCCCGACAAATAGGACTGTAGAATGATTGTGGCACTGATCTCGTCAACCAGGGCCTTGTTTTTTCTTTTCCCTTTGCTCATCCCACTGTCAATCATTGTTTGAAAAGCCATTTTCGAAGTAAACCGTTCATCCACTCTCTCGATGGGGATGTCAGGAAATCTCGCACTGAGCTTTTTCAAAAAAGGTCGGATCTCATATTCAATGTCCGAGGGGCTGTTGTCTCGCTGCTTGGGTTCTCCGATCAAAAACAATTCCACTTTCTCTTTCTTTACATAGGAATCGAGAAAGTCAAGAAGTGATTCTGTGGCTACCGTGGTTAGTCCGGAGGCGATGATCTGCATGTCGTCAGTGACCGCGATCCCCGTTCTCTTGGCTCCATAATCCATCGCCAGTATTTGTGACATCTATCCCCGAATTTTGGCAAATTTACTTCTTTTTTGATTTAAAAGAATGTATAAAAAATGGAATTTTTCTATCTGCTTCTTTATATTTGCGACTTAATCAAATCCTATGAAAATACTAAGAGAAACCATTGAGAAAGCCTTTGAGGACCGGTCGCTTTTAAAGGAGGAAGACACCCAAAAGGCAATTCGGGAAGTAATTGGGTTGCTCGATCAAGGAACACTTCGGGTAGCCGAACCCAGAGAAGATGGCTGGCAGGTGAACGAGTGGGTCAAGAAGGCTGTCGTGCTTTACTTTCCGATTCAGAAGATGGAAACCATGGAAGCCGGTATTTTCGAGTATCACGATAAAATTCCACTCAAATCAGGATATAAGGAGAAAGAGATACGCGTTGTGCCGCATGCCGTGGCTCGCTTCGGATCCTATATCTCCAGGGGTACGATATTGATGCCAAGTTATGTCAATATTGGCGCCTATGTAGATGAAGGTACCATGGTGGACACCTGGGCAACGGTTGGAAGCTGCGCTCAGATTGGTAAGAATGTGCACCTCAGTGGTGGAGTGGGAATAGGCGGGGTTTTGGAGCCACTTCAAGCCGCTCCCGTCATCATAGAGGACAACGTGTTTGTCGGCTCCAGATGCATTGTGGTGGAAGGCGTTCGCGTTGAAAAGGAAGCTGTTTTGGGTGCCAATGTGGTGCTAACGGCGTCAACGAAGATCATCGATGTGACCGGTTCTGAACCTGTTGAGATGAAAGGTCGCGTTCCAGCGCGCTCGGTTGTGATTCCGGGGAGCTATACCAAAACTTTTCCGGCAGGTGACTTTCAGGTTCCCTGTGCCCTGATCATTGGTGTCAGAAAAGAAAGCACAAATAAAAAGACCTCACTGAACGACGCATTGAGAGAGTATTCGGTGGCGGTCTAATATTTTTTCATGATCACAGCCATTATTCCAACTTTGAATGAGGAGAATTTCATTTCGGAGGCGATCCGGACGGTGAGCTTTGCTGATGAAATAATGGTCATCGATTCTTTCAGCTCAGACAAAACGGTCGAAATCGCCCGGGATTTGGGTGTAAATACCATCCGACGAAAGTTTGACGATTTTTCCAATCAAAAGAATTTTGCCATTCGGCAGGCATCCCACGAATGGATTCTTGTCATCGACGCTGACGAAAGGGTATCAGATCAGCTGGCGGACGAAATTGTGAGATCTGTTGAAAACCCCGGAGACAAAGTCGCGTATTTCCTCTACAGGAATTTTTATTTTAAGGATAAGAGGGTGCGTTACGGCGGTTGGCAGACAGACAAGGCCATTCGGCTTTTCAAGAAAGGAAGTGGGCGATACAACGGAAAACTTGTGCACGAGACCATTGACACCGATGGTCCTGTTGGGTTTTTGAAGAATCGGCTCGACCACTATTCCTACAGAAGCGATGAGCAGTATTCGAAGAAACTGGAAATGTATGCGCGGCTTCAGGCCGAAGAGCTTTTCCGCAAGAACCAAAAGTCGAGATTCTGGCTCTTGATGGCGAAACCTGCCTTTCGTTTTTTTGTGCATTATATCATTCGAATGGGCATACTTGACGGAAAGGCGGGTTATGAGTTGGCAAGGGCTCATGCGCTGGGTGTTTGGAAGCGTTACAGATATCTCGGGGAACGCTATGCTCAATCTAAGGATGCTGATGTCTATATGAAACCGAAATTATGATTGCAGAAATTGAATCTTCCTTGAACGCCTTGAAATCGGGAGGAATTTTGATTTACCCTACCGATACCATTTGGGGCATCGGTTGCGATGCGACCTCTGAAGATGCCGTCGCCCGCATCTATAGAATCAAAAGGCGCGCAGAAAGCAAGAGCCTGGTTACGCTGGTAAGCGACTGGGAGATGTTGAAAACCTATGTACCTTTCATTCCGGAAGGAGTTACAGAATTTTTGAGAAATGCGACCAAACCCACAACGGTCATCTATGCCGACCCGAGAGGAATCGCATCAAACGCGATATCTTCTGACAACACCATTGCGATTCGAATGCCTCAGAATGATTTCTGTGTCAATTTGATACGTGCCTTTGGCAAACCCATTATATCGACATCAGCCAATTACAGCGGCTCACCTTCGCCAACCTGTTTCTCGGACATCGACAAGGAGCTTTTGGCGGAAGCGGATTATATAGTAAATTTGTCGCGCCACGAAACTCAAGAGTCTGCTTCCCAGATCGTAAAAATTGATCAGGATGGACAGATCATTTTCATTAGAAAGTAGAAACAGGTGCTGAACAACAACTATAGATCTGCGATTTCACTGTCCATCTTCGAAACCATTTCTGAGGCGGCCGCCCAGATTGGTGTGGATTCCTATGTCATTGGGGGCTATGTGCGAGACTATATCCTCGATAGGGAAAAATCGAAAGACATAGACATCGTTGCCGTGGGCAGTGGCATTGAACTGGCAAGCCGGGTGGCAGAGCTTTTGCCCGGGGAACGCAAGGTTCAAATTTTCAAGACCTATGGAACGGCCATGCTCAAGGATGATCAGCTCGAAGTGGAATTCGTCGGTGCCCGCAAAGAATCCTATACTCAAGACAGCCGAAACCCACGCGTAGAGACAGGAACGCTCAAGGACGATCAAAACCGAAGAGATTTCACCATTAATGCTATGGCCATCAGCCTGATTAAGGAGAGCTACGGAAGCTTGCTCGATCCGTTCAATGGTCTTCAGGACCTGCAGGATAAGATCATAAGAACTCCTCTTGACCCGGATGTTACTTTCAGCGATGACCCGCTCAGAATGATGCGAGCCATCCGCTTTTCCAGTCAGCTAGGCTTTGCCATTGATCCCGTTTGCCTGGATTCGATTCGAAGGAACTCCGATCGAATAAACATCGTGAGCAAAGAGCGCATCGTGGATGAACTTCATAAAATATTGATGAGCCCGAAGCCCTCTATCGGATTGAAGTTGTTGTTTGAGACCGACCTCCTGCCTTATATTCTGCCGGAGCTGTCTGCCTTGAAAGGGGTGGAGCAGATTCGAGGTCAAAAGCACAAAGACAATTTTTACCACACCCTTCAGGTCGTTGATAACATATCCGAAAAAACGGATAATCCCTGGCTGCGTTGGGCGGCACTTTTGCACGACATTGGCAAGGCTCCGACCAAAAAGTTTGACAAAAAAATCGGATGGACCTTTCACGGACATGAGTTTGTTGGCTCAAAAATGGTCAAGACGATCTTCAAACGTTTGAAAATGCCCTTGAATGAGAAGATGAAGTACGTACAGAAAATCGTCATGATGAGCTCGAGACCCGTGGTTTTGGCTGAGAACGTGACGGATTCCGCTGTGCGCCGGCTGATCTTTGACGCCGGTGAGGACCTCGATGACCTGATGACCCATTGCGAGGCAGACATCACAACGAAAAACAAAAAGAAAGAGCAGGAATATCTAAATAATTTCAAGCAAGTCCGGCAGAAAATAAAAGAAGTGGAGGAGAGGGACCATGTGCGTAACTTCCAACCTCCCATTTCCGGGGAGCTCATCATGGAGACTTTCCAGCTAAAACCCTGTCGCGAAATCGGTCTGATCAAGGATTCGATCAAAGAGGCCATTCTCGAAGGCGAGATCGCCAATGATTACGACGAGGCTTATGCCTTCATGGTAAAAAAGGCCGAATCCCTCGGACTTTCAAAAACAAATTAGGTTTTAGAAATCGATTAAGCCAAGATGTTTCTTGAGATCACGAGCTTCTGAATCTCAGAGGTTCCTTCTCCGATCGTGCAGAGTTTGGCGTCACGATAGAATTTTTCTACCGGGAAATCCTTGGTATATCCATATCCACCGTGAATCTGAACGGCCTCATTGGCCACTTTCACACTTACTTCTGAAGCGTACATCTTGGCCATGGCACTCATGCTGACAACTTTTTCTCCGTTGTTCTTCATGCTGGCCGCCTTGTGAAGAAGGAGCTCTGACGCTTCAATTTCGGTAAGCATGTCGGCCAATTTAAAGGCGATGGCCTGGAACTGGCTGATCGGTCTTCCAAACTGTTCTCTCTCCTTGGCGTATTTCAACGAAGCCTCATAAGCCCCTTTAGAAATCCCAAGTGACAATGCGCCTATCGAGATGCGGCCTCCGTCCAGAACCTTCATGGATTGGATGAAACCTTCTCCTACTTCCCCGAGAATGTTGTCCTTGTGGATGCGGCAATTGTCGAAAATCAATTCTGCCGTTTCCGAGGCTCTCATCCCCATTTTGTCTTCCTTCTTGCCGGATGAGAAGCCCGGCGTTCCTTTTTCGACCACAAAGGCGGTCATTCCCCTGGAGTCACCTTTTTCTCCCGTTCTGACCACCACTACGGCAATGTCTCCACTGATTCCATGGGTGATGAAGTTCTTGGCTCCATTGAGAATGTAGTGGTCCCCGTCTGGCTTCGCGGTTGTGCTCATTCCTCCAGCGTCACTGCCCGTGTTGTGCTCTGTCAGTCCCCAGGCGCCGATCCACTCTCCGTGAGCCAGCTTGGGGAGCCATTTTTGCTTTTGCTCTTCGCTTCCAAACTCCAGGATGTGATTGGTGCACAACGAGTTGTGAGCAGCTAGTGACAACCCAATGGATGAGTCGACCTTGGATATCTCCTCGATGACTGTAATGTACTCATGGTAGTTCATTTCACTGCCTCCATATTTTTCAGGGACGAGTACACCCATGTATCCCATTTCACCCAGCTTGTGAAAAAGATCTTCTGGGAACGTTTGTTTTTCATCCCAATCCATCATGTAGGGCCGGATATGTTTCTTCGCGAACTCCCTGATGGAATGCGCTATTGTCTTCTGAGTGTCTGAAATTTCGAAGTTCATGCAATCATTTTTATTCAGCTAACAAATATACGGCTATTCTGTCATATTTGTCGAGCGGAAAAGAGTCGATTTTCTTCAAATCAGAGAGATCGGTGATGATTTTTTCTTCGGATCGAAAAGCCATTATTCTGCGTGTCAGCTCGTAGTCGATATAAGGCAGATCAAGGATCTGCTTAAAACTGGCGGTGTTAATGTTGAGTCTTTTAATTTGAGGGGGTTCCTGAATCTCAAATTCCCTCTGAAGATTCTCAATGGCCTCTTCAGGGAGGTGATAGACTTCGGCGAGCTGATCCTCAAAGCTGAATCCGCCCAGGAGGGTCCTGTAGGAGATTATTCTTTTGGCAAGCACCGGCCCTATGCCTCTGACTTTTTTTAAATCTTCAATGGAGGCCCGGTTGAGGTCTTTCTTTTTCAAGACTGCATTTTTGGGGTTCGCGGCAGTTTTGAACGCGCTCCTTTCAAATTTTGGGAACTTGAAATGAACCGAAATTCGCCCGAGCAGGCTGTCACTGACCCCGGTTACCTTTTGAAACTCCTCAGCAGATCTAACGAAACGACCTTGCTCGCGAAAGGCCAGAAGGCGATCGATTTCTTCAGGGCGCATTCCGAGGAGATAGCCTTTGTAATCGGTTATGAAATTCGGATTAAAGGGATAGATTTGAAATCGACTGTCATCGGATCTTTCGCTCTGCATCGAGTCGAGCTTTCTTTCTATTTCTCGAAGCATGTCCTCGTTGTGCGCCCTTTCCGGCGGAGCGAAGAGCTCATCCGTAAAATAGAGGAAAATTTGAATGATTGTAATGAGGGCTGCTAAAATCAGAATCCCATTTCTTTGGCTCTTGTTGTACCAGAAATGGGATTCGTAAAATCGCATGTATTTTAATTCTATTTTTTCATACTGCCCCGTTGATCATACTATCCTGCTTTGGCCATGTCTTTGATGGCTCCGAGGTACCTGTTCATTTCCTCCTTCACTCTTGGATAAAGCAAGATCAGGCCAATCATATTTGGGAATACAAGGGCAAGGATCATGGCGTCCGAGAACTTGATGACCGCATCCAGTGTAGCAGAGGCGCCAATTATCACAAAAACGAGAAAGAGAAACTTGTAGCTGAGATCTGCGACCTTGCCTCTTCCGAAAAGGAATTTCCAGGACTGTAGTCCGTAGTAGGACCAGGAGATCATAGTTGAGAAAGCAAAGAGTATGATTGCAATAGTGAGGATGTATCTGAACCCGGGAAGAACCGAGTCAAAGGCCATCGATGTCAGGTCGACCCCTCCCACGTATTCCCCGGAGGAGTTCAGCATTACCGCACTGTTGGCAGAATTTCCGTAATCAAAGGCTCCCGCATCCATGTTAAAAAAGATGATTACCAGGGCAGTCATCGTACAGATTACGACCGTATCTATAAAGGGCTCGAGCAAAGCAACTACGCCTTCCGAAGCCGGGTATTTCGTTTTTACGGCAGAGTGCGCGATCGCGGCGGATCCGGCACCGGCTTCATTGGAGAAAGCAGCGCGTTGAAATCCAACGATGATCACACCAAGTACTCCACCCAGCCCTGCCATGGGGTCGAAGGCTCCCGAGAAGATCATGCTTGTTGCCGTTCCGATGTGTTCGATATTAGAAAAGATGATGATCAGAGCCGCAACCACATAGATAACTGCCATGAAAGGAACTATCTTTTCGGTGATTTTTGCAATTCTCTTGATGCCCCCGATGATTACAATTCCAACCAAAATAGCCATGATTACACCGATGACAAAGCCTACGCCTCCACCACTGATCCCGAGCAGACTGACGATCTGCACCGCAGCCTGATTCGATTGGAAGGCGTTCCCTCCCCCAAAGGAAGCTCCGACACAAAGTACGGCGAATATCAGGGCCAGGGCTTTTCCGAGAACAGCTTTGTTTTGCGCCTGCAGGCCTCGCTTGAGGTAGTACATGGGGCCCCCGTATACGGTTCCGTCTTCACCCACATCCCGGTAGCGAACTCCCAGGGTGCATTCTACAAATTTTGTCGACATTCCCAGCAGACCACATACGATCATCCAGAAAGTGGCACCTGGTCCTCCCACCGCGATGGCTACCGCCACCCCGGCAATGTTTCCGAGTCCTACGGTACCCGAAACAGCCGTAGCCAATGCCTGGAAGTGACTGACTTCTCCGTCTTTGCTCTCATCTTTGATCGTGTCGACCAGGTCGCCGTCAACAACGTTCAGTTCAACTTTTTCCACGCTGTGATGATCCACGGCATCGTATTTGCCTCGAACCGTATTAATAGCAAGTTTGAACTTTGTAATTGCCGGAAAACCGAAAAACACCGTGAAGAAGCTCGCACCAAGCACCAAAAGTATCAGAACAATTGGAATATCGTAGGATCCCACGGGGATAGTTGTCAGTACAGTATTCTCCCACCAGGTGGCCAAAGGCATGAATTTATCGTTGATCCTCTCGTCCAACCCCTTCTCCTGAGCGGATGTCAAAAAGGGCAGGAACAGCAGTAAAAGCGTAAGTATTTTGTTCGACATGTGTATCGGTAGTATTTTGAATTAGAGCCGCAATATCTAAAAAAATATGGCCAAGGGCAAATGAAATCAGTTAAAATACCGAGCTTCCCCACTCATTTTAAGCCTTTAGCTTACTGCAACTTCAAGCCTATTGATTGTCGACCGCGAAGACCTTTCCTGCTTCACACAATTCGCAGTCAGCGAAGTGCTCCTGAGCTTCCTGCAGAAACAGGTTGACATCTTTGTAGCGGCTCGAAAAATGACCCAGGATGAGCTTTTTAGCACCGGCCATTGAAGCGATTTTGGCCGCCTGTGCCGCGGTAGAATGCCGCGTGGTTTCCGCAAGGTCAGCATGCTGCTCCAAAAATGTCGATTCGTGGTAGAGAAGATCGACGTTTTGAATCATTTCCGCCACTGCCTCGGAATAGGTCGTGTCACTGCAATAGGCATAGGACAAGGGGGAAGGAGGGTCAAACGTCAATTCCGCATTGGTCAAAACGGTTCCGTGCGAACCAGTGAAGTCTTTGCCGTCTTTGAGGTTCTGATAGTCGCAAATGTCAATCTCCGTATGCTTTGAGATGGCTTCCATGTTCAGCTTTCTCGGAGCAGGTTTTTCCCGGAACAGAAAACCGTTGGTATAGATGCGATGGCGCAGGGGAACGGTTCGCACCTCAATTTTCTCACTATCCAGGATGAGCTCACTCTTGTTTGAATTCAGCTCATGGAAATGAAGGGGGTAATCGATCCATGATTTGGAGAGTTTCAGCTGGATTTGGATAATCTCTTTCAGTCCTGCAGGGCCGTATACGTGCAATTCATTCTGTCGGTTAAGCAGGCTGAAGGTTGAAATCAGACCGATCAGGCCATAGAAATGATCGCCGTGCAGGTGAGAGATAAAGACGTGTTTGATCCTGGAAAACTTGACGCCGAATTTCCTGAGTTGCATTTGGGTCCCTTCGGCACAATCGATTAGAAGATGCTCTCCGTTGATTTCAAGGTATTGAGCGGAGGGATGGGCCATGCTTCTCGGAGTCGCCGAATGGCATCCAAGTATGGTCAACCGCAAACTCATTTGATCACAATACGCTTCGAAATCACCTTGCTTTCGGTCTTCAGGGAATAGATATAGATCCCGGATTCCAAATCTTCACGAAAAAACGGTATGGTGTTGTGTCCTTTTTTGGTCACAAGCTTCCGGGAATGAATGGTGTTCCCGAGAAGGTCCTTGACAAGGAAGTCCATTTCGTACTCACCATCGGCAATGAAACGGATACGCGTCGTAACACTGAAAGGATTCGGTGAGGCAACGATGTCATGTATCCCGATCACTGCTTTCTCCAGTATCTCAAGATCACGAGCATCCTGGTCATCCTGAGCGAAGACTGTGTTAGAAAGGGTTAATAAAAAAATAAGACAGAGTAGTTTTTTTACCATATAGACTATTTAGAATCCTAAATCACGTTCGATATTTTCAATCTCTATTATGTCCTGAGCCTCCTGCAAGGTCGGGACCACTACCATTTCTTCAGGGATATCATCTAAATTGATTCCCTCACTTACAATTACAAAAGATTTGTTCTGATCTTTCTGCCTCCCACACATTGGCGAAAATAATAAGATTTTTCTTTCATCGGTGTTAACAACATGAGAAAAATCTAAAATCAGGTTGCTGTTTTTAAATTTAGAGAAATTTTCTTTAAGTTCTGAAAAAAAATCATCGATTTCATCAACACCCTTTGTGGACTTCTTGGAATCAGGTGATAGGATCGTGTATTCCGGGGTTTCTTTCTTTTTCATCTCAAACTGACTTAATTTCTCGAAATCTGTTGCGCCAGCAGATAAATGACTGCCATTCGAATTGCGACTCCGTTCTCTACCTGGTTCAGGATAATGGATTGCTTCGAGTCTGCCACGTCACTTGTCAATTCGACACCCCTGTTAATAGGTCCCGGGTGCATAATGACAATTTCTTTGTCCAACGAATCGAGTAATTCTCTGTTGATGCCGAAAAGCTGGGTGTATTCCCGAACCGAAGGGAAGTATTTGATGTCCATGCGCTCGTGCTGAACGCGAAGCACGTTGGCGACATCGCACCACTCGAGAGCTTTTTTAAGGTTGTTCTCGTAACTGACTCCCAAACTCGTAATGTATTTTGGAATCAGCGTGGTGGGCCCGCAAAGCTTGACCTCTGCCCCCTGAAGCAAAAGGGCATAAATATTGGACAGAGCCACACGAGAATGCAGAATGTCACCGATGATCACTACTTTCTTGCCTCTGACCTCGCCGAGCTTTTCCCGTATTGAAAAGGAGTCCAGCAATGCCTGGGTGGGATGCTCATGCGCTCCGTCTCCCGCATTTACGATTCTCGCGTCGACGTGCCGTGACAGAAAATCACCTGCTCCCTCATTGGGATGTCGCATCACAATGATGTCCACCTTCATGGAGAGGATGTTGTTGACCGTGTCGATCAGGGATTCCCCTTTTTTCACGGAAGACTGACTGGCGGAGAAGTTGATGATGTCAGCAGATAGCCTTTTTTCAGCAAGCTCGAAGGACAATCTTGTGCGTGTGCTGTTTTCAAAAAAGAGATTGGCAATTGTAATATCCCGCAATGACGGTACTTTTTTGATCGGACGGTTGATTACCTCTTTAAAATGATCAGCGGTTTTAAAGATCAATTCAATGTCATCGAGTTTCAGATTTTTGATACCGAGTAAGTGCGAGACACTTAAATTAGCCATTTCTGTTGCGCAATTAATTAATATGATCCATATCTGAGGTCAAGACCCTTGTCAGGGAGATTCCGAACTCACAATACAGACTTTGTCTTTTTTCATATTTTCGCTCCATTCCACAAGCACACGCTCGTCTTTGATCACGTCAACCTGCCTTCCCTTGTAATCCGGCTGAATCGGTAGGTGCCTGCTGAATCGTCGATCGATCAAAACAAGGAGCTCGATGTTTTTAGGTCTTCCAAACGCCTGGATCGCTGTCAGTGCTGATCTGACACTTCGTCCGGAGTACAGAACATCATCGATAAAAACTACATTCTTGTTGTCTACAACGAAATTGATGTCCGTAGAGCTCGCGGCGATCGGGTCTTCCCTTCTCCTGAAATCATCTCGGTAGAAGGTGATGTCCAACTTACCGAGCTTAATGTTTTCAATCTTGTAATCCTCGCTTAGGATCTTGACCAGTCGATCTGCGAAAAACACCCCGCGCGGCTGAATGCCGATCAAAATCGTCTCTTTGAAGTCCTGGTGATTTTCGATGAGTTGACAGGCCAAACGATGGAGAATGATGTACATCTCTTTTTCGTCAAGTAGAGTCTTTTTGGCCATGATAGCTTTCCTGTGGCTTGAAATCCACAAGCAAAGTTACAGTTTTTTTTGTGATGGGAAGTGAAAATTTGAAGTGTTAATTAAATTGTTAAGAAAATCTAAATGCCATTTTCCGAACCGGATGAAACAATGCTAATTTAGTGTCAAGCTAAACGAAGAAGTATGCAGCATTTTTCGAATAATGACGATAAGTTCCCACTATCAAAGTTTGAATTGATGCTCAAAACCAACAGCGTATACTTCTTCGACTCCAACGAATTTGAGGAGATCATCCTGTTCTATGTCGACAGTGGAAAGTTCTCCCTGGCCAAAAAAGCACTTCAATTGGGGCTCGAGCAGCACCCCGCCTCAGTGGCACTGAAACTCATTCAGGTAGAATTGCTAATCATGGATGAAAAGTTGGATAAAGCGGAAAAGATTCTGGATCATCTTAAGGAAATAGAACCTTCCAATGAAGAAGTGTTTATTCAACAAGCAACAATATACTCAAAGAGGGGAGAGCACAGAAGGGCTGTAGATAGTCTTCAAACAGCCCTTTTGTTTGCTGATGAGGATGCAGAGATCTTGTCCATGATCGGAATGGAATACCTGTTCCTGGAGGAGTTTGATACGGCTCGCATGAATTTTGCCAAGAGCCTGGAAGTGGAGTACGAGAATTACTCTTCTTTGTACAACGTGATCTACTGTTTCGACATGATGAAGCAGCATGATCAGGCCATCGACTATCTCAATGACTACATCGAAAAGGATCCGTACAGCGAAATTGCATGGCACCAGCTCGGACGTCAGTATTATATTGTGTTCGACTATGCCAAGGCACTGCACGCCTTTGAATATGCCATTTTAATCGATGAGAATTTTATCGGGGCCCACCTGGAAAAAGCAAAAACGCTTGAGGAACTGGGGCATTACGAGGAGGCGATAGAATTCTATCAGAAAACCATGGAGCTCGATACGGAGACCTCCTTTGCATTTCTCAGAATCGGCAAATGCTATGAGAAACTCGACCGCCGGAACGACGCTATCGACTTTTACAACAAGACTGTCAATGAGGACCCGCTTTTGGACAAGGGCTGGCTCGCATTGGCCGATATTTTCATAGAGCACAACAATTTTCACAAGGCGCTGTTCTACGTGAACAAAGCGCTCAGCATCGATGAGGAGAATAACCTGTACTGGCACAAATTTGCCGAGATTAACTTGAAGCTTAATTTGTTTGAGGAGGCAGTAAGGGCCTATTACAAATGCATCGGACTCAAGGACGATCGACTTGAAGTCTTTGTCGCCCTTGCGGATGTGCTGCATTTTCTCGGCGAATACCACGAAGGCATTCGAGTGCTCCTCGACGCCCGAGAGAAATACAAGAACGATTCTGAAATCACCTATCGATTGGCAGGCCTTCACCTGATGGTTCAAAAAGAAAAGGAATCCCTGTATTTCATGGAAATTGCACTGAAAGAAGATCTTGAGGATCTCGACCTGGTGCTCAAACTCTTCCCGTCCCTGGAGCAAAATGAACAGATCTGTTCGTTGATTCAAAAATTCAGGGCGGATCAATAGCTTTCAACAAGCTCCAATCCCTTATTTTAGTTATCTTTGGCATTCGAAAAATTTCAATTGTTCGTTGCCATGGGAAGGAATTTAAAGGACTATGTGATCATATCACTCAAAGGAGTGGCCATGGGTGCTGCAGACGTGGTGCCCGGGGTATCGGGCGGAACCATTGCATTTATTTCGGGTATTTACGAGGAATTGATTGGATCGATCAACCAGGTCAACCTGAAGCTCTTGACTACCTTAAGAAAAGAGGGGATCGCGAGCGCCTGGAAACAGGTCAATGGCAACTTTTTGTTGTCCCTGCTGATCGGGATCGGAATAAGCGTAGTGAGCCTTGCCAAGCTCATCCGACATCTCCTAGAAACCCAACCTGTTTTGATCTGGTCTTTTTTCTTTGGCTTGGTCCTTGCGAGCATCCTCTACGTAGGAAAAAAAATAACGCGATGGCAGCCGGGTACGATAATCCTGCTCATTGCAGGTGGAGTACTGGCCTATTATATAACAACCCTAACCCCCCAGGAGGCAGATGTGACTTATCCGTATGTGTTTTTTTCCGGAGCACTTGCGATCTGTGCCATGATTCTCCCCGGGATTTCCGGAAGCTTTATTCTCCTTTTGCTGGGCATGTACAAGCCGGTTTTGGATGCTATTCATTTTCGCGATATCGGTGTGATTGCTGTTCTCATGGCAGGAGCCGTGGTCGGTCTTCTTTCTTTTTCAAGGTTGCTCAAGTGGCTCTTTGATCATTACGAGAATTTGACACTGGCGGTACTTACCGGTTTCATTTTGGGATCCCTCAATAAGATATGGCCCTGGAAGGAGGTCCTCGAATCGGAGATGATCAATGGAAAATTGAAAATCCTGAAAGAGCAAAGCGTGTTGCCCAATGCCTATGAAGGCGATCCCCAGCTGGGAATGGCCCTGGTCTTTGGACTTCTCGGTTTTGGTTTTATTCTTTTGCTGGAACGCCTGGCTGATCAAAAATCGAATTAAATGCCTGAACGGACTGATACTCTTGCCCAGAAACTCATCCTTTTTCTAAAGGGTGTGGCGATGGGTGCGGCCAATAAGGTGCCCGGAGTATCCGGAGGTCTGGTCGCTTTTGTCGCCGGGTTCTACGAAGAGCTGATCTATTCCTTGCAAAAGATCAACAGGAAAGCCTTCATGCTACTATGGAAAGGTCGTTTCAAAAGCTTTTCCCAATATGTGAATGGACGATTTCTACTCTTGGTCTTCGCCGGAAGCACCTTCAGCTACTTCAGCGTCTCACGGGTTCTGGATTTTTTTCTAAAACACTACGAGCTCTATGTCTGGGCAACATTTTTTGGGATGATCCTGGGGTCCATCTATTACGTGGCCAAGGATTTCAATGACTTTAGGAAGATCAATATCTTCTTTATTTCGCTGGGCGTGCTCATCGGAGTTTCGATCAGTTTGCTTGATCCGGCCCGGGAGAATGACAATCTCTGGTTTGTTTTCTTTTGCGGAATCGTAGGGGTGTCAGGTATGACTTTGCCCGGTTTGTCGGGTTCTTTCATATTGATCCTGATGGGTAACTACGTCTTATTGCTGGTCGATGCGGTTAATGAGTTATACAAAACTTTGCAGGATGTAGCTTCGTTGAACTTCGACTTCATACAGGACCAGGTTCGGATGCGTTACATGAAGATCATTGCCAGCTTTGGGTTGGGCTCCGTGTTTGGTTTGGTGGTAACCTCGCACATACTCGGTTATCTGCTCAAGCGGTTCCATCAGCCGATCACAGCTCTTATCATCGGATTCATAGGAGGTTCCCTGGGGATTGTCTGGCCGTGGAAAAAAGCCATTTACAAACGAGAGAATGGCGAATTGCTTTACGACAGTTTGCAACAACCTATCGTCGAGAACTACGCGCGGTACTGGCCCCAGATTTCGGATCCCACTACCTGGGTGGCCCTCGTTTTTGTCCTTTTCGGCTTGTCCATTCTCTTGCTGATCGATTGGTACGGCCACAAGAACAAAAGCCTCAAATAACCCATTTTCAAGTTATACTCAGATGTCGTATCCGTAATAAGAGGCGATGATCAGGACGATTCCGATGATGATCACAGGAGCAATCAGACCGGCAATAATTCCTCCATATCGAAAGTCCTTCTGATCGAGTCGACCCGTGCTGAAGGCAATGGCATTGGGCGGGGTTGATATCGGAAGGAACAGAGCGGCGGACGCACTTAATCCAATCACAAGAGGTAAAATAATTGGGCTGTCGGGTACGAGCAGAATGGCAATCGGTATCAGGATAGTGGCCGTTGCCGTATTGCTCATGAAGTTGGAGAATACAATGGTCATAAAGGAAAACGCGAACATCAAGGCATAGAGATTCAGGTCGTAGTCACTCAATTTGCCCACGTAATATTCCGCCAGTCCGGTTTCCTGTATTGCCAATCCCAGGGAGAGACCCCCAGCAACCAGCATCAAAGTATCCCATGGAAGCTTCCGGATGTCATTTCCCGAAACGATGCCAACCAGGGTGAGAACCATGATTGGAATGAAAGAAACCGCCGCGGCAGGAATCCCGTGCAGATTTCCGGTGAGCCAGAGTGTCAATGTCAGCAAGAGCACTCCCGATACGATTCTTCTTTTGATCCTGAAAATTTTGGAATTGTCAGGTGTTTCTTCATTTTTGAGAAATCCGAGATCGATCTCTGTCACATTGGGGACAAACTTGTTGATCAGGAAGATCCACATCATTATTACCAGGATGATGGCAATCGGAAAGCCCACGGTCATCCATTCCAGGAAACCGAATTCGACCCCGTAGTTTTTCATGGCATCCACTGCGATGGCATTCGGGGGCGATCCGATGATCGTTCCCATGCCCCCCAGAGAGGCTGCAGCAGGAATCCCTATCAGTAGGCCCTTGGCGAAAGGAGCGTTCTTTTCCAGGGTATTGATAAAAGGCATGACCGAAGCAATCATCATTGCCGTAGTCGCAGTATTTGACATGATCATGGAAAAAATGGCTGTCACAAGCATGATGCCCAGTAACACATTTCGAGGTTTGGATCCGAATTTCTTTATCGTCACGCGAAAAATAGTCTTGTCCAAGTCAACTTTCTGCATGGCTTCCGCTATGACAAACCCGCCCAACATCAGCCAGATCACACTGTTGGAGAAAGTCTGAACGTATTTGTTGACATATTTGGCCGCATTATCCGGGTCGATCTCGTAATAATACCCTCCCAATGCGAAAATTAAAAAACCAAAGATGAGGAGGCCCACGGCGAATGGTGGAACCGCCTCGGTCACCCATAGACCTATCGAGAGGAACAAGAGAAAAAGAACATAGATTTGTGCCGTATCAAGATCGGGGGTATTGAGCCAATAGGTGAGGCCACCGGCCAGGATAATACTCAATAAAAAGTTGATTATTTTCTGTTGTATGTCTACAACGTGCTGGTACCTTTTTAAATACCGCATCGACGCGGTCCTTGAATCGGCCATGGTTTTTTTGATTTTTTAGTTGCACAAAGTTACGTTTTCTGCATTTTTCCTATCCGGTATGACAGGACTAATTACGAAATCGATTTTGTGAGCAATAAAAAAGCCCGGAATTCCCGGGCTTTTTCATCTTACATTTCCTTGTGAGAAATAGACTTCTTCATCAAGTCTCAGACCTCATCATATGAGAGATCCCATGTATCTTTCTGCGTCCAGCGCAGCCATGCAACCTGTTCCTGCTGCAGTAATGGCTTGTCGATATTCCTTGTCCTGGACATCTCCTGCCGCAAAGACGCCAGGAATATTTGTCTTTGTAGTTTTACCTTTGGTAATCAGATATCCAACATCATCCATGTCAATAATTCCTTTAAAAATATCCGTGTTTGGTTTGTGACCAATTGCGACGAATACCCCCGTCACGGGAAGCTCCGTTTTCTCTCCGGTCACATTGTTGAAAACACGAACGCCCTCTACGACATTGTCTCCCAGAACTTCTTCAAGCTCGGTGTTGTACATCACCTCGAGATTTTCGGTTTTATTCACCCTGTGCTGCATGGCTTTGGAGGCTCTCATATAATCCTTTCTGACCAGTACGGTAACTTTGCGGCAAATATTTGCGAGGTAAGTCGACTCTTCTGCAGCCGTATCTCCACCACCGATGACGATCACATCCTGACCCTTGTAAAAGAATCCGTCGCAGGTGGCACAGGCCGAAACACCGCCGCCTATGAGTCTCTGCTCGCTTTCAATGCCCAGGTATTTTGCTGTGGCACCCGTGGAGATGATAACTGTCTTGGCTTCGATGACTTTTGAACCGTCTATGGTTACTTTGTGTATTCCTCCAATCTCTTTGCTGAAGTCCACTTCCGTGGCCATTCCGAACCTGACATCCGTGCCAAAACGCTCCGCCTGGTTCTTGAAATCTTCCATCATCGCAGTTCCGTCGGTTCCCTTGGGATATCCTGGATAGTTGTCAACTTCTGTGGTGGTTGTGAGTTGTCCCCCCATCTGCATTCCGGTATACAAAACCGGGTGGAGGTCCGCTCTTGCTGCATAGATCGCGGCTGAGTAACCCGCTGGTCCTGATCCGATTATCAGGCATTTGACTCTTTCAATGCTATCGCTCATTCTTTCTTCTTTTTATTTTGGATTGACAAAAATAGATAAAAGCCCACGCTTAAAACAGCTTTCACAATCTTTTTTTTTGATCACGAGATAACCGTTTCGAATGGCTATATTTAAACACAGAAATCAGACGTAAAATGCAAAGTTTTCTTACATGAGTTCACAAGGAGGCATCCAATCGGTAACAGAGGTTGCAAAGGCGCTTGAGAAGCATCCGGCGGTACTTTTCTATTTTTCCACCCTGAGTTGCGCCGTAGGGGAAGCCCTCGAGCCCAAAGTGAGAGATATGATTGCGCGCGATTACCCAAAAATTGAATTCGTTTGGATCAACATGAATGCGGCTCCCGAGGTCCTGGGTGCTTACCAAGTGTTTGTCGAACCGACGATTCTCTTGTTCGTTCATGGAAAGGAGTATTTGAGAAGAAGCAGAAACATTCACCTGGCCGAGCTGCAGGGTGCCATCCAGCGAATTTACGATCTCGCTTTTTCCAATTGATTAGTGATTATATTGAGATTAAGTCCTATATTTGCACCCTGAAAAAATCGATGACCTTCGGGGTGTAGCGTAGCCCGGTTATCGCGCCTGCTTTGGGAGCAGGAGGTCGCAGGTTCGAATCCTGCCACCCCGACCAAACAAAATCCTTTCGAACGAATGTTCGAGAGGATTTTTTGGTTTCAGAGCGTCACAAGCTTGCTTGTGTAAGCGATAGAAACCAAAAAAGCCTAAAATGCCTCAGCATTTTCAAAGGATTTTGTTTGAGTTTCTTCCAAACTCAGGATCACCGAGTGAAACGAGGTAATCAGGAGTTTCTTCCAAACTCAGGATCACCGACCGGAGGGAGGTAATCCGCGGATCAATCGATTATCTCCGCTACATTCCCGCAGCTGTGCATGGCGCTTCCGAAATAAGGGTTTCTGATCTCCTTATCTGCGCTGAGCCAGTAACCTCCCTTGTTATTGTCCACCATAGGGCAGAACTGCCTGTAAACCCTTTGTTCTATTCCAAATACATGTATGGCCTGGGTAAGATCTATTGAAAGGCTGTTGAAACTTTTCCGTTGCCCCTCGATATCCGAAGCTTTTGTGATCGAATTGGCAGCTGATTCCATCCCTGTTGCCAATTGATCCCATTGGCCTTGAGCGTCAGGCTCTCCGATAAGCGCGTCTTCGACCTTGTCGAGCTTTTCCATAAAGGCGAGGGCATTTTCCGAACTTGTTTTGAATTCATCCCTGGCCAGTGCTTCCTTAAGCTCCACGTAAGCGTTAAATACCTCCTGCAACTGCTCCTGAAATTCAGGTGTAGCCGCCATTCTTCCGTCATGACCGGAGTGCCCATCTGCCATTTCCTCTTGAGATTTATTCATCATCGATCTCTTTCCTCTCAACTGTGCCGCTGCATCCACTGAAAAGGTTCCATTTGCGACGATCTCCTCGCCCTGGGACAACCCTTCC
Source organism: Flavobacteriaceae bacterium (assembly GCA_024644725.1). GTDB lineage: Bacteria > Bacteroidota > Bacteroidia > Flavobacteriales > Flavobacteriaceae > Lutimonas. Next base: position 18,643 of record JAHEHE010000007.1, on the reverse strand, counting down.
AAAACTTCATAAGTTCCTTGGCTTTCACTGCCTAATTTGACTTCCCTCATCTGAAAAATGGGTTCTTCTGGATTGGTCTTTACGTAAACGACCGACCGCTCACCAGTCCATAGAACTGCAGTCGCAGGAACCGTGATCGACTTCTCTTGCTTCAGGTTCATCCCCTGAACTTTCCCCTCGATAAACATTCCGGGTTTAAGATCTCCCGACCTATTGTCCAAAATACTTCGGAGTTTCAGTGTCCGAGTGCCCACATTGAGAATCGGATCAATGAAATCGACTTTGGCCTTTATGACTTCGCCCGGAACAGACTGGGTGGATATCAGGATGTCCTGTCCCTTTTCCAAAAGATTGATTTGATTTTCATAAACGTCAAAATTGGCCCAAACTGTAGTTAGATCGGCTATTTTGAACAAAGCCTGTCCCTGTTTCACAGTTTCTCCCTGTTCCACCAGTTTTTCAGACACAGTTCCTGAAACGGTTGCGTAGATGGGAAAATTTTCTTCGACCTTTCCCGTTTCTTCGATACGATCGATCTGTGCATCTGTCAATTTCCAAATTTTGAGTTTGTTGCGTACGGCACGGTAGAGATTTGGTTGCTTGCTTTTCATCGAAGACGCCGTTATAAGCTCCTGCTGAGCGGCATACAACTCAGGTGAGTAAATGGTGGCTAGCAACTGCCCCTTGGTTACGTTTTCTCCTTTGAAATTTATATTCAATTGCTCTATCCTCCCAGAGAAATAGCTCACCTGAACCACATTGCTCTCCTCATTCTCAACGATTTTACCGGATAGGCTCAACGAATTCGCTCCCGTGTCTGAATCGCCCAGGACGAGGGTTTGAACATTTGCAAGCGCCATTGCATTCTCCGTCATCCTGAACTGATTGGCGGCAAGACCGTCATTCTGTGAGGATGCGGGAATCAGGTCCATACCACATATGGGACAGTCGCCAGCCTCCTTTTGCATGATTTGCGGATGCATGGAACAGGTCCACATCTCATTGTTTGATGTTGTTTCGATATGTTCATGATCATTCTCTAATTTGGAAGTGTTTCCAAAGATCAGCCAGCCCAAAATCAAACCGGCTGCCAGCATGCCCATATAAATGATGTATTTTTTCATAATTGCCGAATTAAATGCACGATCAAGTGCTTAAATAATTAATAATTGTCGTTTGTTCAAAATAGGTTTTAACAGACTCAACCTGACTCAACTGAAATTTGAGCTGTAATTCCTGTATGTCGAGAACATCCTTAAAGTCAATGGTGCCCGTTTCATAGTTCTTGATCAGGATCTCCTCTGCGTTCTTTGCCTCCTCAAGGTTGCGGGTTTGGGTTTGATGACTGATTGAAGCCGTTTCCCTTTCATTGAGGGCTTTCTGAAGCAGAGATTCGAGTTTGTTGAGACGATCCTTTTTCTGAGATTCGATTTCAAGTTGTTTCAGTTCGTTCTGCTTCGTTTGGGATCGGTATTTTTTGTTGAAAATGGGTATGGAAAGAGAAATCATGGGCATCAGCACATCTTTGCCATTGTCGCTGAAATCCAGATCGGGCCTCTTTTCAACATAGATATAATCCAATCCGAATCCAATCATAGAATTGCTCTCTTTTTGGTTCATGATTTCGGACTGCTCCACAGATGCGTAAAGCTTGTCGAACCGGGTAAGCTCCGGATGAATCGTCAAATTGACCGGCTGATGCATCTCGGGCTGTTCGGGAACTATTAAAACCTCAACGACTTCAACTGGGGTGTAGTCGTCTCGATTAAGGAGTTTGTTGAATTCGATTTGCTTCGATTTGTATTGATGTGACAGAACCTGGAGCATTTCTTCAAGTTCATTCTGACGAATCTGAAGTCGCAGCACATCGACCGCAGAAGCTTTACCTACCTCCACGGAAGTCAGGGCCATGGTCTGATATGTCTCGAGCAGATCGATGTTTTCTGTCAGAATCACTTGCTTGGCCTTGAGGGCGTAAAGCTCATAGTAGGAACGCGAAACTGAAGCTATCAATTTTCGTTTGGCGATCACGATGTCCTCGTATTTGGAGTCTGCCAGAGAACTGGCATAATTCTCTCGAGACGTGATTGTTCCAAACCAGGGTATCATCTGCATTGCGGAGATCTTGAATCGCTGTGATCCGGTTCTGGTTTCAGGCTCGCTTACAAAGTAGCCAAAACCAAACTCCGTATTGGGCACCGTGTTCACTTCCCTCACCTTTTCAGAGGCTATGTCGTATTGCAATTCAAAGGCTTGAATCTCAGGATTTCTTTCAAGCGCTTCCTGAACAAGTACCTGCAGATCCTGGCCATTTAGAATTCCGCTCAGCGCAAGGAATCCTGAGATCAAATAAAATCGTAAACGAGGTTCAAAGGTTTTCATTTTTTCTTGCTTTTAATTTGAATTTCTTTTTTCCAGCTAAACAACACCGGAACTACAAACAGCGTGATCAAAGCCAACAGCATGCCTCCAAAGCTGGGTATTGCCATCGGTATCATGATGTCGCTGCCTCTGCCGCTTGAGGTCAATACAGGCATCAGCGCCAGCAAAGTCGTTGCCGTAGTCATCAGGCAAGGTCTTATTCGCTTTTCGCCGGCTTCAATTACGGACTCCCTGATCATTTCCCGGGTCTTGGGAGCGTTTTTTTCGAAGGTCTGAGTAAGATAAGTGGCCATAACAACTCCATCATCTGTGGCGATTCCAAACAGGGCAATGAACCCTACCCAGACCGCAACACTTAAATTGATGGGATGCACTTGGAACAAATCTCTTACGTTCTCTCCGAAGAAGTTGAAGTTCAGGAACCAGTCCTGGCCATAGAGCCAGATGAGTAAAAAACCTCCTGAAAATGCCACAGCAATTCCAGAGAAAACCATAAACGTGGTGCTCACGGATCGAAACTGGAAATACAGTATGAGAAAAATGATTATAAGGGCTACAGGCACAACAACAGCGAGTGTCTTTTCCGCCCGCAACTGGTTTTCATACGTTCCAGTAAATTCAAAATTGACCCCTTTGGGAACAGTTAAAGTACCCTCTTGAATGTGTCGTTGGATTAAATTTTGAGCATTTTCGACAACACTGACTTCTGCAAACCCATCCAATTTATCGAAAAGGACATATCCGACCAGGAATGTATCCTCACTTTTGATCACTTGGGGTCCCTGCTCGTATCTGATCTGCGCTACTTCTGAAAGGGGAATCGGCTTACCCTTTTCGACTGGCACATAGATATTCATGAGATCCTTAGGGCTCGCTCTCAGCTCTCTGGGATATCTGACACGTACGCCATAGCGTTCCCGACCTTCTACGGTTTGCGTGAGCACCATTCCACCAACAGCTACTTTAAGGACGTTCTGAACCTCTTCAATGGAAATGCCAAAGCGAGCAATTTTCTCCCGGTCTATGTCAATGAGAAGATAGGGCTTGCCGACGATTCGGTCTGCAAACACAGCCTCTTCTTTAACCCCTTCAACGTCCTTGAGGATTTCTTCCAGTCGAAGTCCAAACTCTTCTATTTGGCGCAGGTCCTGACCTTTGACTTTGATCCCCATGGGTGCTCTCATTCCTGTCTGCAGCATGACCAAACGGGTCTCAATGGGTTGCAGCTTGGGAGCCGAGGTGACACCCGGAAGCCGAGTGACCTTCACGATTTCGTTCCAAATGTCATCAGGCGATTGAATTTCAGGACGCCAGTTGCGATAAAACTCCCCGCGATTATCGGGAATCAATTGCTTTTTAATCCAACTGTAAGAACGTCTTGCAGGTGAGTCTTCAACGGATCCCCCTCTGGTATTGGCGTTGGGAAGCAGACTTCCGTTCTTCAGTACGAATAACCCTCTTTCATCCACCTTGTATCTTTGACGCTGCCCTTTGGCATTGAGCATATATTCCGGGGCGTATTGTATAACGTTCTCATACATCGAGAGAGGTGCCGGGTCCAATGCAGATTCTGTCCTGCCGGCTTTCCCGACGACCGTAACTACTTCAGGTATGCTTGCAACGGCCATGTCCAGCTGTTGTAAAACGCGTTTGTTTTCTTCAACACCGGAATGGGGCAGGGAAGTCGGCATCAAAAGGAACGACCCCTCATCCAATGCCGGCATAAACTCCTTTCCCGTATTTTTCATGATATAGAAACCGATTATGACCAACAATGTCGGTAGTGAAAGGAATAAGACCTTGTTCGACAAGGCCCAATTCAGGATTCGCGCATACTGCTTCCTGAAAAGAAGAAACCCGGCGAGCAGCCCGAAGCATATCACAGAAACAAAAAGAAGGTTCCAAAACAGATTTTGTTCAACGCCGAGAGGTCGCCAATATTCTGCAAGCAGGAAAACGATGGTAAGAGCGGATATCCCCATATTCAACAGACTTGTTCTTTCTGCCGAAAGCTTGCCCCTTAAATTCACAAAGCCCGCCACTCCGTAGGCGATAAGAGCAATGCCGAGCCAATAGCCCCAGACCAGGGCAATGAGCCCGGACGCCAGGAGCGCCCCATTGGCTATATGCTTCCAGGTCCGTTTCACGCCCTTTTTTCCAAAGAGAAATGCCGCAAATGGAGGGATGAGAAACAGGGCAACCAGGATAGAGGCCACCAAGGCAAAGGTCTTGGTAAAGGCCAGGGGCCTGAAAAGCTTTCCTTCGGCTCCAATCATGGTGAAAACCGGAACAAAGCTTATAATTGTCGTCATGACCGCTGTCAGGATCGCTCCGGAAACCTCTGTGGTCGCGTTGTAGACAACTTGGTTCGCTGGTAACCCGGATTTATTCTCATCCAGATGCCTTAATATGTTCTCAGAGAGTATGACTCCGACATCCACCATGGTGCCGATGGCGATGGCTATTCCCGACAGGGCCACGATGTTGGCATCGACTTCGAAGAGCTTCATGGCTATGAACACAATCAATACGGCCACAGGTAAGAGTCCGGAAATCAGAAGGGATGCCCTGAGGTTAAATACCATGATGACAATCACAAGGACCGTGATCAGTATTTCAAGGGTGAGGGCTTCATTCAATGTGCCCAATGTTTCCTGGATGAGCTCAGTTCTGTCGTAAAAAGGCACAATCGTAAGTTGAGAGACTCGGCCGTCACTTAAAACTTTAGAAGGAAGACCGGGACTGATTTCCTCTATCTTCTGCTTCACGTTGTTGATGACTTCCATCGGATTCGCGCCGAAACGAGAGACTACTGCGGCGCCTACAACCTCGGCCCCTTCCTTGTCCAGGATGCCTCTTCGTGCCGCGGGCCCCAGGGATACACGGGCTATGTCTTTCACCCTTATTGCGGTGAAATCCTCTGAAGTGACCACAGCGTTCTCTATATCCGCTATCGACTTGACATAGCCAAGGCCCCGGACCAGGTATTCTGCCCGGTTTATCTCCAGGGTTTGCGCGCCAATATCCAGATTGCTTTGTCTTACCGCCTGCACAACATCATCCAAACCAATATTGTACTGTCTCATCATCTCCGGTTTCACGTCCACCTGGTATTCCCGGACGTATCCACCGATCGAGGAGACCTCAGAGACCCCATTGGCAGAGGAGAGTGCATATTTGACATAGTAGTCCTGGATGCTTCTAAGCTCCTGCAGGTCCCAACCTCCGGTGGTATTTCCTTCTTCATCACGTCCCTCCAGGGTGTACCAGAATATCTGTCCGAGTCCTGTTGCATCCGGACCCAGGGCAGGTTTTGCATCTGCAGGCAAGAGCTCATTTGGAAGGGAGCTCAATTTTTCCAGAATCCGGCTGCGACTCCAGTAAAAGTCTACCTCCTCCTCAAAAATGACGTAGATACTCGAAAAACCGAACATAGAGGAACTTCTTATCGTTTTTACTCCCGGAATTCCCAGCAATGAGCTTGTCAAGGGATAGGTGATCTGATCCTCGACGTCCTGAGGTGAACGACCGTCCCATTTCGTGAAAACGATTTGTTGGTTTTCGCCAATGTCCGGAATCGCATCCACAGACACCGGGTCCCTCGGCAGGAGAGCGAAGTCCCAATTAAAGGGAGCGTGGACTGTTCCCCATGCAAGCAGGCCGATCAACAATAGGACCGCAACGAGTTTGTTTTCGATTAAAAATTTGATGCTATTATTTAGCATATACATTGATATTTAAACAGTTAGACAGTACCATCGAAAGTGACGGATAAAGTGTTGTTTTCCGAATTCAGCTTGAATTCGGGGACTTCAGTCTATTGTTTAAAAATCAAATGAGGTAGGACTCGACCAGCTTGTAAATCCGGTGAGTGACCAGAGGCGGTCGATAATCCAGGTAAGCGCTGGAATTTTCTTCGAACTCCTCAAAAAGATCAAGGTAAGAGTAGACGAAGGAAAACACGAGAAGTTGCTGGTCCTGCGTCAGGTTTTCAGAAGAGGATTTCAATTCCTTTTGTCCATCGAGAACAAGCTGCTCATCCGAGCAACAGTTCTTCATTGAGACAGAACAACCGTCTTCATCAGTGGATTTCTGCATTTCCATTCCGCAAGATTCTGCCTCCTGGAATAACGAAGAATCGACAAGCGTATCCCCACAATAATGCGCTTCTACCGTAAAGGACAAGGTAGATAGCAGTACCACGAAGGCCATTAAAATGGATGATATTTTACGAAACAATTCTTTCATCTGCACGGCAAAGCTAGGAAAAAATATTCTCAATTTCTCTAAATATTTCTTAAATCATGACGATTTACATGCCTGACTAAGTAACAGATTTTGAAGCTTAATATTGTGTGAATCAGGGATTTTGTTCATACACTATTAAGAAGCACTGCGTCCAGGTCCACCCCTTCAATAGGAACAATCATTTCTTCTTTTGGATCCCATTCGATGCGTCTGCCTAATTTCCATGAAAGCCCTGCCATATGCGCCGACATAGCCTCTTCGAAACCTTCCTGTATACCACAGCTGACGTCTCCACCATTGCGAATCACACTGAGCCATTCCCGCATGTGCAGAAAGGTGGAATCCACCCGTTTTCCGTCAATATAGGTCCACATGAGCCCCTTGTCCGCAAAGTACTGTGAGGTAGCTGAGGAGACTCCGTCGAGGGCCATTTCGGAAGGGTCATATCTGTAAATAGGGGTTTGGGGAGCCATATTTCCCGCCTTTAGCTGTTCGGCAAATCGCGTAGACCCGGAATCCGGCCAAATGGTCAATCGGTTGCCCAGTTCCATGGAGGCATCATGTCCCATAATCATGGTAGGACGGTTAAATCCATTGCCCAGAGAAGCACTGTAGGTAAAGGTCATCCCTCGCTCTTTTTCGGGTGTCTGGCTGCTTCCTGTGTTGAAGTCAGGGAATTCGAAATTCACCTGCAGCACATCGGGCACGTTGCGTCCGTCCCGGTGTGTATAGATGCCTCCAGAGGCCATCACCGAGCGGGGCATACCCATCTTCAAGACGCAATTCAGGCGGTCGTAGTCATGAGTGAGCAGATCCCCGGAAAGCCCGGAGCCATACGCCCACCATTTCCTCCAGCGGAAGAAATGATTCTTATTGAATGGTATTTCAGGGGCTGATCCCAGGAATTGCCCCCAATCGATGGTCTCAGGATTGGCATCCGGATGGATATCGTAGTTCCAGGCTCCATTGTCATCATTTCGGTTTGTGTTGGTCGTAATGAGAGAAACATGCCCTAAAACGCCCTTGTCGACGATGTCCTGTGCCGTTTTAAAACTAAGAGTCTGTCGGTGCTGGTGGCCTACCTGGAAGATGGCTTTGGAATTTCGCACGGCTTCCCTCAATTCATACGTCTCGGCAAGAGTATGAGTCATGGGTTTTTCCACGTATACGTGTACGTTGTTGCGAAGGGCCTCAATCGACATGGGGGCATGCCAATGGTCTGGGGTTGCAATGACCACGGCGTCCACATCTCCGCTGCTGATCATGTCGGTGTAGGTGGTGTACCTTTTCACGGCTTGTTCCGGGGTGCTGAAAGAACGTACTGCCTTCTCTGCACGGACATCAAAGACATCACAAACTCCTACAATTCGAATATTAAGTGGATCCTGGCTGCGAAAATCCTCCAGAGCTGTAAAGGGTCGGCCTTCTTTTTTGGCGCGCGCTGCCGCCTCTTCCATGGCAGCAACCCATTCATCTGTGGCATAGCCCAACGACCGGCAGAGTTGCTCACCGCGTATGCCAAAACCGATAATACCCACCCGCACGGGTTCCCCTGTAATAGCCGGGATGGGAGATGGCAAGGAGGGCTTTATGTTCAACTGCTCGAGCAATGCTTCTTGCTCTCGTTTTTTTCCAACCGTTCCGTAGGCTCCGGCCCACCACACGGCACCCAGTAAGGGGATGCTTCCTAAACCTAAAAGGGCTTCTCTTCGTGTCCAGCTCATGACAATTCAGTTTTAGAGGTTGCTTTGTTTTTTGAAAAAATGCGCGACAGGCCAAAAACATTGCCTGTGGGGTAATAGAACAACACCAGGCAGGCAACAGCCTCGATGAGGTTCTTGTTTACGATCCAGTAACTACCCTCTGTATTGATCTGGGCCATACCGGGCCAGGAAGGGTGGGCGAGGTAATACAGCATAAGGAGACCGAGACCCACCAGAGCACCTGCCCGTTCAAATAGGCCCAGGATGAGTGTAGTACCCACAAAGATCAAGGCTGCCCAATTCAGGGTATCCACCCAGGGAAGAACGGCTTCCGAGGTCAATGCTTGAAATACGGGTTTGAGTGGTCCCTGGGCTGTTGCCAGATACCCGAAACTGGTCCAGTCGGGATTGTAGACCTTGACAATTCCTTCGTAGAGGAAATGCCATCCAATTAGTACGCGTAACAAGGTGATGCTCTGTTTGAGTCCCCACCTGTTGGATGTTGAAGACATATCGATAGTATTTTATTCCCAATTGAATGAGGCCAGAGCCAATATTCATTAAAAAATTCCTAACGAAGGTAGCCCGCCATAGGTTACAAATATATGACAGATATCAGCAATAGCCGGATCAATTCTGAATCTACTAAGGCAAAGCAAAAGCCACATACTCGTCTCCTGAAATGCTTCCGATTTTTCCCCCACCGCAGGCAATGACGAGGTACTGCTTTCCATTGACCTCGTAAACCGCCGGGGTGGCATAACCCGGTGCAGGGAGCTCTGCCTCCCAAAGCACTGTACCCGAGTCTTTGTCAAAAGCCCGGATCTTTGAGTCCTTTGTCGCGGCGATGAAGACCAAACCGCCTTGGGTTACCACAGGCCCCCCGTAATTTTCGGTTCCGGTTACGGGAATTCCACGGGCCGTGAGTTCCTGATATTCACCCAGGGGCACTTTCCAGAGCAACTTCCCGGTGTTCAAATTCACTGCATTGAGTGTTCCCCAGGGAGGTTTGATTCCGGGGTAACCCTGATCGTCGAGAAAACGGTTGTAGCCTGTCATCTGATACTTCACTTCTGCCAGAATTCCTTCTTGTGAAGGCTCTGAAGCAGGTTCTTTTTTGAGTTTATTCGAATCACCGCCTGAGACGGAGGCATTCTCATCGCTCTTTACATCCTGGCCCGTCAAAAATCGAATGACATTGGCCTTGTCCTGCTGCCTCAAATGAGCAAAGGAAGGCATCATGTTGATACCGCTGTTGAGGATTTGAAGGATTTCCTCAGGTTTGTATTTGTTACCAATGTCAACCAGCGAAGGGAATGCCGCGCTATTGCCTTTCAAATCAACCCCGTGACAAGCGAAACAATGCATGTCATAAACCGATCGCCCAGGTGATTTCGTGCTCCCATTTTCATCCGATCGCCCGGGCGCATCCACCATGACCATCGACCAGGGAATCTCACTGCTGTTCACATAGAGAATCTGGGTCTCGGGGTCCACTGCGGCTCCACCCCATTCACCGCCTCCATCAAATCCCGGGAAGATCCAGCTACCGGCTTTGCTCGGGGGCGCGTACATTTCTTTGTACTTGATCTGACGATAGCGTTCCAACATGACCTTATGAGTTGAATCTGAAAGTGTCGTGACATCCTGTTCTTCAAATCTCTGCCTTGCAAAAGGCTCGGGAAGCACAGGAATGGGCTGGGTGGGCCAGGGCTTTTCACCCGGAAGAGCGTTCTGACTGACCGGTGTTTCCTGAATCTCAAAAATGGGTTCCCCCGTATTTCTGTCAAACATGAAGATATAGCCCTGTTTCGTAATTTGAGCGACCGCTTCAGTGGTCTTTCCGTCCCGCTTCAGATCGACCAGGTTCGGATTCGCGGAAAGGTCTCGGTCCCACAGGTCGTGATGCACGGTTTGGAAATGCCAGACGTACGCTCCTGTTCGGGCGTTGAGAGCCACGAGGGAATTGGCGAACAAATTTGATCCCTCACGGTAACCCCCGTAAAAATCACCTGATGCCGAACCCGTTGGAACGTAGACGATTCCTTTTTGCGGATCCAGAGACATGCCCGCCCAATTGTTGGCTCCCCCGAGTTTCTTGTACGCTTCGGGGTCTTTCCAGGTTTCATAGCCCTTTTCACCGGGATGGGGAATGGTGTGAAAAATCCATTTTCTTTCACCTGTCATGACATCATAGGCTCGGATATGACCTGGAGCAGCATCGGCCGTTTCAGCCACCCGGGAACCGGTAATCAACAGATCTTCATAGATGATCGGCGGACTGGTGCTGACAATGAAGGGCCGGACACCTTCGAAGTTTCTGTCCAGGCCCTTCGTCAAATCAACATACCCGTTCTCACCAAAGGTGCGCTCTGGCTTTCCTGATGAGGCATCTATGGCATAGATTTTATGTCCCACATTGTAAAAGAGTCTTTGGTCCTTACCGTTAGAAGATTCCCAATAGGCAACACCGCGATTGACTTTGTAATAGCGCAGAGGTTCATTTTTCAGGGATTCATCTTCTGAAGCCGGGTCAAAAACCCAGATCTCCTTTCCGGTATCAGCTTCCAGTGCCAAAAGCTTCAACCGCGGAGATGTTCCATAAAGAACACCATCGATTACAATGGGATTGCATTGGTTCTGGGATCGGTTCAATGAATCCTTGTCACCCGAGCTATAGGTCCAGGCTACTTTGAGCTGCGATACGTTTTGTTTCGTAATTTGATCGTTGGCTGAATAACGCATGCCATCTTTGGTCCCTGCGTATGATTTCCATTCGGTGTAATCGTGCTTTACAATGTTTTGATCTTTGCATCCGAAAAGAAAACCAGCGAGAAAAATACATATGAGCCCGGTTCGCAATATGCAGGGGATTGAACATTGATTCATTCTACATGAAATTTGATTCTGAATATTCGGCCTGTCCAAATTAAGAATTTTATCTCAGGCGTCAACCGTTTTTCCTTATCTTGGAACAATGGAGATTCACAATGAAAAAGAACATTTTTCAGACGTTCTAATCATAGGTGGCGGGTTGGCCGGACTCTGCAGTGCCATTGACATATCAAGTAATGGTCTTACCGTTGTGCTGATCGAAAAAGAAGCCTATCCTAGACATAAGGTTTGCGGGGAATACGTCTCCAATGAAACCTTGCCCTATTTATCCTCCCTGGGAATCGATCCCTTTGACCTTGGTGCCGTTCGCATCGATGAATTGGACTTCTCAGTGCCCGGTGAGGACCCTTTGAGATCATCATTACCTCTCGGCGGTTTTGGGATTAGCCGATTTACGCTGGATCACGCTCTTTTTGTAAGGGCGAAGGAAAAAGGCGCCAGCATCATCAAGGATCAGGTGGAGAAAATTGATTTTAAAGACGATAAATTTTTGACCCGAACAAAAAAGGGAAGCCTATTTTCGAGTCGATTTGTAATCGGTGCCTATGGAAAACGCTCGATTCTCGATAAAAAACTGGACAGGGAATTTATAAGAAAAAAGTCTTCTTATGTGGCCGTAAAGGCTCATTACCAGGGTAATTACCCTGAGAACCTTGTCGGGTTGTACAACTTTGAAGGCGGATATTGTGGCGTGTCAAATGTGGAGGGCAACAGGCTCAATGTCTGTTATATTGTTGACTATCGAGTATTTCAACAATACAAAAGCTTAGATGGATTTCAGGAAGCGATGCTCAATAGCAACAAAGATCTCAATGACGTACTTGTGAATTCAAAAATGGTTTTTGAAAGACCCCTGAGCATCAGTCAGATATCTTTTGATGACAAGGAGCTCCTGGTCGATCACGTTTTGATGTGCGGCGACAGTGCAGGCCTGATTCATCCGCTGTGCGGGAATGGGATGGGCATGGCCATCGGCGCTGCGCGATTAGTTTCTGAGGTGATTTTATCTTATTTTAACGGAAAATTAAAAACAAGAGAAGAAGTGGAGAAGCAATACGTGAAGCTATGGAATCAGAATTTCAAATCGAGGCTCAGAGCCGGGCGTGCATTGGCTCTTCTTCTCAGAAATTACAGAACTACCTCATTCCTCTTGCCTGTACTGAAAAGTTTCCCTGCCGTTCTGAAACGTGTTATTAGCGCAACACATGGTAAATCAGCCCTTACCGTATGAAAGGACTGAAAGAAAGAAGTGACCAGTTCGAAATCATGGACGACATGACCATGTCAGGTCCTGAGCTGAGGCGCACACTCGATCTTCTGGCCTCTATCAATTTGTGGCTGGGGGGAAATGCATTGACCCGGGATGGGGTCGGAAAAATGCTGCAACCCCTGTCGAAAGAGAAAACGATCCGTATTGTGGATCTGGGCTGCGGAAATGGAGACATGCTTCGCAAACTTCATGTTTTTGGAAAGAAAAACGGTTACGATCTTCAGTTACTGGGTATCGATGCGAATCCGGCATCAGTCGCATATGCCAGGGAGCTTTCCGCCGATATGGATAATGTGGATTTCTCAACAATTAACATTTTCTCCTCAGAATTCAGGGAAATGGAATATGACATAGCCATTGCTACCTTGTTCATGCACCACTTCAGTGACGAGGAAATAACCGAACTGATTTCCGGGATAAAGAAAAAATCCCGCATAGGGGTGCTTGTCAATGATCTTCATAGAAGCGAACTGGCATATGCCCTGTTTTGGGTCATCAGCTTGTTTTTTGGCAATCACGTCGCTCGAAATGACGGCCTGGTGTCCATCCGCAAGGCTTTCAGGAGAAAAGACCTGGAGAAATACGCCCAAAAGATAAAAGGGAAAAGCAGCATTAAATGGAGATGGGCTTTTCGTTATCAATGGATTATTTTGAATCAATGACACAAACCAGAATCATATCGGTAGGCAGACAGCTTCCGAAATACAGTCGCACCACCGATGAGGTGATTCCCTATATCCGGAATTGGATCAGTGGGCAGGAAAAACGCTTTCAAAGGAAGGTCATCAAGATTTTTGAAAACGCCGGAGTCGACAAGCGTTACTCGATCATGGATGCCGACGATGTATTCGAGGCAACCTCATTTGAAGCGAAAAACGAGCTGTACTTGCAGGAGTCGGTCAAGCTTGGAGAAAAGGCCCTGGGCAAGGCGCTGAGCAATGCTGAGCTTAAAGCGGATGAATTAGATTTTATCATCACTGTGAGCTGTACCGGAATCATGATCCCATCCCTGGATGCCTATCTGATCAACCGGATGGGTATGAAACAGGATATTGTCAGGCTACCGGTCACCGAGATGGGCTGTGCAGCCGGTGTTTCAGGGATCATTTACGCGAATAATTTCTTAAAGGCGAACCCCGGAAAGAGGGCGGCGGTAGTGGCCGTTGAATCGCCCATGGCCACGTTTCAGCACAACGACTTTTCGATGGTAAACATAGTCAGCGCCGCTATTTTCGGAGATGGAGCGGCAGCGGTCATCTTAAGCTCAAATCCCATGGATGCGCAGGAGGGTCCGAAAATATTGGATGAGGCCATGTATCACTTTTACGGAGCTGAGCATATGATGGGGTTCAAACTGCGAAACACAGGGCTTCAAATGATATTGGACAAAACGGTTCCGGAAACGATAGCCGATCATTTCCCGAGGATCATCAACCCTTTTCTCGAACGGAATGGGCTCGGCATTGAAGACATAGACCATCTTATTTTTCATCCGGGTGGCAAGAAAATAGTCCGAACCGTGGAAGATTTGTTTGGGGTACTCGGAAAAAGCATCGAAGACACCAAGGAGGTGTTGAGGCTTTACGGAAATATGAGCAGCGTAACCGTACTCTATGTGTTGGAGCGTTTTATGAATCGTAAACCGGTGCAAGGTGAAAAGGGTTTGATGCTCAGTTTCGGGCCCGGGTTTTCGGCACAAAGAATATTATTGGAATGGTAAATATGAAAGAATTTAAAAACGAGTGGGCGTTGATCCTTGGGGGCTCTTCAGGCCTTGGATTGGCAACAGCCAAGAAACTTTCGGATCACGGCATGAATATTTGCATTGTACACCGGAATCTTAGAAATGAAATGGAGGAAATTAATGCGGAGTTCGACGGGATTCGGCAAAAAGGTGTCAGACTTCTGAGTTTTAACAAAGATGCGTGCCGAGAGGACCATGTTTCAGGGGTGATCGATGCGCTCAAAAAAGAGCTATCAAATGAAGATGCCGTGAAAGTTTTGGTTCACAGCATCGCCCGGGGTAATCTCAAACCCATGACAGGCCCGACTGAAGACCGACTTTCGCGAAATGACATTCTTCAAACCGTAGAGTCGATGGGATCCAGTCTTTATGATTGGAGCAGTCGACTTCTGGATGAGAAGATGTTTTCAGGCAATTCGCGGATCATAAGCTTTACAAGCGAAGGCAATTCCAAGGTCTTCGCCAAGTATGGGGCGGTTTCAGCATCCAAGTCGATTCTCGAAAGCATTTCACGACAGATGGCAGTTGAATTTGCTCCCTACGGGATCAATGTGAATTGCATTCAGGCAGGCGTTACTGATACCAGATCTCTGCGTTTGATCCCTGGAAGTGAGAGACTTAAGGAAATTGCCAAGCAAAGAAATCCTAAAAATCGGATTACCATGCCAAAAGACATAGCCAATGCTGTTTACCTGCTTTGCAGATCTGAAGCGAATTGGATTAATGGCACTACAATTGTCGTCGATGGAGGAGAGCATTTGCATTGATCAGAAGAGTTTAAGTGGATCAGATGAAGAATAAAGATATCTTGAGCATCCTGCCCTACGCAGATCCCTTTCTTTTTGTAGACACCCTTGATGAGCTTAGTGAGGAGGGTGTCCGGGGTACTGTTCGCTATGCTGAAGACAGCGATTTTTACAGGGGTCATTTTAAGGACATGCCGGTGACACCGGGCGTGATTCTTACCGAGACCATGGCCCAGATTGGCGTAGTCAGTTTAGGGATTTTCTTGTTGAAGGACAAGATTGAGAATGACTTTCCGAAGATTGCCATGACGTCGACGGCCATTGATTTTTTCATTCCGGTGTATCCGGGAGAGAAGGTGGAGGTCGTTTCGAAAAAAGAAATTTGGAGGTTCGGCAAGCTCAGATGCTTTGTACAGATGTTCAATGAAAAAAAGGAGTTGGTTTGCCGGGGAAAAATCTCGGGAATGGTTCAGTTATGATATAGGTTAACCCATGAAACAAAGAAGAGTAGTCATCACGGGTCTGGGCGTTGTGTCCCCCAACGGAGTCGGGCTTCCGGATTTCCTCCAAGGATTGCGGGAAGGCCGCTCAGGAATACGTTTTATTCAAAACCTCAAGGACCTGGGTTTCTCTTGCTGTATTGCCGGTAAACCTGAGGTCACCGAAGAAATGAAGCTCAAGTATCTCACTGCGCTTCAATTGAGAAATTTCAATAGCTCCGGAATCCTTTACGGATGCATGGCGGGTATTGATGCCTGGAAGGATGCCGGGTTGCTGATTGAACCTGAGGGTACGGTCGATTTTGAAAGCGGCACCGTCTTTGGAACCGGAACCTCTGGAGTGGACAAGTTCAGGGAAGGCATTTACCTGGTTGATGCGGGAAAAGTTCGTCGACTCGGGAGTACCACGGTTGCCCAAACCATGGCAAGTGGGGTAAGCGCCTACCTCAGTGGAATCCTCGGCCTGGGGAACCAGGTAACAACAAATTCATCGGCCTGTGCTACGGGCACCGAGGCCGTATTACTGGGTTATGAGCGCATACAAAACGGCAAGGCGAACCGGATGCTGGTAGGTAGTTGCAGCGATCAGGGTCCTTATCTCTGGAGCGGCTTTGACGCCATGCGCGTCTTGACCTACAAACACAACGAATCCCCGGAAAGGGGTTCACGACCGATGAGTGCGACAGCATCCGGGTTTGTACCCGGTTCAGGAGCCGGAGCTCTGGTTCTTGAGGATCTGAATTCCGCCCTGGAACGCGGGGCACGTATTTATGCCGAGGTCCTGGGCGGCCATGTGAACTCAGGAGGGCAGCGTCAGGGAGGAACCATGACAGCGCCCAATTCGGAAGCCGTACAAAGATGCATACGAGAGGCGTTGAAGGATTCGAATGTTCAAGCCGAAGAGATCGACCTGATCAACGGTCATTTGACCGCCACCGTGAAAGATCCTACGGAGATACGCAACTGGAAAGAAGCCCTGGGCAGAACAAAGTCCAATTTTCCTTACATCAACTCCCTGAAGTCGATGACCGGACATGGACTGGCGGCTTCGGGAAGCCTGGAATGCGTCTCTTCGGTTTTGGAGATCTATCACGATTTTGTCTTTCCTTCGATCAACAGTGAGGATTTGCATCCGGAAATCACTGACGAAATCGATGCGGCGCGCGTGCCTCAAAAGATGATTGAAACAAAGGTCAACCTGTTGGCCAAAGCGAGCTTTGGTTTTGGGGATGTTAACGCCTGCGTCCTTTTTAAAAAGTTCAGTTAGGATAGAATAAAGGTGAAAAAAGAATCAGAAACAATTAAGTAAAAATGCAAAAAGAAAAAATGGTGGAAAAGCTCAAAGCCATCGTCAAACCCTATATTCAGGACGAAGAAGCTTTTCAAAACATGAACGAATCGACCGATTTTATAAACGATTTGAAGATCAATTCGGCCAACCTGGTCGATGTGGTACTCGACGTAGAAGACGCCTTTGACATAGAAATTGACAATGAATCCATGGAAAAGATGCTCAATGTGTCAAATGCCATTGAGATCATTGAGCAAAAATTGGGTTGACACGTGGTTGGAAATGACATAGTCGATCTCGATCTGGCCGACAAAGAAGCATACAGGCAAGAGCGACTTCTGGAAAAAGTCTTTACGGCTTCAGAGAAATTGTTCTTGTCGCAAACCGAAGATCCGGGCACCTTTCTCTGGGTGTTATGGTCGATGAAGGAAAGCGCCTATAAGCTGCATTTTAGAAAATATTTGACCCGTGCTTTGAACCCCATTCGTTTCAGGTGCTCTTTTGATAGAGACTATGAGCTGGATGCTCAAGGAAGATTCAGGGGTAGAGTAGAGGTGGGCGATCAGGTTTATCAGACAAATTCTATCTTTTCTAAGGATTTTGTGCATACCACGGCGATTGATGGTCGTGAGGATTTTATGATCCATAGCGAGGAGGTGTCAGCGGACTCCGCAAATAAGGTGCGAGAGAAAACGATAGATGCCCTGGTTCGTTCCATTTGTGCCACTTCCACCTTGAGATCCGATAAAATTGAATTTAAAAAGGACACGAATGGTCTTCCCTTTCTGACTGATGCATGCAAGGGCATCTTCAAACCCTGTTCGATCAGTCATCACGGTAGATTCGGAGCCTATGCAGTAGCCATTTAAAAATGAAAGATTTTATATCCTACGCCAAGTCTAAGCTTTTTGTCGATCCCAAACTGATCCTGGTATATCTCATCTTTTATTTCGCCTGGGGATTGGTCATGAATTATATTGGCGCCAAATCAGAAATCGCCAGGTTCGCTCAATGGTGGCAGGTATTTACCGTTTATCTTGTCTACATGGTTCCGATCTCGCTCCTGTTGCGTGGCCTTCCGTTTTTTCAGCAATATGCTTACGGATTGGTGGCCATGGGCTTTCTTGAATTTGCCGGATATGCCCTTGAGACTTCCTATGCGTATCCTCACAACATACTTGACAGGCTCTTCAATATCCGCAACTTTTCTCTGGCCATGTCTTTATTCTTTGCTCTCTATTTCCCAGCCGGCAACTGGGCGGTGGGCAAGGTCTATAAAATTTTGTTTGAAGGAGTGAAGGACTAATGCCCTCTCCCGGGAAAGGCAAGGTCAAATAATTTAAAATTTTATTGTTTTAAACGGATTACAAAATTATCTTTGTCGTCCCATTTTATTTCGGGGTGTAGCGTAGCCCGGTTAGCGCGCCACGCTGGGGGCGTGGAGGTCGGAGGTTCAAATCCTCTCACCCCGACAAGACAAATCCTTTTGAACGGAAGTTCAAAAGGATTTTTTGTTTCGAGCCCGTTGAAAGTTTACTTTCATAAGGGGTCGAAACAAAAAATCTGAAATGCGTCAGCGTTTTTAAGGATTTGTCTTAAGTCCCTCCCTTGGAGGATCACCGACCGAAGGGAGGTAATCCTTCAATTGGTTCAGCTTTTTTCTCGCAACTCCAAATATGGAGGATCACCGACCGAAGGGAGAAAGTTGCGCTTAGCCATATTGAACATTTTGCACATTGTTGTCGGTAGTTTTATTTACTCAGCTCGTACAACTTTAAAACAGTTTTCCAATTTCGCGTAGTGGCTTTCACTTTTAATTTCTTTTCAAAAAAATTGTTTGTCAATTTGGATTGGTGATACTTTC